>JBEIHE010000001.1:0-73230 GCA_040381515.1 Polaromonas sp.
GCGCAGACCCGCCCCACCGGCCTGACGCTCCAGGTGCGACCAGCGTCGCACCAGGCGCGTCGACAAGTACTGCAGGCGGGCCAGTTCGACCTGCAATTTGCCCTCATGGCTGCGGGCCCGCTGCGCGAAGATCTCCAGAATCAGCAGGGTGCGGTCATTGACCGGAAGCTCCAGACTGCGCTCGAGGTTGCGCTGTTGGGCCGGGCTGAGGGACTGATCGAACAAGATCTCCGACGCTCCCGACTCTCGGGCCAGAGACTTGATTTCCTCGGCCTTGCCCGTGCCCACGAAAAAAGCGGCATCGGGGGCCTTGCGCTTGCAGGTCATGCGCGCCACGGGGCGCAATCCAGCCGTTTGGGCCAAAAGACCCAATTCGGCCAGCTCGGCGTCAAAGTTTGGCAAGCCCAAATCCACCCCCACCAGAAGGACCGGTGGCGGCCCCTTGGGCAGCGAGGAGGACGCGTTCAGGGCGCTGAGCCTTCTTCGGAAGAGGAGAAATTGACCGCTCGGCCCGGCACGATGGTGGAAATGGCGTGCTTGTAAACCATCTGGGTCACGGTGTTGCGCAGCAGCACCACATATTGGTCGAAGGACTCGATCTGACCCTGCAACTTGATGCCATTGACCAGGTAGATAGAGACCGGCACATGTTCGCGCCGGAGGGTGTTGAGAAAGGGATCCTGCAGAAGCTGGCCTTTGTTATTGCTCACGATATTCTCCGTGTTCAAGACATGAACGAAACCTGCACATTACCACAGGCCGAGCCCGGCGCCGTGTCAGGTTAATCCGATGGCCGGCTTGCGTAGGGATTCTGCCCCGTCTTCATCTGAATACGAAGGGGGGTACCGACGAGATCAAACTCCTTGCGGAAACGGCCTTCAAGAAAGCGCTTGTAGGCGGCGCTGACTTGGTCAAGCGAATTGCCGTGAATAACGATGACCGGCGGATTCATGCCTCCCTGATGGGCGTAACGCATCTTCGGCCGCGACAGACCCGCACGCTGGGGCTGCTGGAACTGAACCGCCTCAAGAAGAAGGCGGGTCAAAACTGGCGTGGGCATCTTGCGGAAGGCAGCGGCATGGGCCTGCACGATGGAAGCCCACAAGGGCCCCAAACCCTGACGCTTGATGGCCGAAATACGGTGCAGCGAAGCAAACTTCATGAAGGGCAGCCGGGTTTCAATGGAGCGCTCGAGCATCTGCCGCTGATACGCATCGACCGAATCCCATTTGTTGACTGCCAGCACCACAGCCCGACCACTTTCCAGAATAAAGCCGGCGATATGCGCGTCCTGGTCCGTCACGCCCTGCGAGGCGTCGAGCAGCAGGAGGACCACATGGGCTCCTTCAATGGCCTGCAGAGTCTTGACCACCGAGAACTTCTCGATCGCCTCAAAAACTTTGCCTTTGCGTCTGAGGCCAGCCGTATCGATGAGGTCGAAGCGACGTCCGTCACGCTCGAACGGCACCCGGATCGCATCGCGAGTGGTACCGGGCAGATCGAAGGCGACCAAGCGTTCCTCGCCCAGCCAAGTGTTGATGAGCGTGGACTTTCCCACATTGGGTCGCCCGGCCACGGCCAGGCGGATTACACCGCTGTCATCCTGCGCCGGATCCTCGTCCTCGTGGTCGGGCAACTCCAGCCGTTCCAGGGCCGCCTCGACCATGCTGCGGATACCTTGCCCATGCGATGCAGAGACGGGTAACACCTCACCGAGGCCGAGCTCAAAAAACTCGCTCAACTGCGCACCGGATTTCATGCCCTCGGCCTTGTTGGCCACCAAAACCGTGGGTTTGCCCAGCTTGCGCAGGTAGCCGGCGATATCGTGGTCCTGAGCCGACAAGCCTTCGCGCGCATCCACTACAAAAATCACCACATCGGCTTCGGCCACTGCCTGTCGGGTCTGGCGGGCCATCTCCCGGTAAATACCCGACTCGGCTGTGGGCTCAAATCCCCCGGTATCGATCACGATGAAGGCTCGGCTGCCAAGTCGGGCGTTGCCGTAATGACGGTCACGGGTCAGCCCGGCGTAATCGGCCACGATGGCCTCACGCGAGCGAGTCAGCCTATTGAAGAGGGTGGATTTGCCCACATTGGGCCGCCCCACAAGGGCAAGGACTGGCTTCATCCGGGGCCGTCGCGATCCAAACGCCTGGTCCTGCCCTTACTGGGGCAGAAATCCGAAAACACCGCCAGAGCGGGTGACCACCACCAAGGTCTGTCCGGACAGCACCGGCGTGGCCGCCACCGCTGATCCGTCGGTAGCCATGCGTCCGAGCGGCGTCCCATTCTCCCGGGACAGCAAGTGCACGAAACCCTGCTGATCCCCAATGGCCACCGAGCGGCCGATCACCAAGGGCGCCGTCAGCCCCCGAAAGCGCAGCTTGTCATAGTTCCAGGCGCGTTCACCATTGGAAAGGCGCCAGGCCTGGACCTGTCCGTCGGCTTCAGAGCCAAACAGCAGCGTCTCGTCGGCAGCCAGCCCGACATCACCGTCCGATGCGCGGGTCCACTGGAGTGTGCCGCGCTGCGCATCGACGCAAGCCACCGCGGCCTGGAAGGCGCGAGCGCACACCACCGCACCCTGGCGAGCAGCCGGGCCTACAAGATCGACCAGACGTTCAATTTCATTGATACCACGAGGCGTGGCCACCGGCACATCCCAACGCACCGAGCCATTGTACGGATTGAGTCCGGACAAACGACCACCCAAGCCAACAAGCAAGGTATCGCCTACAGCCAGCATGACCCCCGACTGGCGCAAAACCAGAGGGTCCGTGCCCGGACGCTGCTGAGTCCACAAACGCTGCCCGCTCTGGCCATCGAATGCG
This sequence comes from Polaromonas sp., assembly GCA_040381515.1. Lineage (GTDB taxonomy): Bacteria > Pseudomonadota > Gammaproteobacteria > Burkholderiales > Burkholderiaceae_C > Polaromonas. The sequence goes on from JBEIHE010000001.1 coordinate 2,832, forward strand.
GTCACCGCACGATCGGCAGTCAACAAGAACACGCGGGCACCGGCCACCAGAGGAGTCGAAAAGGACTGAGCGGGCAAGCGCTGTCGCCAGACCACGCGACCCTCCCTCAAGGCCACCAATTCATTGGTGCGGGTCACCACTGCGACCGTTTGCCCATCACTGCCCACGCCCGCGGCCAGGGTGGCACCGATGGCTGTGCGCCAGATCTCACGGCCGGAGTTCGCGTCGATTTCGACCAGGGTGCCGTCGCCCAGGCCAATCACCACGCGACCGCCATGAGCGTGCACCGTGGCCGGGTAATCAATGCCCGGCAGCCGCAGAGACCAGGCCTGACGAGCCACGATGGTTGGCGTCAGGGGCGACAACTCGGCAGGCTTGGGTCGCGAGGAACCAGTCGAGCAGGCGGCCAGCAGCACCCCTAACCCAAGTGCACACAAGATGCGATTCATTTCTTGACCTCAACGGAGGACCCAGACACATCCACACCCAAAGCATTGAGCTTGATTTCAACCAGGCGTCGGTACTCGACCGACTCTTCAATCGCATCATAGGCCTTGCGGTACTCGGCCCGTGCTTCGGCAGGCTTTCCCTGGGCCAGATAGATATCACCACGGCGATCATGCGCCAGGCCAGCGAACGAAGCTGGGATGCCGCTGGCCAAATAGGACAGCGCCTCGTCGTAGGCCTTGGCCTCCAGTGCCAGCGCCGCCAGACGCAGCCTGGCGACCGCGCGCAGACCGTCATCCCCGGTCTTCTCGACCACCCAGGCCAGAGAAGCCTTGGCCGCATCGGCCTTTCCCTTTTCATACAAGGTGCGAGCAGCCAGCAAAGCGGCCTGATGCGCAAAGGTGGTGCCCGCATATCGGTCCTTGATATCGGAGAGGGCCCGCTCGAGACGGGCCAGATCGCCCGCCTGCACCGCCGCTTCCACCTGGTCGTACATGACGCCCGCCTCGGCGCCCTGCTTACGCTGCCAATACTGCCAGCCATTGAAGGCGGCAAAGGCACCCAGCACCACGATCAAGGCCCAAGTGATGGCATTACCGTAGCGCCTCCAGAAGTGCTTGATGTCTTCGATCTGTTCCTGCTCTTGGAGGTCGAGTGGGCTGGCCATGGATGAGGGCGCGCGGGCGCAAGGTCAAAAGAAGAGGAGACGAGCCGAGGATCGCACTTGAGCGCTCCGAGCGGCGACCCGGCATTGTAGGCGGGCAAAGGTCGTCTTGAAGGCTGGGCTCTGGCAGCCCCCTGAGCAGCCAACGAACTCAGCGATCACCCTGCAGACGGCCAGCCCAGCGCTGGACTTGGTCGAGCGGCTCGAGAACCTGCGCCTGATCCTGTGGACCGCGCAGGGGCTTGACGGCCACACTGCCCTGAGCCAGTTCATCGACCCCGAATATCAAGGCAAAGCGCGCCCCACTGGCATCGGCGCGCTTGAATTGCGACTTCATACTGCCCATACCCTGCGCCTGCCCGCCTGCCGGGGCATGCATCTGAACGCTCACGCCCGCTTGCCGCAAGGCCTGCAAGCAAGCCAAGACCTGAGGCACCGAGGCGGCATCCGGTATCACCGCAAAGGCATCAGGCACCGGCTGATGCCAGACACTCCCCTGTTCCTTGAGCAGTTCGAGCACCCGCTCGACTCCCAGCGCCCAGCCCACCGCTGGCGCACTCTTGCCCCCCATCTGGGCCATCAGTCCGTCATAGCGGCCGCCGGCGCAGATGGTGCCCTGTGCCCCCAGTCTGTCGGTGACAAATTCAAAAACGCTCAGGTTGTAGTAGTCCAGCCCACGCACCAGACGCGGATTGAGAGTCCAGCGCACACCGCCTGCCTCAAGCATGGACTGCAAACCCTCAAAGTGCGCCAGGGAGTCACGGCCCAGAAAATCAATCAGACGCGGGGCCTGATTGACCAAGTCCTGCATCATCGGATTCTTGGTGTCCAGAATTCGCAGCGGATTGCTGTGCAGGCGTCGCCGCGCCTCTTCATCGAGCTGGTCGACATGGCGCTCCAGATAGGCGATCAGTTGCTCGCGATGACGCGCCCTTTCCTCGGGTTGCCCCAGGCAATTGATCTCCAGGCGCCAGTCGCTCAGGCCAATTTCACGCCACAGGGCAGCAGCCAGCAAAATCAGCTCTGCATCGACGTCAGGGCCTGCGAAACCCAAGGCTTCGGCGCCGATCTGATGGAACTGACGATAGCGGCCACGCTGAGGACGCTCACGGCGAAACATCGGCCCCATGTAGTACAGACGCTTGCCGCCCTCGTAAAGCAGGTTGTGCTCCGTGACCGCGCGCACCACGCTGGCCGTGTTCTCCGGACGCATGGTCAGGGAATCGGCCTGGCCGTGCTTGTCGGAACGGTCCTCGAAGGAGTACATCTCCTTCTCGACGATGTCGGTCACTTCGCCGATGCTGCGCACAAACAATCGGGTGTGTTCAAGGATGGGAGTGCGGATATTGAGGTAGGCATAGCGGGCCATCAGACCCCTGACCTTGTCCTCCAGCCATTCCCAGCGCGCCGAATCGGGCGGCAGGATGTCATTCATGCCCTTGACGGCGCTCAGTTTCTCAACCATGGTGTGCAGACGGGCCAAAGGCCCATTTATTGACGCTCGGCAGTGGCCTCGGCGGGCTTGCCAAAACGGCTTTGAATGTAGTTCTCGACGATGTCCTGAAATTCGCGGGCAATGCCCTCGCCCCGCAAGGTCAGTCGCTTCTCGCCGTCAATGAAGACCGGCGCGGCAGGGGCTTCACCCGTGCCCGGCAGACTGATCCCGATATCGGCGTGCTTGCTCTCTCCAGGCCCATTGACGATGCAACCCATCACCGCAACCTTCAGGCCTTCAACACCCGGGTATTGTTTGCGCCAAACCGGCATTTGCAGACGCAGAAAATCATCGATCTGCTTAGCCAGCTCTTGGAAGGTGGTGCTGGTGGTACGCCCGCACCCCGGGCAGGCGGTCACGCTGGGCACAAAAATCCTCAAACCCAAGGCCTGCAGGATCTCCGAGGCGATCACCACCTCTTGCGTGCGCGACTCGCCCGGCTGCGGGGTCAGCGACACCCGAATGGTGTCTCCAATGCCCTCCTGCAGCAAGATCGACAACGCCGCACTGGAGGCAACTGTGCCCTTGGTTCCCATGCCCGCCTCGGTCAGACCCAGATGCAGGGCATGATCGGTACGGCGCGCCAGTTCGCGGTACACCGAGATCAGGTCCTGCACCCCCGATACCTTGCAGGACAGCAGGATCTGCTCATGCTTCATGCCCAGCGCCTCGGCCCGCTGGGCAGACTGCAGGGCCGATGTGATCAGGGCCTCGTACATCACCTGCCTTGCGTCCCAGGGCTGGGGGCGGCGACCATTTTCATCCATCATCTGAGCCAGGAGTTCCTGATCCAGGCTACCCCAATTGACTCCGATGCGCACCGGCTTGTCCCAGCGCAAGGCCGCCTCGACCATCTGTGCAAATTGCTTGTCGTGCTTATCGCCCTTGCCCACATTGCCCGGATTGATCCGGTATTTGGAAAGCGCCTCTGCACAGGCGGGGAAGTCGCTGAGCAGGCGATGGCCGTTGTAATGAAAATCGCCCACCAGAGGAACATCGATCCCCATGCGATCGAGCTGCTCGCGCACATGCGGCACGGCTGCAGCAGCCTCGGGCGTATTCACGGTAATGCGCACCACCTCAGAACCGGCCTGGGCCAATTCCTTGCACTGGATGGCCGTGGCAATCGCATCGGCCGTGTCGGTGTTGGTCATCGACTGCACGCGAACCGGCGCGTCGCCGCCGACTGTCACCACCCGGGAACCCCAGACGATTCGAGCCTGAACCGAACGACGCGAACGCGGGCGAGCGGACTCGATAGGCAAGCACTGCGACATCATTGCACCTCAAAACGCGCCACGGGACCACGGGCAATCGGACCTAAATCAAACGGGCTGCCGCGCACCAGCACGGTCACGCCAGTGACGTCACCGACCGTCACACGCAGCAGCGGTGCGGCCGTTACCGGCACCTGCTCGCCTGGCTGAAGCAGTCGACGCAGAACCACCTGTTCCCCAGGACCCATCACCTCGACCCAGGTCGGCTTGTGTACCTGGAACAGCACGATCGAGGACTCTGCAGAGACAGATGAAGCGGAAGTCTTGGGTACGGAGGACGAAGGGGACGCGCCCCCCGACGGTGCAACTGGCGCACCAGCGGAGGCGGTGGACTGCGCTGCACCGGCAAGCGGCCCGCTGTCGGCTGGCGTGTGCTGGAGTCGAAGCGGCTGGACCGGCTCGGTAATGACCGACGCCGAAGATGCCTGGGTCTTGCTGGTACCCTCTTTTTGCCCCCAGGCCGAAATCTCAGGCCAGAAAAAAACCAGGGCGGCGGCCAAGGCCAACCCCCCTGCGGTCAACAGCACAGGCAGCGTCAGCGAATACCAAGGCCGCCCTGGACCGTTATGGGAAGGAGACCGAAAGGGTTGATTGAGCGATCCCTCGATAGAGAGGACCGGTAGGTCGGGATCGGGCAAAAGAGGAAGAACCTGCTGCGGATCCAATTTGAGATGGCGGCAAACGCTCAGAACTAGCGCACGGGTAAAAACCGCACTGGGCAAAAGATCAAAACGATCTGCTTCGAGTGCTTCAAGCCTCTTGACCGGCACCTTGAGGATCACAGACAGGGCACCGACGTGCAGCCCCGCCCTTTCACGAGCCTGCCGCAAGACGGCGCCCGCACCGGACTGCAGAGGAGTCGTCTGATCTTGAGTTTCACTCATCCCAAGCGCCTTTTTCAAAAGCGGCCGCCTGCGGTGACTGCCCAAAGCGGGTTCGCAGCTGCAGACCGAATTTGCTGGTTAGAGCCTGATTATCCAGCCTGCGCGCCATTCGCGCGGCCTGCCACAGCGTTTGGGGCTGCCCAACCTGCTCCAAGGGCATCTGAGACAGCGTCTCGACGGCCCGTGACACCTGACCGGCCCGCTCCTGACAAGCGGCCAGAGCCAGCCAGGTCCGGTCGGCATTGCGGTAGCCCGGTCGACTGAGCGCACGTCGCAACAAAGCCTGGGCCTCGTCGGCCTTGGCTTGTTGGCACATCAGCCATCCGCGGTTGTGCAGGGCATCCCCGTCATCGGGGGCCCGCGCAAGGGCGCCGTCGAAGCTCTCTCGCGCCCGGACCTCGTCGCCCAATTGGAGATAGGCCAGTCCGCGCAAAGTCCAAGCGGCGGGCAATTCGGGGCTGAGCAACAAGGCCTGCTTGACTTCGTCAAGGGCCACCATAGCCTGACCGCGCTGCAGATAGGCATCGGCCAGTTCCAGACGAATCAGGGCCAGGCGACGACTTGGAGTCTGATCAAACTCTGTGGTGGGGTCAGACCGCGAGGAGGGCTGACTTGGAATCACCCCACATGCCGAAAGGAGACCCGCCAGGAGCAGGACCGCCCCACAGAACGCAGTCCTTCTAAACTTCATCTCGAATTTGTGCGCCGGCACTGCGCTGCGGGCCGAGCTTCATGGACACACGCTGAATGCCGATGCGCCGCTGTACGTCGGTACGATCGCGCACATCGCCAGCCAATTGCCCGCAGGCCGCATCAATGTCATCGCCTCTGGTCTTCCTGACAGTGGTGACCATCCCCGCCTCCGACAAAATCGCAGCGAAGGCCTGCACGCGATCGGCTGGAGAGCGCTTGAGACCAGAGGCCGGGAACGGATTGAAAGGAATCAGGTTGAACTTGGCTGACAGATGGCCTGCATGCCGCCGCATCAAATCGATCAGGGCACGGGCCTGCGCGGGCTGATCGTTGATGCCATCGAGCATGCAGTACTCAAAGGTCATGAAGTCGCGCGGAGCAAAGTTCTGATACCGACCACAGGCCTGTAACAGCTCTTCAATCGGATACTTGCGGTTGAGGGGAACCAGATGGTCACGCAGCGCATCATCGGGCGCGTGCAGGGAAATGGCCAAGGCCACCGGCAGATCCTGCGACAGCCGATCCATCATCGGCACCACGCCGGAGGTGGAAACGGTCACCCGACGCCGCGACAGACCATAGGCGTGGTCATCGAGCATGATGCGCAAGGCAGGCAGCAGTTGCGAATAGTTCTGCAGCGGCTCGCCCATCCCCATCATGACGACATTGGTAATGACTCGGTCCTGGCGACCCAGCTCACGGCGCAGGGTGTGCTCGGCAAACCAGAGCTGAGCCACGATCTCCGAAGCAGTCAGATTGCGACTGAAGCCCTGATGCCCCGTGGAGCAGAAACGGCATCCGACAGCACAACCGGCCTGCGATGAAATGCAGAGCGTACCCCGGTCAGTCTCCGGTATGTAAACCGACTCGATCAGATTGCCGTCGCCAACATCAAAGAGCCACTTGATCGTGCCATCGGCCGAACGCTGTGTGGATACCGGGAGGAGTCCGAGCACCTGCGCCATACCAGATAGCTTTTCACGCAGAGACCGGGCCAGATCGCTCATCTGCGCGAAATCGGCAACCCCACGCTGATGAATCCAGCGATAGAGCTGCGTGGCGCGAAAGCGCTTTTCCCCCAACTGGTCGCAAAAATCGACCAGAGCGTCGTGGTCAAGGCCGAGCAGGTTCGTCATCATCTAGGGCACACGTCAGGTCGCCAGCGTAACGCCTGTCCGGATAAAAACAAGAGGTCGACCGCTGATGGCACAGCGGGGCCCGCAGGCCCCGCTTCAACCAAAGGCCACAGGCCCCGTGCCGTTTAACGCGAATAGACGCTCATGCCTGGGAAAAAGAAGGCCACTTCCTGGGCGGCCGTTTCGGGACCATCCGAACCATGGACCGCGTTGGCGTCAATGCTGTCGGCAAAGTCGGCTCGGATGGTTCCGGCAGCCGCTTTCTTGGGATCGGTTGCCCCCATGAGATCGCGATTCTTGACAATTGCGTTCTCCCCTTCGAGCACCTGGATCATGACCGGACCGGACACCATGAAGCGGACCAGGTCCTTGAAAAAGGGGCGCTCCTTGTGCACGGCATAGAAGGCCTCTGCCTCGCCCTGCGAGAGGTGGGTCATGCGAGCGGCCACGACCTTCAGACCTGCAGCCTCGAAGCGGGCGTAGATTTGACCGATCACGTTCTTGGCAACCGCGTCGGGCTTGATGATGGAAAGAGTGCGCTCGATAGACATGCAAGATCCTTGGGACAAAAAATCGGACAAAAACAATGGAGGGAAAACGAAAAACTCTTTATTTTAAAGCGGATGGACCAATCCCCCTGTCGGCCCCGGGTTGCCCCGGTCGACGCAGCGCTCAACCACGACCGGACTTGCGCCCGCCACGGGAGCCACCGCGGCCACTGGCCTGGCCCTCACGTTGACGGGTAAAGGTGTCAGCGCCGATGTATCCAAATGAGGTCTTCATCGGATCAGGCTGTCCCCCGCCTCCTGGGGAGCCGCCGCGGCCCTGCCGCTTCTTGCCCGAGCCGGAACTGGGCAAATTAAAGCCCGGCTGCGGGCTGCCAGGACGGGGACCCTTGCCGCGGGCGCGCTTTCGACGCCCTCCTCCGCCACCGTCGATCCGTCCTGGCTCATGCCCGCCCGGCGGCGGCTGAAACTCGTATGGACCTATAGGCTCATCGTTCAGCCCGGCATCGGAAGACTCCGAATCCGGCAAAACCGAAGACGCAGGAACTTCGGAGGAATCGGAGGCCTGTTCGCCGGCAGGTCCATCGACCGCCGCAAGCGTATCGGCCGGTCCTGGCTTACCACCGCGCCCGCGGCCCTTCTCACGCGCCTTCAGGTCTGCCTCGCGCAATGCCCTTGTGAGCAGCGCAATGTCGCGCTCATCGAGTTCGACAAACACGCCACGGCGCAAACCGCGTGGCAACATGAACGCTCCATAGCGGATCCGGATCAGTCGGCTGACCGCATGCCCCACCGATTCAAAAAGCCGCCGAACTTCGCGATTACGACCTTCGGCAATGGTGACCCGGTACCAACAGTTGACGCCCTCCCCGGCGCCGGCTTCCTCGATCGAGCCAAAACGCGCCAGACCATCGTCGAGCGGGACGCCTTCAAGCAGGCGCTGCTTTTCCTCCGCGCTGAGGACCCCCAGCACCCGGACCGCGTACTCACGCTCCAGCCCAAAGCGGGGGTGCATCAACCTATTGGCCAGTTCACCCGAATTGGTAAAGAGCAGCAAACCCTCGGTGTTGAGATCCAGTCGCCCCACCGACTGCCACTTGCCCTGCTGCAGCCGCGGCAGCTTGCGAAACACGGTCGGTCGATTTTGCGGATCGTCGTGGGTGACCACCTCACCGACCGGCTTGTGATAGGCGATCACCCTCGGGGGGGGCGGCGCAATGCGCACACGCAGCGGTTTGCCGTTGACCTTGATGGCATCGCCGAATTGAATTCGCTGACCTATGTGCGCCGGTTCATTGTTGACCGAAATTCGCCCCTCAAGAATGAGCTGCTCCATTTCAAGCCGAGAGCCCAAGCCCGCCTGCGCCAGCACCTTGTGCAGTTTCGGGCTTTCAGGCTGAGGCGCAAGCACCCTGCGCGGCAGTTCGACCGCGGGATCCTGCTCATCGGCGTCGAGCTGCCCGGCCACTACATCCTCGAAACGATAGGCTTGGCGCGGCGGCGCCTGGCGATCATGACGTGGGGAAGGCCGGGAGTCGTCGGCTGCGGAAGCGGGAGAGACAGGAGCGCGGTCGCGCCCCCCCCGAGGCCGGCGGTCGCGCCGACGACGTGGCCTGCCCTCCCGGGATTGCTGGCCACCATCGGGTCCTTGCCCCTGATCAGCAGCAGGAACCTGCCCGGTTGGCGCCGTATCGGACCGATCGGGCTGCAGAGGCGGCGTTGTCAAATCAGGGGAGGGTTCGTCTGGCAGCATGTCGGTCAGGAGCTCGGGGGCTCGTCAGGTGGAGGGGGCTGCAGCGCAGTCGCGGGACCATCCCCCTTGGGAGCTTCGGGGTCCAGAACCTGGTCACTGGGCTCGGCAATACGCTCCTCGGTCAGTCCGAATTCGATCTGATCGAGAACACTCTGGTCAAGTCCCTCGCCCTCAAGCAGGGGCAGTTGGTCAAGGGACTTCAGACCCAGATCGTCAAGGAATTGCCGCGTGGTGGCGTAAAGCGCAGGTCGCCCCACGGTTTCGCGGTGACCGATGACTTCGATCCAGCCCCTGTCTTCGAGCTGCTTGAGCAGCAGAGAATTGATGGTGACACCCCTGATGTCCTCCATATCACCCCGCGTCACAGGCTGTCGGTACGCAATGATCGCCAGCGTCTCCAGGGTCGCCCGCGTGTACTTGGGCGGCTTCTCTGGATGCAGCCGGTCCAAATAGGGACGCATCTCAGGACGGCTCTGAAAGCGCCAGCCCGATGCCACCTGCACCAGCTCCACCCCGCGGCCAGCCCACTCGTCCTGCAATTGGGCCAGCAACAGCTTGATCGTATCGGCCCCTACCGCCCCGTCAAAGAGCAAGCTCAGATCTCGCACCGCAATTGCCTGGGGCGCGCAGATGAGGGCCGTCTCGAGGACGCGCTTGGCATCCAAGGTATTCATCAAATCAAAACTCGAAAGCGGAGAAGTCGGAGCCCGAAAAACGGACCACCTGCGGAACGTCGCTCTAGGCGAATAAGCGCCTTGCAGCGGAAGCAACCGCCCAGATGAAAGCCACCCCGACCGGGTGACTGCCCCATTGTAGCTCAGCCCCCTTGCAGTTCCGGGGCCTGGAGACCAAGCGTGCCGGCAGCGGCGGCCATGTCAGCCGGCCAGGCACAGCGCCAGCTGATCAGAGACCCGGTACGGGGATGCTGGAGCGACAGCCGCCAGGCATGCAAGCCTTGCCGCTCCAGGCCCGCCAAGGGCTTGCCTCCGTAGAGAACATCTCCAAGCAAGGGATGCCCCAGGTGCCGCATGTGGACGCGAATTTGATGCGTGCGCCCGGTGTGCAATCGACAGTGCACCAGACAAGCTTGCTCCTGACTGGCCAGAACGCGCAGATCGGTACGCGCCGACTTACCCGCCTGCCGCGCTGGATCGACAACGGCCATGCGGGTGCGCTGGTAGGGGTCTCGGCCTATGGCCTGCTCGACCGACGACTGGGCCGGTCCCCGCCAGGCTTTATGAGCCAGGGCCAGATACTCGCGCTGTACCTCTCGGCGCGAAATCGCACCCACCAACGCCTCCATGGCGGCGCGGGTCTTGGCCACCACCATGAGGCCGCTGGTGTCCTTGTCGAGCCGGTGAACAATGCCGGCCCGTGGCAGCAGCCGAGCCCCTTCATGATGCGCAAGCAGGCCATTGAGCAGCGTGCCACTCCAATGGCCCGGCGCCGGATGGACCACCAGACCCACCCGTTTGTCGAGAACCAGCAAATCAGCGTCCTCGTACACCACAGCCAAATCCATGGGCTGGGGATCAAAGGCGCGGGCCTGAGCCGCCAGATCACAACGCAGCTCAATCTGGTCGCCCAACCTGACCTTGGTCGCAGAGCGGGTCTGCACCCGACCGTTCACCTGCACCGCAGAGACATCGATGAGCTGCTGAACAAGATTGCGCGAGAGATCGGGCAACATCAAGGCCAAAGCCTTATCGAGCCGCTCCCCGTGTCCGACCTCGGTCACCCGGACATGGCGGGTCAGCAAGGTGGCAGGCGAATCCCCGACGCCTTCCTGGAGATCGTCATCCCAGTCCGGCGCCACGTCGGGTCCTATAATTTCAGGATCACGGTCAGTTCCGCTCATCACAGGTTCAACGCAAAGGTCCACGGCATGCTGTTCGCAGGATTATCGACCGCACGGATCGTTCCCTTGATCGCCGCATTGCCTCTGATCTTGGTCGGCTGCGCAAGCGAGCCCAAAGATCCGACGGCAGGATGGAGCCCGAACAAGATTTACACCGAGGCTCGTGAGGAAGCCGCCAGCGGCGCCTACGACAAGGCCGTCTCTCTGTTTGAAAAGCTCGAAGGTCGCGCCGCCGGTACGGCACTGGCCCAGCAGGCTCAGTTGGAGAAGGCACACGCCCACTATCGCGCCGGGGAACCTGCACAGGCCATTGCCACCCTCGATCGATTCATGCGCTTGCACCCTACGAGCCCTGCGGTCGACTACGCCCTTTACCTCAAGGGTCTGGCCAACTTCAACGACAACCTGGGACTTTTTGGTCGGCTTGCTCGCAAGGACTTGTCAGAGAGCGACCAGAAGGCTGCCAAGGAGTCTTTTGAGTCCTTCAAGGAACTGGTGACCCGCTTCCCTGACTCCAAGTACGCAGCGGACGCCCGATTGCGCATGACCTACGTGGTCAATTCGGTCGCGCAATCGGAAGTCAATGTGGCCCGCTACTATCACTCACGCGGTGCCTACATTGCGGCCATCAACCGCGCACAGACGGCTCTCAATGAGTTTAGAGACGTGCCCGCGCATGAGGAGGCCCTATTCATTCTCTACCGCTCCTACGATGCCTTGGGCATGACCAGCCTGCGCGATGACACCCTCCGGGTGATGCAGCGAACCTACCCTAACAGCGCGTACCTGGGCGGAGCCAATCCGGCCACTAGCAAGCGTCCCTGGTATCGGTTCTGGTAAGTCCGTCGAGCCAGACCAGCCACTGATCGGCTTGGTCGATCCTCTGCATAGGCGGCAGGGCTTTGAGCAATCGCGCACCGTAGCTTCTGCTGAGCAAGCGGTTGTCGCAAACGGCCAGTCCTCCCCGGTCAGACTCGCTGCGAATCAGCCGCCCTGCTCCCTGCTTGAGCGCGACGGCCGCCTCAGGCAGTGAGTAATGCTTGAAGGCACTGCGGCCCTCAAGCTCGAGGGCCTGCGACCGGGCTTGCACCAAGGGGTCTTGGGGCGGTGGAAAAGGCAACTTGTCGATCACCACCAACTGCAAAGCCTCGCCGGGCACGTCGATGCCCTCCCAAAACGAGGCCGAGCCCACCAGCACGCATCCGCGGCCGGCCAGGGTGCCAAGCCGAAAACGCTGGATCAACTCGCGTCGGGTCCACTGCCCCTGCACCAATACATCCAAAGACGAATCGTCCCCAAAGCGATCCTGCAAGACTTGCGCGATCTGACGCAAAGCCCTGAGCGAGGTGGTCAGCACCAGGGTTCGTCCTCCCAGGCGCAGCGCCCAATCGCCGGCCAGACGAGCGACCTGCAAAGCGTGCGCGGGATCATCCGGAGTAGGCAAGCCCGGGGGGATGTGAAGCGCTGCCTGCTCAGGGTAATGGAAGGGGCTGCCGATGCGCAAAACGGACGCTGCCTGCAGGCCACAAGGTCCTGTAAACCAAGACAAACCCTCGTCATCACCCAAGGTGGCTGAAGTGAAGATCCAGATTCGTCGAGCCTGATCCGGATCAGATGCGGCCCAATGCTCGGACATGGACTGCGCGATATCCAGGGGCGACTCCACCAACCGCGCCTGCTGTCCGATCTCGACCCAGCGCACCCGATTCTTCGGTTCCTCAGAAGCAAATTGCTGCAGGCGAGCGCCAAAGGACTTCACCCGCTCGATCAGACGAGCAAAATCGGGGGACAGCTCGCTGACGGTCTCCAAAGCCTGGGCAGCGTGCGCAAAGGCCTCCTGCAAACTCGCAAGCGCCTGCATCCACGACTGGGGATCCAGACCCTGCGGAGCAGAACCCTGCCAACCCAGACGCGATCCGGAAGCACCCTTGCCCAAAAGCAAGCGCAGCTCGCGCCCGGCGTATTCAATACCAGCTGCCAAGGTCTGCCAGTCTGCAAGACCACGCGCCATCTGCAAGCCCGCGGCCAGGAGATCGCGCACGAAATCAAAGAGCTGAGCCGTCGATAGCTCGGCGCCCAGAAACTGCGTCCCCGTCTCATTAAGTTGATGAGCCTCGTCGAAGATCACCATTCGTACCGTCGGCAGCAATTCGGCCATTCCCGATTCACGAATGGCCAGATCGGCAAAGAACAGGTGGTGATTGATCACCACCACGTCGGCCGCCAGGGCCTCGCGCCGGGCCTGATGCACATGGCAGGCCTTGAAACTAGGGCAGGCCGAGCCTAAACAGTTTTCGCGAGTGGAGGTAATCAAGGGCACGACCGGCGAGCGCTCATCGAAGTCCTCAATCTCGGCCAAGTCACCCACCTGAGTGACTTGCGCCCATCGCTCGATACGTGCGAGCAGACGGGTCACTTCGCGCCCATGGTCCGGTCGCGCTGACAAGGCCTGCTGCATCCGGTGGATGCAAAGATAACTGGCCCGCCCCTTGAGCAGGGCCGTACTCACAGGCAGCCTCAAGGCCTCAATCAGACGCGGCAGATCACGTCCGTGCAGTTGATCCTGCAGCGTCTTGGTGGCCGTCGAGACAAGCACCCGCTCTCCACTGAGCAGTGCCGGCACCAAGTAAGAGAAGGTCTTTCCCACGCCCGTGCTCGCCTCCACCACCAGGGCGCCGCCTTGTTCCACGGTATGCGCCACCGCCAGGGCCATGTCGATCTGGCCCTGGCGCGCCTGAAAGCGCTCAACGGCGCTGGCCAGCGCCCCGCCCGGGCTGAAGGCCGCGAGCACGGATGACCGCAGATCCATGTCTTAGCGCGCTGTCTGCGGCACAGCGTCAGCCGGGCCGGGCGAGGAACCCCGCGCATCGGAGCCGGCTGGCGGGGAACGCTCTGCCCGCTCCCGCCGTTCCCGCGCCGCCGCCTCCCGCGATTGATTGCGCTGCTCAGCAGCCCGCTGCTTTTGCTGCTGGCGCAAGGATCGCTCCTGCGCCTGCTCCGCCCGATCCTGCTGGGCCCGTGCGATCCGCCGCTCGATCTCCTCATCGGTCAAGGGTGGCGAACTCGCTGCGGTACGGTCTTGCAGGGTTTGCTGCTTGTCGCGAACACGTTCCTGTGCCACCTGCGTGCGATGCTGACGTCGCTGGCTCTCCAGTTCACGCTCAACGCGATCGAGTTCGGCCAGATCCAACCTGAATTTTTCTCTCGCCTTCTCCAGGCAACTGTTGACCCAAAAGCCCCGACGGCAAGCGCTTTCCTGCTGCGAGAGGTCCGTCTTCAAGCGCTCGCGCGCGCGGCGCGTCGACTCCGTATCGGAACTCTGCCCCGAATCAGAAGCCATCGATCCAGCGGGAACTGCCTGCGCAGGTATCGCACCCGAGTTCGAATTCTGGGCTCGCACAGGGGTCAGGGCGACCGATGTCAGGCCCAACAGCAAAAAGAGGGCGGAGAGTTTCATGTCAATTGAGTATCCACGGTACGCCGTTCCAGGGCCATAAACTCAGCCGACTGCATTTCATGCAGACGCGAAGCGGTACGGGGAAATTCATGCGCCAGCGGGCCCTCGGTGTACAGACTCTGCGGCTGCGAGGCAGCCGACATGATCAGTTTGACCCGTCGGTCATAAAGCACATCGACCAGCCAGGTAAAACGCCTCGCCTCCGAAGCCATGCGCGCGGGCATCTGGGGGACATCGGAGAGCAGGACCGTATGAAATTGGTTGGCTATTTCCAGATAGTCATTGTGCGACCGCGGGCCACCGCACAACTGCCTGAAGTCAAACCACACCACCCCACCGGCGCGACGCCGGGCACGAATCTCGCGGGCCTCGATGATCAGCACGGGATCCTCGTCCTGGCGCTCAGCGAGTCGCTCGAAAGCCTGGGCCATCTCGGCATCGGCCTGCGCGCCCAGGGGGCAATGATAGAGCTTGAGCTGCTCCAGCGTTCGGCGCCGATAGTCGGTGCCGTTGTCCACGTTGATAACCTCCAGGCGCTCATTGAGCATGGCGATGGCAGGCAGCAACCGGTCGCGGTGCAGACCACCAGGATACAGCCCATCGGGCTCGAAGTTGGAGGTGGTCACGAACCCAACTCCATTGTCGAAAAGGGCGGCCAGCAAGCGATGAAGAATCATCGCATCGGTGATATCGGCCACATGGAATTCATCGAAGCAGATCAGCTTGTAGCGCTGGGCCACGCGCTTGCCCAACTCGTCCAGCGGATTGACGGTCCCCTGAAGTTCACGCAACTGGCGATGCACCTCACGCATGAACTCATGGAAATGCAAACGCGTCTTGCGACGTATCGGCACGGCCTTAAAAAAGCAGTCCATCAGAAAGCTCTTGCCCCGCCCCACGCCCCCGTACAAATAGACCCCCCGGGGGATTTCAGGTCGGCTGATGAACTTCGTGAGCAGGTTCGATCGCTTGGCCTTGTAATGCGCCCACTCCTGGGCACAGCGCTCCAGGGCCGCCACAGCCCGCAACTGGGCCGGATCGCTTTGATAGCCCCGCGCCTGGAGTTCGGCTTGATAGGCGGCAAGAACGGACATAGGGTTTGAGCTCAGAAAGAACGAAGCCCGGGACCGGCCCGGGCTCGAGACTTTAACCCCAAAGCATGGCCAGCGGCTTGCCTGCAGCTTAGAAGTTGAGTGTGCGTTTATCAACAGCCAAGGCCGCCTCCTTGGTGGCCTCACTCAAGGAGGGATGGGCATGGCAGATGCGGGCAATATCCTCGGCAGATGCGCGGAACTCCATGGCCACCACCGCCTCGGCGATCAGCTCTGAAGCCATCGGACCGACGATATGGACGCCCAAGATCTCGTCGGTCTTGGCATCGGCGAGGAACTTGACCATGCCGGTGGTATCGCCCAGAGCGCGTGCACGACCGTTGGCCAGGAAGGGGAAGGTGCCGGCCTTGTAAGCCACCCCCTCAGCCTTGAGCTGCTGCTCGGTCCGGCCCACCCAGGCGATCTCGGGGCTGGTGTAGATCACCCAGGGGATGGTGTTGAAATTGACATGACCATGCTGGCCTGCAATGCGCTCGGCCACGGCCACGCCCTCCTCTTCGGCCTTGTGGGCCAGCATAGGCCCGCGCACCACATCACCCACCGCCCAGACACCAGGCAGGTTGGTCTTGCAATCGTTATCAACCACAATCGCGCCGCGTTCATCGAGCTGCAGACCTACGGCCTCCCCATTGAGGCCCGTGGTGTTGGGTACACGACCAATGGAGACGATCAGCTTGTCGGCCTCGAGCGTCTGGGCCTCTCCCTTGGCATTTGCATAGGCAATGCTCACGCCCTTCTTACTCGACTTGACCTCGCCGACCTTCACGCCCAGCTCTATCTTCAGACCCTGCTTGTCAAAGGCCTTCTTGGCCTCCTTGGCGATCTGTTCATCGACCGCCCCCAAGAAGGTGGGCAAGCCCTCCAGAATGGTCACCTCAGCGCCCAGGCGGCGCCAGACTGAACCCATTTCCAAGCCGATCACACCAGAACCGATCAAGGCCAGCTTCTTGGGCACCGTGCCGATGCGAAGCGCGCCATCGTTGGACAGCACGGTCTCCTCATCAAAAGGTACACCGGGCAACGCACGTGCATTCGAGCCCGTAGCGACGATCACCTGTTTGCCCAGCAAGGTCTCTTCAGCCGCGCCACTGACCTTGATCTCGTAGCCACCCTCGGCCGCCTTGATGAAGGAGCCACGGCCGTGAAAGAAAGCCACCTTGTTCTTCTTGAAGAGATACAAAATTCCGTCGTTGTTCTGCTTGACCACCGTGTCCTTGCGCGAGAGCATCTTGGCCACATCAATCTTGACGTCCTTGGCGGTGATGCCGTGGTCCGCAAAATGATGGTTCGCATGGTCAAAGTGCTCTGAGGACTGCAGCAAGGCCTTGGATGGAATGCAGCCCACATTGGTACAGGTGCCGCCTGGAGCCGGACCACCCGCGGCATTTTTCCACTCGTCAATACACGCCACATTCATGCCCAATTGGGCTGCACGGATGGCCGCGATGTAGCCGCCCGGACCGCCGCCGATGACGATGACGTCAAATGATTTGCTCATGATTTTTCCGCAAGAGTAGAAAGGTCAGAAAGAATGCGCTTTTAGCCGCTGTCCCTCAGGGAGGGACAGCCCAACCGGTCGGCGGCAGATCCAGCGCGACGAACCGACCGGGCCTGGCAAGAAGCCGAGAGTCTCAAATGTCGAACAGCAGACGCGCAGGATCCTCCAGCGCCTCTTTCATGGCCACCAACCCCAGCACAGCCTCGCGGCCGTCGATGATGCGGTGGTCGTAGCTCATGGCCAGGTAGTTCATCGGGCGGATCACGATCTGACCGTTCTCCACCACCGCCCGGTCCTTGGTCGCATGCACGCCAAGAATGGCCGATTGCGGCGGGTTGATGATGGGGGTGGACAACATCGAACCGAAAGTGCCCCCATTGGAGATGGAGAAGGTGCCGCCGGTCATCTCCTCGATGCCGAGCTTGCCGTCACGTGCTTTGGCGCCGTATTCGGCAATCTTTTTCTCGATATCGGCAAAACTCATCTGGTCGGCGTTGCGCAGAATCGGCACCACCAGGCCACGGGGGGAGCCCACCGCGATACCGATGTCGAAGTAGCCGTGGTAGACGATGTCGTTGCCATCGACCGAAGCGTTGAGCACCGGGAATTTCTTGAGGGCATGCACCGCCGCCTTGACGAAAAAGCTCATGAAGCCGATCTTGACGCCGTGCTCCTTCTCGAACTTCTCCTGAAAGCGCTTGCGCATCTCCATCACTGGCGCCATGTTCACCTCGTTGAAGGTGGTCAGGATGGCGTTGGTAGCCTGAGACTGCAACAGACGTTCGGCAATGCGGGCCCGCAGACGCGTCATGGGCACCCGCTGCTCGGGACGCTGCCCCAGATCCAGGGAGGGGCCCGCCACCTGAGGCAGTGCCGCCGTCGGGATGCCAGTGGGGATGGGGGAGGCGGCCAAGGCCGGCTTAGCCGCTCCAGCCGCCACTGCCGCGATCACATCGCCCTTGGTCACTCGACCGTCACGACCGGTACCCGGCACCGAGCCCGGGGGCAACTGCTGGTCGGCCATCCACTTGGCCGCAGCCGGCATGGCCACACCCGCCATGGAGGCCGCAGCCGCCACCGGGGCAGCCGTCGGCGCGGCCGCGGGCGCGGCAGCGCTGGCTGGCGCAGGGGCAGCCGCCGGCGCATCAGCGCCAGCCACAGCAGCGGTGTCAATCCGCGCGATCAGCTGATTGGCCACCACCGTGCCTCCATCTCCGACCAACAACTCGGTCAGTACCCCGGCTGCCGGAGCCGGCACCTCCATCACCACCTTGTCGGTTTCGATGTCGATCAGGATTTCATCGGCGGCTACAGCCTGCCCGGCCTTTTTCTTCCACTGCAGCAGGGTGGCCTCTGCCACGGACTCGGAGAGCTGCGGAACCTTGACTTCTACGATTGCCATATCTTGTATCTCTGTGTTGATTGAACGCGAGCCTGTTCAGAATCGATCCCGCAGGATCACTTGGACAGCACGAAGCCCTTGAGCTTGCCGAAGGCCGCCTCG
The DNA here is from genome assembly GCA_040381515.1 of Polaromonas sp. GTDB lineage: Bacteria > Pseudomonadota > Gammaproteobacteria > Burkholderiales > Burkholderiaceae_C > Polaromonas. The sequence continues at coordinate 21,116 of JBEIHE010000001.1, forward strand.
ATCAGGGCCTTTTGCTGGTCCTGATGCAGGTGCGAGTACCCCACGGCTGGAGAGGCCGACGCGGCGCGACCGGCATAACCCAGCCGCTGGCCTTCCGTCATGTTCTCGTGAATGTTGTGCTGGATAAAGAACCACGCCCCCTGGTTTTGCGGTTCATCCTGGCACCAGACGATCTCGGTGGCATTCGGATATTTTTTGATCTCGGCGCCAAAGGCCTTGTGCGGGAAGGGGTAGAGCTGCTCGATGCGCACAACCGCCACATCGTCGGCTCCCTTGTCCTCGCGCTTTTTCATCAGGTCGTAGTAGACCTTGCCCGAGCAGGCGATGACCCGACGGACCTTGTCAGCCCGCAGCTCGCGGGTCTCGCCGATGACGGTTTGAAAGCCACCCTTGGTGAATTCCGAAAGCGGCGATGTCGCATCCTTGTTGCGCAGCAAGGATTTGGGCGTAAAGATCACCAAGGGCTTGCGCAGGTTGCGCACCATCTGACGACGCAGCACATGAAAGATCTGGCTGGCGGTGGTGGGCTGAACGATCTGCATATTGGTGTCGGCGGCCAGCTGCATGAACCGCTCCACCCGCGCCGAACTGTGCTCCGGCCCCTGCCCCTCGTAGCCGTGCGGCAGCATCAGGGTGATGCCATTGACGCGGCCCCACTTGACCTCGCCAGAGGCAATGAACTGATCGATCACCACCTGGGCCCCATTGGCGAAATCGCCGAATTGCGCCTCCCAGATCACCAGCGTGTTGGGGTCATTGGAAGCGTATCCGTACTCGTAGGCCAGCACCGCTTCTTCAGAAAGGATGGAGTCGATCACCACGAAGGGCGCCTGATTCTCCGCCACGTTCTGCAGCGGCACATAGGTACCGGTGTCCCACTTCTCACGATTCTGGTCATGGATCACCGCATGACGGTGGGTGAAGGTGCCCCGCCCGCTGTCCTCACCGCTGAGCCGCACCGGGTAACCACTGGCCACCAGAGAGGCGAAGGCCATGTGCTCGCCCATGCCCCAGTCGACATTGACATCGCCCCGACCCATGGCCGCACGGTCGTCATAAACCTTTTTGACCAGTTGGTGTGGGGTGATGGAAGGCGGGATGGTGGTGATCTTCTCGGCCAGGCGCTTCCACTCGGTCAGGGGAATGGCGGTATCGGCCGAATCGGTCCACTTCTTGCCGAGGAAGGGCGACCAGTCCACCGAGAACTTGCTCTTGAAATTGGTCAGCACCGGGTCAACCGTGTGCTTGCCCGCATCCAGTGCAGCCCGGTAGGCCTTGACCATGTCATCGCCCAGGGTCTGCCCCAGCCCCTGGGCTGCGAGCTTGTCGGCATAGAGCTTGCGGGTGCCCGGATGCTGGCTGATCTTCTTGTACATCAGGGGCTGGGTCAGGCTTGGCGTGTCCTGCTCGTTGTGACCGAGCTTGCGAAAGCAGGTGATGTCCACCACCACATCGGCGGAGAAAGTCATTCGGTATTCGAGCGCCAATTGCGCTGCCAGTACCACCGCCTCGGGGTCGTCTCCGTTGACATGCAGCACCGGTGCCTCGACCATCTTGAAGATATCGGTACAGAAGAGCGTTGAACGCAAATCACGCGGATCAGAAGTGGTAAAGCCAATCTGGTTGTTGATGATGATGTGCACCGTGCCGCCGGTGGAATAGCCACGGGTCTGGGCCAGGCACAACGTTTCCTGGTTAACGCCCTGCCCGCCCACGGCCGCATCGCCATGCACCAGCACGGGCAACACCTGCGAGCCCTTGGGGTCGTCGCGCCGGTCCATGCGGGCGCGCACCGATCCCTCGACCACCGGATTGACGATTTCCAGGTGCGAGGGGTTGAAGGCCAAGCTCAGGTGAACCGGGCCGCCAGGGGTGGAGACATCGGAGCTGAAGCCCTGGTGGTACTTCACATCACCGGCGGGAAGATCTTCAGGCGCGGTATGGTCAAACTCGGCGAACAAGTCCTTGGGCATCTTGCCCAGGGTGTTGACCAACACATTGAGTCGGCCACGGTGAGCCATGCCAATCACGATCTCCTGAACCCCCTGTGCACCGGCCTGCTGGATCAGCTCATCCATGGCCGCGATGAAGCTCTCTCCGCCTTCGAGGGAAAACCGCTTCTGGCCCACATATTTGGTGTGCAGGTATCGCTCAAGCCCCTCGGCGGCGGTCAAACGGTCCAGGATGTGCTTCTTCTTTTCGGCATTGAAGGTCGGCTTGCTGCGCAGCGATTCGAGCTTTTGCTGCCACCAGCGCTTTTGCGTCATGTCGGTGGTGTACATGTACTCCACGCCCAGGGTGCCGCAATAGGTCTCGCGCAGCGCATTCATGAGCTCTCGCAGGCTCATCCGGTCCTTGCCGAAGAAGGTATTGCTGATGTCGAACACCGTCTCCTGGTCTGCATCAGCAAAACCATAGAAGGAAGGTTCCAGTTCAGGGATAGGCGGGCGCTCGGTGCGCTTGAGCGGATCGAGATCAGCCCAGCGCTGGCCGACGTTGCGATACGCAGCGATCAATTGCTGGACTGCAGTGCGCTTGCGCCCCATCTCGGCGTCGGCGCTGGCCATGATGACCCGGGTGCCGCCCTGCTTGGCGCGGTCGGCGAAGGCGTTGACCACCGGCAGATGCGGCACGTCCTTGGCGTCGGTGCCGTCGACGGCCGGCACATGCTGAAGCGCATCAAAATACCCGCGCCAATTTTCGGGCACGCTGCCAGGGTTGGCCAGATAGTTCTCGTACATCTCTTCGACATAAGGCGCGTTGCCCCCGAAGAGATAGGTATTGCCTTGATAGGCGGCGTAGACGGACCGAGACTCGCTCATGATTCGCTGACCTCCGCTTCCCTTGAGGAAGCATTAGCGGGTTAAAAACACCTTCCGCGACACGGCTTGACCGGTTGGCGGATGCGACTGTGGCTTAGGAAGGACCTGTGACAGACGATGCGCCGCGATTGTAGCGGGGTCGGCGCCCAAAAACCCACAAAATCAGCGCCCCGCTCAGGCGAGCTGCGACAAACGAAGACCCATGCCCTGAGGGGCTCAGCCCACCAGCCGCTGCCGGATCTGCTCGAGCGCCGATGGGTCGTCCAAGGTGGTCAGATCCCCCGGATCCCGTCCCTCGCAAACGGCCTGTATGGCCCGGCGCAGTAACTTGCCGCTGCGGGTCTTGGGCAGGACGGTGACAAAGCGAACGCGGGACGGCCGGGCCACGGCGCCAAGGTCACCGTCCACCCGCTTCATGATTTCCCCTTCGAGCTTCATGGAGGCCTGCGCATCTGAAGCCACGCTTGCATCCTTGAGCACTGCAAAGGCCATGGCCACCTGACCCTTCAAATGGTCAGCCACGCCCACCACCGCCACCTCGGCCACCAGGGGATGACCGGAGATGCTTTCTTCGATTTCGCGCGTACCCAGACGATGACCCGCCACATTGATCACATCGTCCGTGCGGCCGAGGATGAAGAAGTATCCATCGGCATCACGAATGCCCCAATCGAAAGTGCTGTAGACCATCTTACCGGGCACACTCTGCCAATAGGTCTTGACGTAGCGCGCGTCATCGCGCCAGACCGTCTGCATGAAGCCTGGCGGTGTTGGCCCCTCAATACAAACCACCCCTTTTTCGCCCGGTGCCGTGAGTTCTTCGCCGGTGGCCTCATGCAGCAGCTTGACCTTGTAGCCGTACATCGGGATACCGGGGCTGCCAAAGCGCGGCTGCATGCGCTCCACCGGGTTGGCCAGGGTCAGGATCGGCCAGCCGCTCTCGGTCTGCCAGTAGTTGTCGATGATGGGGACACCCAGCCCCTCGCTGATCCAGCGGGCAGTGGGCTCATCCAAGGGCTCGCCGGCCAGAAACAAGGCCCGCAGGGAGCTCAGGTCATGCTTCTTGAGAAGGGCTGGATCCTGCTTTTTCAGCACCCGCACAGCGGTCGGAGCGCTGAACATGCCGGTGACCCTGTATTTTTCGACCAAACTCCACCAGATCGCCCCATTCGGCTGACCATCCATCCCCTGGGTAGGCAGCCCCTCGTACATGAGGGTGGCCATGCCGGCGATCAGGGGCCCATAGATGATGTAGCTGTGGCCCACCACCCATCCAATGTCGCTGGTCGAAAAAAAAGCTTCTCCAGGCCGGCCGTCAAAGATGTGTTTCATCGACGCGGCCAGCGCCACCGCATAGCCTCCCGTATCGCGCTGTACGCCCTTGGGTTTGCCGGTAGTGCCGCTGGTGTAGATGGTGTAGCTGATGTCGGTGCTGTCCAATGGCTCGCAGGGCACCTGGCTGTGCAGGTGGCGCTGCCGCAATTCGCTCCAAAGATGATCCCGACCGGCCACCCGGTCCATTGGGGCCAGCCCCCGATCGGTCAGCAGCACCGCCTCGGGCTTGTGTGCCGAAAGCCGAATTGCCTCATCAAGCAGGGGCTTGTAGGCAATGGCCTTGCCGCCTCGCGAGCCACCATCGCTGCTGACGATCACCCGTGGCTGGGCATCCTCGATACGCGAGGCCAGCGAGCCGCTTGCAAAACCGCCAAAAACCACACAGTGAATCGCCCCGATGCGAGCGCAGGCCAGCATCGCAAAGGCCGCCTCGGCAATCATGGGCATGTAGATCAACACCCGGTCGCCCTTGACCACCCCCAAGGACTGAAGCACCGCCGCCATGCGCTGAACCTCCTGATGCAGCTCGGCGAAGGTGTAGACACGCTCATGACCCGTCTCGGTGGAAATGGCAATCAGGGCAGCCTGCTGCGCGCGGTCCTTGAGATGTCGGTCCACCGCGTTGTGGCACAAATTGACCCGCCCGCCCTCAAACCAGCGGGCGAAGGGAGGATTGTCCCAGTTGCAGATCCGCTGCGGCGGCGCGAACCAATCAATCAGGCGGGCTTGCTCTGCCCAGAAGGTATCGGGCTGCTCGATCGACTGCCGGTGAAAGTCGGCAAAACGAGGGCCGAGTGTGCTTGCAGACATAGGGTCACTCCCTTCGATTCAATGCGAACTCAAATCTTCACCACAATTCGGCCTCGCACCTTGCCTTGCATCAAGGCCTGAGCGTACTCAACCGCCTGTTCAATCGTGATCTCGGTGATCATCGTCTCCAGCAGCGACAGATCCAGGTCTCGAGCCAGGCGCTGCCATGCGCGCTGTCGTCGCTCGAGCGGCGCCATGACGCTGTCGACCCCAAGGAGGCTGACACCGCGAAGAATGAAGGGCATCACACTGGCGGGTAAATCGGCCCCCTGCGCCAGACCGCAGGCGGCCACCGCCCCACCGTAACGGGTCTGGGCACAGGCGTTGGCAAGAGTGTGCGAGCCCACTGCGTCAACCACGCCGGCCCAGCGCTCTTTTTGCAGCGGTTTGCCGGGCGCCGACAGGCTCGATCTATCGATCACCGTGCGTGCTCCCAATTGCCGCAGATAGCCTTCTTCCTCGGCTTTACCGGTTGCAGCCACCACCTCATAACCGAGCTTGGAGAGTAAGGCCACCGCAACCGATCCCACGCCACCACTGGCGCCGGTCACCAGGACTTCGCCGGCGCCCGGCTTGAGTCCCTGGGCCTCGAGGGCCATCACACAGAGCATGGCGGTGTAACCCGCCGTACCGACGGCCATCGCCTGCCGGCTGGTCCAGCCCTCGGGCAGTTCGACCAGCCACTGACCCATCAAGCTGGCGCGCTCGGCCATCAGACCCCAGCGAGTCTCCCCCAGGCCCCAGCCGTTGTGAATGAAGCGGGCGCCACTGCGCCAACGCGGGTCCGAAGAGGACAGCACCACGCCCGCACCGTCAATGCCAGCCACCATGGGCCAGCTGCGCACCACCGGACTGCGGTTGGTGATAGCCAGAGCGTCCTTGTAATTGAGCGTCGAATACTCCATCCGGGCCTGAACATCACCGGCTGGCAATAGAGCCTCATCGAGGGACGCGAGCGCGGCAGAAAACACCTCATCCTGCTTGCTCAGTTGTAAGGCCTTGAACATGGTTCGTCTCCTCCAGCCAGCCCTTGAGGCTGGCCGGCAATTGTGATGACTCAATTATCGAAAACGGCCTTTCGGAAGACTGACTGAAGGCCCACCCAACAAGCCCGTCATGATGCAAAGGCCTTCAGCGACCGCCGGTGACGTCCAGCAGCGCCATGGTGGTGTAACTGGCCGCATCGGAGAGCAACCAGACGATGGCCTGGGCCACCTCCTCGGCCTGCCCACCCCTTTGCATCGGGACCTGATGGGCCAGCTCTCGCACTCGATCGGGCAAGCCGCCGGACGCATGAATCTCGGTTTCAATCAGGCCCGGGCGGACCGCATTGACGCGTATGCCTTCAGCCCCCACCTCCTTGGCCAGCCCCAGGGTCATGGTGTCAATGGCAGCCTTGGCAGCGGCGTAGTCCAGATACTGCGACGGCGACCCCAGACGGGCCGCCGCGCTCGATACGTTAACGATGCTGCCCCCAGCACCACCGTGACGCGTACTCATCCGCTTGACTGCCTCGCGGGCACAAAGCAGACTACCCAATACATTGACATCAAACATGCGTCGCCAGCGCGACCAGCTCATTTGATCCAGACGCGCGGCCACATCGACCACGCCCGCATTGTTGACCAAGCCCGAAAGACGCCCCCACTGACGGTCGATCTGTTCAAAGAGATGCAGAACCTGAGCCTCGTCGGACACGTCGGCCTGCAAGGCCATGGCCCGACCCCCCTCGGCCCGAATACGGTCAACGACGTTTTGCGCTTCATCGCCTCGGACGCTGTAATTAACCACGACAGCCCAGCCTTGCCGAGCTGCCAACAACGCCGTCGAAGCCCCTATGCCCCGGCTTGCCCCGGTAACCAGCAACACCCTGTCCATAAAACGCCCTCCGGCAGCCCCGTTATCGGACGCTGACCCCAATAAAAAGTCCAAAGCAGCTAAGGCCGCTCAATCGCTCTCTTGCACCATCGCGCCTGGATCCTGCGGCAGCCCGGTGGCCTGCTCGCGGGCGAACGAGCGCAGGATACGCTTTTCCTGGAAGTTGAGGCTGCGACCAATGGCATTCTTGGCCCGCACCAGCAATTCGCGATCCACCTCGGGCGGAAGACCGCGCTGACCTGGCAGCTCCTCACGCAAGGTGTCCTGATCATCGGCCACCAGATCATCCCACCAGGATCGAACCACGCTGCGCAAGGAGGCGTCGAGCTCATCACTGACAGGCTCCTCGACCCCCGCCTGCACGCGCCCGGAAAAAGCCTGAGCCCATTCGGCCGAGCGCACCAGAATCCGACGATCGGCCTCACGCAGCAGACGAGCCCATGTGGGATCCTGCTGCATCAAACGGGGCATCGACTGCGCGCGTTCGTCGGCCAGCAGATAGACCGAAACACCGGCGAGCTTGGCCGCCTCGATGACCGTCATCAAGCGATCATCGTCACTGGCGATGCACAAGGCCTGCACTCGCCCACCCGCGACCAGGGCCTGTAGGTCCGCTGCAAGCTGTCGCACCAGGGCCAAGCCATCGGCATCTGAGGCGGGTACCAGGCGCAAAGTTTGTTCGTCCACCACCGCCTGGTCATCTCGATCGGCATACCAGTAGGTGCGCAGCAAATGAGCCCGCACCCCGCAGCGCGAGAGCACATACCGCAGCCAGTCGTTCCAACCTTCGCGGGCAGGACCGTCTCGGGAATCCGCCTCATCCTGGCGGGCCAGCCAGCGCAAATAACGTGCGTCCACCAAGGCAACCAGCTGGGCCTCTGCAGTGGGAGCACGATGAAAAGACTTGACGTATGAATTCATAGGTAGGACCAGTAGGAAATGAAGATTCGGCAGAACCCCCTACCGGGCGCACCACCCGAACCAATCAGTCAGGTAAGGCGACTGAACGGACGCTGCGTCGCATTTTAGGCCGGGCCGCTCCAGAGCCAAAAGCACAGCCTTGCGAAGGCGTGCGCGATGGGCGCGATCGGATCAGCCGAGGGCGCGCACCGAGGCGGGGTCCACCGTTACCGCCAGGGGACGGGAGAGCATCTCAATGAGCACCATGGCCCGGAGCTGGCCATCGGTCATCTGGTAAACGCCCTCAATGCCCGCAAACGCCCCCGCGGTGATGCGAACCGCCTGACCGGGCTGAAACAGTCGCTGCACATCCGTCGTCAGCGCCTCTCGGTCGCGCAAAGCGTCGATCAGCTCATCACTGACACGGGCCGGTTCCGAGCCGAATCGAACCAAACGAGCGACGCCGCGGGTCGAACCAATCGGGGCCCAGCTGCGCGCCCCATCCCCGGTATCGAGCTGCACGAACAGATAGCGAGTGAACAAAGGCTCCTGTGCAAGAGTCAAAACCCCGCGGCGTATCCGCTCGGTGCGCAGGGTCGGCAGGTAACACCGGTAGAGCTGACGCTCAAGATTTTCCAGCGCCACCTGCTCCTGGCGGGGCTTGGAATGGATGAGATACCAGTGCCTGCTCATCCGGCTATTGTCTCCAATTTGACAACTCATTTCCAAATATCCGACAGAACCGCTTGGAAGGCATAGGGCCGCTCGAATTGCACCCAATGACCCGCGTCAGCGACCGGGATCATGCCCACAAAACCAGGACACTTGCGCAGCACCGCCTCGATCTCTGCAATCTGATGGCGGTAGTAACGGTCCTGTTCGCCATAGATCACATGAACGTCCAGGCTCACCTGCTCCAAGGCCTGCGCCAGCACATCCGTTCGCGAAAGTCGCCTGTGAGGCAGGCGATCTCGCTGCGCATTGAGTTGCTGCAACTGACACGCCTGGGGCGTGACAGAAGCCTCATGATGGAGCATCAGTTCCCGCAAGTTGTGCCGGTGAGCAGCCTGACGCTGTGAACCTTCGGCCAGATGCCGCCAGGCGCGGGGCTTGGTGGGCTCAATGGCAGGCCGACCCAGGCCCGGCGGGGCGACCAGAGCCAGCCGTCGTACTCGGCCCGGTTCCGCTCGGGCCCACAAACCGGCCACCATGGCACCGAAGGAAAAGCCCATCAAGTCACATGGGCGCGTACCCACGAGGACCTGAAGACCCTGCTCCAGAACCGCGGGCATGACGTCGGCATCTCCACCTCCGGGAGGCAAGGCCGAATCGCCGAAACCGGGCAGGTCTGGCGCAATAATCGAGTGACCGCGTTCGAGCAGCGGCCCGATATTGCGCACCCAGTGCGTCCAACTGCCACTGCCTCCATGCAGAAGCACCAAGGGCGGACTGTGCTCGGTCGAGCCCCACAAATGCCAGACCAGTTCACCCTCACCACAGGGGGTTCTCAGGACGCGCGCTCGCCCCAGCAAAGCTGCCGCTTCTGGCGGCAACTGAACGTCATCCAAATTAACTGCCAAGACAGACATGAGGGAAAAGAGCTACGAGCAAAACCACCTCAGTCCTCGGTTACCGCAGCCCGCACGCGCTTGATCGCAGACCGCTCAGCCTTTCCCTGCAGCCTGCGCAGCTTCGATGCCCGCGTGGGCTGGGTGGGCCGCCTGGGCTTTGGGGCCGCCGCGTGGGCCTCCACCCAGGCCTGCAGACGCGCCATCGCGGCCTGGCGATTGGCCTCCAGCGTTCGATGCTGCTGAGCCTTGAGCACCAGAACCCCCCCCTGGCTGATGCGGCCATCGCCGCTGGAGAGCAGGCGTGCCTTGACGGCCTCGGGCAAAGACGAAGCGGCGATGTCAAAACGCAAGTGCACAGCCGAGGAGACCTTGTTCACGTTCTGACCACCCGAGCCCTGCGCGCGCACTGCCGTCCACTGCACCTGACGCTCATCAATCGGGTAAGAGTTTGATTCAAGGACCATGCCGCAATTGTGCCGCGGCGAGGATCTCAAGCGCTGCAAACCACAGCCCGATGAATTACGCCACCAGACTCACCCTTTTTTGGGTGGCAGCAGGCCGCGATCGCGCAAGATCTCCGAGGCAATTGAAAAGGCATGGTTGGCGGCCGGCACGCCGCAATAGATGGCCGACTGCAAGATCACTTCCTTGAGTTCCTGCGCAGTTAAAGCCGAGTCCGCAGCGCCGTCCAGCGCCGCGCGCGTGTGCATGGCAAATTCCTCCCAGGCCTTCAGGGCGATCAAACTAGACAGCACCATCATCCGCCGAGTCTTGTCACCCAGCGCCGGACGGCCCCAGATCTCGTGCCACGCGTAGCGCGTGATCAATTGCTGGAATTCGCTATTGAATTCGTTGACGTTGGCAAGCGAACGGTCTACCCAGGCATCGCCCAACACTCGGCGACGATTGGCCAGCCCCTGCTGGTAAGGGGTGTCATCGGCAGGCGGCTGTAAGTCCATGCGTATTCCTTTGAAGTTCAGATCAAATCCTGCTCGCGCCATCGCTGCAGTTGGGCATGCACCTCAATGGCGGCATGCTGCGCCAGCGCCGGGTCAAACCATTCATCCGCTGCCTGCTTGGGCAGAGCCGCACGCAAGGCCTCAATGTTGCCGCGCATGCGCGCAGCGTCGACCTGCAAGGCCGGCACCGCCTGCGCCATGGCCCGCGCCGCTCCGTGCGCGCTCATCAACAGGCCAGGCCACTCGGCCAGTTCGGCCTGCCACCCGCCTAGCGCGCGCTCCTGCTCCTGTACGAGACAAGCCAGCAACGCCGCGACCCGGGCCGGCGCTCGCTCGGCCGCGGCCAGCGTCACCATGCAAGCCACCGGGTTGCGCTTGTGAGGCATCGCCGAGGAGCCGCCACGCCCCTCCTCGGCCGGCTCGGCGAGCTCACCGACCTCAAACTGGCTCATCAAGGCGATGTCGCGTGCCATCTTGCCCAGGCTGCCCACCATCAAGGCGAGCTCGCAAGCCAGCGCCACCCATCGATCGCGCTCGGTGTGCCAACTGCCCTGCGGATCTCGCAGTCCGAGTTCGCGCGCCATCGAGGCTGTAATCTGCGGCCCCTTGCGACCCATCTGGGCCAGATGCCCCACCGCTCCGCCAAGTTGTAGACACAGGGCGTCCTCAGCGGCCCGGCGCAAACGCTGACGGCTGCGCAGCAGGGGCGCTACCCAGTGGATGCACTTGAGACCCAGGCTGGTCACCGAGGCTGGCTGCATCAAGGTGCGGGCGAGCACAGGATGATCGGCATGGCTCTGGGCTTTTTCCACAAGCGCGGTACACAAAGCACGTAGATCTTCATCGATCAAAGCCAGAGCCGGCTTAGAGACCAGAGCCATCGCCGTGTCAATCACATCCTGGCTGGTGCTGCCCAAGTGAACCAGCGCAGCGGCCTGCGGATTGAACATGGCCACCGTTTCCTTCAGCGCCCTGATCAACGGAATGGCCAGACTGCCCGCACGCCCACTGTCACGCGCCACACGCGGCACGTCAAACAACTCCACCTTACAAGTGCCAATGATCGATTGCGCCGCCTCACGGGGGATCAAACCAGCCTCGGCCTGCGCTGCAGCCAGCGCGGCCTCAAAGCGCAGCATCGCCGCTACAAATTCGCGCTCGCCCCAAGCGCTCGTCATCTCGGGGGTGGAAAGAAAAGACTCAAAAATGCTGCTCATACTCGATCTCTCCGGCTGTTCGGTACAAGGGCTCAACTCGAATGGACCTTGCGCAAACGCATCTGATTGGGCAGCGGCACCGAGCGCTGCAAGACATCTTCGGCCAGCCAAAGCGCCGACCGCCAGGCCCGCTGGGCCACCGCCGGCAGCGGCAACTGTTGGTAGTCGTCATTAAAGACCTCAAAGCTGTAATCCCCGCGATAGCCCAGCGCGTGCAGCCGGCCGACCAGCAAAGCCAGATCAGCGCTGTGCACTCCCTCGCCGGGAAAGACCCGGAAATGCCGGGCGGTGGTCATGCGCTCCTCAAGCGACTTGATCTCAGTCCACATAAAGTCGGCCAGTTGCACCAGAAAAATCTTATCTGGGTCGAGCAGTTCCAAATCTTCCAAAGGGGTCTTGGTTGCAAACAGATGAAAGCTGTCCAGGCCCAAGCCCAGATTGGGCATGTCGGCGCGGTGCACGAGCTCCCAAGCCTGAGGGAACTCCTGCACGCTGCGCCCCCAAGACAAGGCCTCGTAGGCCACCTTGATCCCCTTGGGAATGGCCAGCACAGCCAGCTTGCGCAAATCGCGCACCAGATCTTGCGCATCGCCCGAGGCGTGGACCGATGTCGAGGAGCAAACCAGCAGCACCTTCGAACCGAGCGCACTGCACATTTCCAGCATCGATTTGGCGATGTCAACCTTGTAGTCATGGAGGTGACCCGAGAGCCCCTCAAAGTCGCGCAGAACCTGAAAGCCGGTGACACGCAAACCGCTGCACCTGACCAAGTCCACCGCCGCATCCAAACCTTGCGGATGACCCACGACATCGCGAGCCGCAAGCATGATCTGCGAAAAACCCGCCTCGCGCACCGCCTTGAGTTTGGCCTCCAGGGAACCGGCCAGCGAGATGGTGTCCATCCCGAAGTCCTTGATATGGTGACGGAAGTCCATGTCACACCCTGTCGTCATGGACCAGCTCGAAGCTGACGCTGCCCATCCATGTGCGCGTCAGGGCGCCTCGAGCTTCGGTGTGCACCGACTTCGATTGCACAAACTCCACGCCGCAACGGCCGAGCTCGGCCACCGTCTGCAGCACATCGGCTGTTCCAAGCCCCACGCGCTGCAACTGCTCATCACCCTCCACATCTAGTAGACCTGCCTCGGGCTCGATGAGCTGTATGTAAAAGCGCCTATCGTCAGGACAAGGGCTTTGCAAAATCCGACCTTTGGGCAAGATGCCAAAACGCTGATCGGTGGGCAGTTGAGAAAAACCGAAGAGCTCCCGGTAGAACTCCGTCCAGTCATCCGTTCGTTCGTTACCGATGTACTGCACCACCCCGAAAAAGTGCAGGCCGGCTATCGCAGGGGGATGCGGGTCCACACCTGGAATCGGCACAAAGTCGACGTCGTAGATGGAAAATTTGTCATGCCGGTCCACAAAGTAGATGCGGCTGCTACCCACGCCGTGGATGGCAGGAATATTGAGCTCCATGACCTCCACATGCGTGGGCACCGCCCACGCGCCGCGTTCGAGCGCCCGGCGATAGGCCATGCCCGCATCGCGCACCCTCAGGGCCAGGGCGGCCAGGCGCGGCTTGTCCTCCTGAACCGCTGCATCGGGTCGGCTCGCCCCGTGGGCATTGACGATCACATTGATACGCCCCTGTCGATAGAGCAGCACTTCGCGCGAACGATGTCGGGCAATCGGCTTGAAGCCCATGGCCTCCAGCACCTGCCCCAGAGCCTGGGGCCTGCCGGTGGCATATTCGATGAACTCGATGCCCTCCATGCCCAGAGGATTTTCGACATCCATGATGTTTTCGCGCTGCACCAGAGTGACCATGCTTGCTCCGCACATGAGGCTCGAAGATGTCCGCAATGTAGCGCCCCGTCCGAAGAGGCGCTCAAAGAGACCGCACTTTCGCGCGATTAACGTACACTTTAATGCGATCAACGAACGAATAAAGGGTTTTCACTAGTCATGCCTGACTTCCAGACCCCCGACAAATTAGATGGCTTACAGCGCCGGGACTGGATCGCCGGCCTAGAAAAGGGTCTGGACGTGGTGGCCTGTTTCGATGCCGACCATTCACGACTGAATGCCAGCGAGGTGGCACAGCGATGCGGCATCACCCGCACGGCAGCCCGGCGCTACCTGCTGACCCTACAGCACCTGGGCTTTGTCGCAGGCGACGGCAGGCTTTACTGGCTCACTCCTCGGGTGCTCAGGCTGGGGCAGGCCTATCTGGAGTCCGCTCGCCTGCCGCGGGTGGTGCAGCCGTATCTGCAGCGAGTGACTGCCGGCACACAAGAGAACGCCTATGTCAGCGTGCTCGACGGCAACGAGATCGTCTTCATTGCTCGCAACGGCTCCAACCGCGCCATGAACATCGGCTATGTGATGGGCGCTCGGGTCAAGGCCGAGGTCACCGCAGCAGGACTCATGCTGCTGGCCATGCGCGATCCCCAATGGCTCGAGCAGTGGCTGGACACCCACACCCTGAGCACCTACACGCCCTACACCATCAACAGCAAGGAACGCCTCAAAGTCGAACTGGCTCGGGTGCGGGCGCAGGGCTGGGCGCTGTCGGAACAGCAGCTCGACCTGAACTATCGGGGTATCGCTGTGCCGATGCGCGACCGGCACGGGCAAGTGCAGGCCGCCCTTTCGGTCACCATGCCCATGGGTCACGAGTCCTCCAGGGAGGCCATCCAACGCGTGCTCAGCGTGCTCAATGAGACCGCTCAAGCGATGCGACAGCTCCTGTAGCGCTACCGCACGCAACGCCCTCTCAGACGACCGTCTGGGATGCGAGACGAAAGAGCCTTTCAGTCCTGCAAGAGCTGCCAGAGGCGCGCCGGTGTCAGTGGCATCTGAAGACGCGGACCGAGTTCGGCACGTCCAGCGCGCGCAAGCGCATCGGCCACCGCATTGACCACCGCGGGCGTGGCCCCTATGGTGCCGAGCTCCCCCACCCCTTTGACCCCCAGCGGATTGTTCTTGGACGGAATGCGCTGATCCATCTCGGTCTTGAAGTCAGGGCTGTCATCGGCCCGCGGCGCGGCATAGTCCATCAAACTGCCGGTAAGCAGCTGACCGGTCTGCGCGTCATAGACCACCGCCTCGAGCAAGGCCTGCCCAATACCCTGCACCGCCCCTCCGTCGAGCTGGCCTCGGACGATCGTGGGGTTGACCACCCGGCCGACGTCGTTGACCGAGGCATAGGCCACCACCTGTACTCTGCCGCTGGCGGGATCGACCTCGACCTCGGCCACATGGCACGCGTTAGGCCAGCTCGGCCCGGCCGCTGCACTGGTTGAATCCATGTCGATCCGCTGTTCCTGCTGTCGGGCAGCGAGTTCAAACAAGCCAATTGACAGGTCAGTTCCGGCCACGCTGAATCGACCGGCCTCGTAAATCAGATCCGCCTCAGCCGCCTCTAGCTCTTTGGCAGCCAAGGCACGGCCCTTGGCGATCGTGCGCTCGGCCCCTATGCGCATGGCCGACCCCCCTGTAAAGAGCGACCGGGACCCCGCGCTACCAAACCCATCGCCCCGGTCGGTATCGCCCAATACCACCCGGACCTTTTCAATCGGCACACCAAACGCATCGACGACCAGTTGAGCCAGTGTGGTGGCAATGCCCTGCCCCATGGGCATGACGGCAGAAAAAACCTCGATCACGCCATCGGCCCTGACCGAAAGAGTGACCCTCTCCTCCATTTGGTTGCCGCCTGTCCATTCGAGGAAGGTGGCAATTCCGAGCCCTCTCCACTTGCCCTGCCGAGCCGAATGCGCAGCCCGCGCCTCAAACCCGTCCCAGTCGGCCAAGGCCAAGCCCTGGTCCAAAATAGATTCAAAAGCCCCCACGTCGTAGATCTGGCCCATCGCGTTGCGATAAGGAAACTGCGCTGGCGCAATGAAATTGCGACGACGCAAGGTGATGCGATCGATGCCGGTCTGCCTTGCCGCCTCATCCATCAGACGCTCAATGATGTAGATGGATTCCGGACGCCCCGCCCCCCGGTAGGCGGCCGTGGACATGGTGTGGGTCATGACCGCACGGAAGTGGTAGTCGATTCGCTGGATGTCGTAAACGCCCGTCAGAACCCAAGGACCAATGAGCAAAGCGATGGCGACTCCTGTGCCGGTGGGATAGGCGCCCACATTGGCATCGGAGCGCACCCGCAGGGCCAGAATCTTGCCATCGGCATCGAGCGCCAACTCCGCACGGGAATGAAGATCGCGGCCGTGCGTGGTGGCCAGAAATTCGTCGCTACGGTCTGCAATCCACTTGACCGAGCGCTGCAGTCGATGGGCGCAGTAAGCCGTGGCCACATCTTCCGGGTAAGCGCCCGTCTTCATGCCAAAACCACCACCCACATCGCCTACGACCACTCGCACCGCTTTGCGATCGAGCCCTAGACAGTCAGCCACGGTATTTCGAGCACCGGAGGGCATCTGAGAGCTCATCCGAACGACCAGTCGACCACTCGCCGACTGCCAGGAGGCGAGCACCGAGCGTGGCTCCAGAGTGAGGGCAGCCAAACGTTGGTTGTGCAACTCCAGTCTGACCACATGCGCGGCCTGATCGAAAGCCTGTTGAGCTTCCTCAGCCTTGCCATATCGTGCCTCGGCCACCACGTTGTCAGATGCCGCCTCACAGACTGCCACTGACCCTTCAAGCGCCTCCTCAATCGCCGTCACCGCCGGCAGTTCCTCATAGTCGACCACCACGGCCTCAGCGGCATCGCGTGCCTGCTCACGGCTGGCCGCCACCACAGCGATCACCGGCTCTCCAACGAAGCGCACCCTCTCATGCGCCAAGGCGCGCCGCGGCGCAAACGCGGCCGGCGCTCCACCGGCGCGGGTAAAACCGGCCACGCCCGGCAGGGGCTTGCAACCGGCCTCCACCAGATCCTGCCCGCTGACGATCAGCAAGACCCCCGGCATGGACAGGGCTTGAGAGGTATCAACCGAGACGATGCGCGCGTGCGCGTAGGGCGATCGCACAAAAGACAAATGCGCCAGTTGCGAGTCGGGTACGTCATCCACTGCGGCACGCAAGTCGTCCGTAAAACGACCTTGTCCGCGCAAAAGGGCGTCGTCCTCCATGCGGGCCACGCTCTGCCCGCTGCCAAATCGGGTGGGACCAAAAAAAGGGGGGGTGTCGGTACTCAAGCGAACTCCTGGCAGGCGGGCCATCAACTCAGAACGCGCACCTGCTGAAAATGGGGTTGAAGTCTCTCCATCTTAGCGGGGCCCATCGATTCACAGCGGGGCCCGTCGCACATGTCCGAGCACGGCAAGGTTTCATGAGCGCCGTTTTTGGCCCAGGCCAGGCTTGCGGCTCGGCGGCCGACGCCCGCCACCGGAAGGCCCCGCCGCAGCTTGCTCGCGCTGGATCTCCCGTCGTCGCGCCTCGCGGGCCAGGGCCTGCGTGCGCCAGAGAGCGAACTCATCCGGGGTCTCAAGGCTGATGCGGCCGATGCTGCCGCTGCGAAATTCGTGAATCACGATCTCGGCAGCCTTCTGAAGATTCAGGCGTCCCGCTGTCCCTACCGCACCTCGCCGCCGAGCAATGGCCTCCAGCAACTGCAAGGGCTCCGAAGCCGACACAGCCTCGATTCGGTAGCGTTCGGCCAACAAAGCGGCGTAGTGGTGTTTCAAAGTGGCAAGCACTTCCAGTGCCACCTCCTGCTCGTCATAGGCGTTGCGTCCAACCGCGCCGCTGGCAGCCAAGCGGTATCCGCTCTCCTCAATGAGGATGCGCGGCCACAGCACGCCCGGCGTGTCCCAAAGATAAAAATCATCCTCCAGAACGATGCGCTGTTCGGTTCGGGTGACTCCTGCTTCATCACCGGTCTGAGTGGCCCGCCGTCCGGTCATGGTGTTGATCAAGGTCGACTTGCCGACGTTGGGGATGCCACAAATGAGCACCCGCATGGGCCTGGAAAGACCACGGCGCGCTGGCGCAAGTTCACGGCACGCCGCAATGAGCCGACGCGCCGGCGCAGACTGACCGGCATCGAGTGCCAGGGCTCTCGTCTGGACCTGCGCCT
Source organism: Polaromonas sp. (assembly GCA_040381515.1). Classification (GTDB taxonomy): domain Bacteria; phylum Pseudomonadota; class Gammaproteobacteria; order Burkholderiales; family Burkholderiaceae_C; genus Polaromonas. The sequence continues at coordinate 38,654 of JBEIHE010000001.1, forward strand.
GGTAGTGGTCGATCCACTCCTGGGTGCGCAAGGGGTCGGCCAAGTCCTGCTTGTTGAGAATCTTCAACGATGGCTTGCCACGAGTGAGTTCGGCCAGCAAAGGGTTGGCGCTAGAGCCGGGCAGCCGCGCGTCGAGCATTTCGATGACCACATCGATCAAGTCCATACGCTCGGCGATGGCCTGCCGAGTCAGGTGCATATGGCCTGGAAACCACTGAATCGCCATGTCGATTCAAACCGTGGCGGGGCCTGGCCGTCCCAGACGATCTGCGGACATGTACTGCTGCCGGTACAACTCAAAAGGCAGGCTGTCCATGGCCTCAATCCTCTCTTGCTCGCCGACGGACTCGAGACAGGCTTGCGCCAGCCGCTGCTCCTCCAAAGGGTCGAGGGGCTGCGTCAGAAGCAACTGCCGAGCCTGAGCCGACTGCGCGCGTGCAAAGGCCACAAAGGATCGGGCGTGGGACTCCACCACGGACTGCAGTACCCGGGCAGAGGGCAGGAGTTGTGGCTGCTCCAGACGCTGCCGGGCCTCAAGAAGGGCCTGGGCATGGGCTCCCTCGAGCGCTGATCCACGCAAGGATTGGTCGAGTCGCTCGGCTATGGGCCCGAAGGCTCCAAGCAACTCATGACCCCACTGGCGCAATTCAATCTGCGAATCGCCCCGCTCAAGCATCAGGCCAGGCTCGCGCCCCCGGGCGGCCGTGCGATGCTGGTTGCGAGCCAGGGCCGCAATCTCGCCTGGCGTATCCGCAGGACTGGGACTGAACAGGCAGTGCAGCAAGAAGATGTCAAGAAAGCGCATCGTCGAGGCAGTGATGCCCAAGGGCTCGAAGGGGTCGAGATCCATCAATCGAACCTCGACGTACTCCACCCCGCGCTCGCGCAAAGCATGCAGCGGCCGTTCGCCCTGAAAGATGGTGCGCTTGGGACGAATGGTGCCGTAAAACTCGTTTTCGATCTGCAGCAAAGTGGTGGCCAACTGGTTGTAGTCACCCCCAGGATTGCGGATACCGACCGCTTCGTAAGCCGGATAGGGCTGCGTCAAGGCCTCATGAAGCGAGGCCGCATATCCCTCCAGGCTGTTGTAACTGACAGCCAGCAAGGACTGAGCATCACTCTGATAGCCCAGACGCCCCATGCGCAGACTGGTGCCGTAAGGCATGTGCAGCGTCGGGCCATCAAGGCTCTGCAATTCATGGGGCCGACCGGCCACAAAGCTCGAGCAAACAGCCGGCGAAGCGCCGAACAGATAGAGCAGCAAGAAGGCATGGCGTCTGAAGTTGCGAATCAACGCAAAGTACTGCTCGCTATTGACGCCCGGCAAGGACCAGTTGTAGTGAATGCCTGAGATCGTCTGCATGCGACGGCCATAACGGTGACTCAAGCCCATCCGGTAAACGCTCTTGGCGCGGCCTACATTGGAGGACCCATAGCGAGCAATCGGGATGGTCTCATCCGGTGGCAGTCCGCAAGGCATGCTCGAGACCCAAAGCATTTCATCGCCCTGCTGGGCCAGCACCCGGTAGACAAATTGGTGCAGTACACGCAATTCCTGCAAGACCTCTTCGGGCGTGAGGTACGCACCGGTGACCAACTCGATTTGCGACTCGCAGAAATCAGTGGTGATATGCGGGTGGGTCAGCGCTGATCCAAGAGCCGATGCGTGCGGCGTGAGCGCCAGCATCCCATCGGGCCTGACCCGCAGACTCTCCTTCTCGAGCCCTCGTCGCATGCCGCGCAGCCGCTGCGGATCGATCTGAACGAATTCGGGCAGCAGGTTCATCGCACTGTTGTTATTCATTGATTCTCGATTTTGAGCGGTGTCGAGCGTGGGTCAATTTTCAACCCAAGCCCTCCCCTTTTCTCCCGGACCGCATCTTGCCACCGAAGAGACTTTCGCGCACCGGCAGGGCCATCGGTGCCCAACACGCCACTGGTTTAGGCGCCTCCGGGGCTCATCCTGTCCCACAAGCAAGAGGCATCCATTCCGAGCCGGCCGCGCATCCCCACGAGGGACGATATGCCATCAGGAGGGTCAGAGCCATGAAAGAACTGTACAGGTCGCCTGCGCACCAATTTCGACGCGAGGCAGATCGACGCACCCAGCGGGATCACGACAGGCCGCATGAGGAGAACAAACCCACCGAAGCACCCGATGTAGAGAACAGGCGCCCCGAAGATCGGTGGGGCGATCCGCTAAATGTTCACCACCCGACGGGGCGAGCCTGAAACCTTGTAGACATCGGTTGCCCAGCGAGGGGGACAACCGGCTCAGCGCCGCACCCACTGAGCCAAGCGCTGCCGAAACTTTTCCACCTTCGGCCGAACCACATGCTGGCAGTAGCCTTGCCCGGGGTTGCGCGCAAAGTAGTTCTGGTGATAGGGCTCGGCCGGCCAGTAATGCTGGACTGGTAGTACCTCGGTGACGATAGGCTGCTCGTAGACCGATCGGGACACCAGCTCGGCAATGAACTGCCTGGCCTGGGCTTCCTGTTCCCCATCGTGGAAGTAGATTCCGCTTCGGTACTGGGTGCCGACGTCATGCCCTTGGCGGTTGGGCGTGGTGGGATCGTGAACAAGGAAAAAGATCTCCAACAGATCCCTCATGCCGATCTGATTCGGATCGAACTGCAAGCGCACCACCTCAACACAACCCGTCTGTCCACTGCAAACCGACTCGTAGCTCGGTTGCTCGGCCTGTCCATTGCAATATCCCGACTCCACCGTCAACACACCCCTGACCTGCAGAAAGACTGCCTCAAGACACCAGAAGCATCCGCCACCCAAAGTCACCGTTTGAATCTGAGAACTCTCACTCATGCCATGACACTCTCGTCAACTGAAACCAGACACTGTATCGCAGCGACGATTTCCTAGCGGTCTTTGTTGTCGCGCCCCCTTGCGCCGCGCGACAATGAGTTCCATGGAACTCGGCGAACTCAAGCCCCTTCTAAGCACCTTGGCCTTGCCGCCAGCCGGCCCCCTGCTGCTCTTGGCGCTGAGCGCTTGGCTGGTCTGGCCCGACCAGGCACGAACAGTTCGCCGAAGGGTGGGTCTGACCCTGCTTTGCGTGTCGAGTCTGGCCCTGTGGCTGCTTAGCTGTCATGCGGTTGCAGTGTGGCTCTCGCAAACGCTGCTGCCACAGACGACGGCCTTGCCACCCGATCGCATCGCTCAGTTGCGATTGCAAGGTGCTCAAGCCGTGGTGGTGCTCGGCGGTGGCGTCCTGCGCGAGGCCCCCGAATACTCGCAAGCCCAGCCCAACGCCACCACCGCCGAAAGACTTCGCTACGGCCTGAAGATCTCACGCGAATCGGGGCTGCCACTGGGCTTTGCAGGCGGGATTGGTTGGGCCGCGGCCGGACAAAAAGATCAGCCAAGCGAAGCACAGGCCGCCCTGGCACTGGCGCAAGACTATCGGCAAAATATTCGCTGGATCGACGCCCAGTCCCGCGACACCGCGGAAAACGCGTATCAAATGCGAACCCTGATGAGTCAGGATCAAATTCGGCGCATCGTGCTGGTCACCCATGCCTGGCACATGCCCAGGAGTCAGGCCCATTTCGAGAAAGCGGGCTTTGAAGTGATGGCGGCACCCATGGGTTTTGTACGACCGCGTACCCGCCCTGCCCTCGAATGGCTGCCCTCCGCCAGAGGGCTGATGGCCAGCCAGGAAGTCCTGCGCGAATGGCTGGCCCTGCGACTGATGTAGAGCCCGCCCTCGAGCCGGTGGGCACGTTCTGCAAGCCTGCCGCTCGGGGCACGCTTGACGCTGCCTGAGGGGCCGCCCACAATACGTTACTGACCGCCCGGTCATTAATCGAGTTCACCCTGCCCTTCATGTCCTCATCCGTTCTCATCGAGCGCGCGAGCCGCCCACAGCGTCGCGAGCGCCGCAAGCACGAGCGCCCGGGCGAGATACTGGAGGCCGCTCTCGAACTTTTTGTCGACAAAGGCTATGCCGCCACCCGCATTGAAGAAGTGGCCTCGCGCGCCGGCGTCTCCAAAGGTACGGTTTTTTTGTACTTCCCGAGCAAGCTCGAATTGTTCAAGGAAGTGGTTCGATGCAATATCTCCAACCGGCTTGAAGAATGGGCGGGCCATTTCGCTCAGTTTGAAGGCAGCAGTGCCGACTTGCTGCGCCTGACCATGCTCCTGTGGTGGGAACGCATTGGGTCAACCAAGGCCTCCGGCATCAGCAAGCTGATGATGAGCGAGGGTCAGAACTTCCCGGAGATGGCCGCATTCTTCCACCAGGCGGTGATACGGCCCGGGCACCGGATTCTGCGCCGCGTGATCGAACACGGCATCGCGCGAGGCGAATTTCGAAAGCTGCCAGTCGATCATGCGGTTCAGGGCGTGATCTCGGTCATGGTTTTCCTGGCGCTGTCGCGTCACTGCATTGCCTGGAGCAACGACGAATTCATGAGTATCGAACCGATGCACTATCTTGATGAACAAGCGCGACTGATCGCGCGCGGTCTGGCCAGCGATCAGGACCCGCCCGCATCATTGGAGCGCCCCTGGCTTGCGACAGGGGGAGCCGCATGAGGCGAGTCACTTTTCTGGCCGCGGGGATTGCCGCTGCAATCCTCTTGGCAGGCGCTGGCGGAACCTACCTTTTTTTAAAGAAACGCAGCAAGGCCCAGGCCCAGCCGGTGACGCCAGCCGTGACCCTGGTGGAGTTCGCCCCCTCGGATCTGCTGGAAGTCCGTCCAGTCGACCTTAAGACCGGTTTGCAGGTCTCGGGAAGCTTGCGGGCCACCCACAGTGCGGTCGTCAAAGCCCGGGTCGCCGGGGAGCTGCAAGGCCTGACGGTGCGCGAAGGCGATGCGGTCAGGGCCGGGCAGGCCCTTGCGCGCATCGATCCGACCGAATACCAGGCGCGCTTGAGGCAGGCTCAGCAGCAAGCCGACGCTGCCAAAGCACAGATCGATATCGCCCAGAGGCAATCGGACAACAACCGGGCTCTGGTTGCCCAGAACTTCATCTCGCAGACAGCGCTGGAAGCGTCTCTGTCCAACCTGGCGGCGGCTCAGGCCAATCACAGTGCAGCGCTGGCTGCTGTCGAGGTGGCGCGCAAGAATCTGGACGATACACAACTGCTGGCCCCGCTGACGGGACGGGTGGCGCAGCGCCTGGCTCAGCCAGGCGAGCGGCTGGCCGTCGATGCGCGGGTGCTGGAAATTGTGGATCCCCAACGCCTGGAGCTCGAGGCCAGCGTGTCCACCGCCGAGTCCCTGCAGCTCAAGATCGGACAGATCGCTCAACTGCGCGTCGATGGAAGCGATCAGGTGCTGCGGGCCCGGCTGGTCCGCATCAACCCAAGCGCACAGACCGCCAGCCGCAGCGTGCTGGCCTACCTGAGCATTGACAACCGGTCGGGAGTGCTGCGCCAGGGTCTTTTCGTGCAAGGTCAGCTCGAAACCGGCAGCAAACGAGCACCCGCTGTGCCTCTGTCGGCCGTACTGACCGACCAGGCCCAACCCTATGTGCAGGTGCTGCGCGATGGCAAGGTCGGCCACCAGACGGTCCAACTCGGTGTACGCGGCACGATCGGCGACGAGATCATGGTGACGGTCGATCTGCCCGAGGGCACCCAGGTCCTGCGTGCATCGGTCGGCCCGCTGCGCGAAGGCTTGTCAGCGCGCATCACTTCATTGCCGCAGCCAACCGGCAGCACGCCCTGATTTGAGGCCACGCGCCCAGCCTTTGCATGTGGTTCACCCGCGTCAGCCTCCACAACCCGGTTTTTGCCACGATGGTCATGCTGGCCATCGTGGTGCTGGGCCTGTTTTCCTACCAGCGACTGCGCATCGACCAGTTCCCCAACATCGATTTCCCGGTGGTGGTCATCACCACCGAATATCCCGGCGCATCGCCCGAGATTGTTGAAAGCGAGGTCACCCGCAAGATTGAGGAGGGGGTCAACTCGATCGCAGGCATCAACACCCTGACCTCCCGCAGCTATGAAGGCACCTCGGTGGTGGTGGTTGAATTTCAGCTGCACATTGAAGGACGCAAGGCGGCGGAGGATGTGCGCGAGAAAGTCGCGGCCATTCGGCCGAACTTGCGCACCGAGGTCAAAGAGCCGCGTGTGTTGCGCTTTGATCCGGCCAGCCGGGCCGTCTGGGCCGTCGCGGTGCTACCCGCCCCGGCGCAAGCGAGCCCTGGCCCGGCAAGCCCCTACGTCAACCCAGTTGCCTTGACCACCTGGGCCGATCAGGTGCTCAAGAAACGCCTGGAGAATGTGCGCGGCGTTGGATCGGTCTCGTTGGTGGGCGCTACGCGCCGCGAGATCAACATCTACCTCAAACCGCAAGCCATGGAGGCGCTGGGCGTTTCGGTGGAGCAGGTGGCCAACGTGGTGCGCAGCGAAAACCAGGACCTGCCCTTGGGTGCCGTCCGATCGCTGACGCAGGAACGAACCGTACGGGTAGAGGCACGAATGCAACGACCGGAGGATTTCGGTCGCCTCATCGTGGCCCGGCGCGCCGGTGTGCCGATTACCCTGTCGCAGGTGGCCGACATACAAGATGGGGCACAAGAGACAGAAAGCCTGGCCCTGCGCAACGGACAGCGCACGCTGCTGCTCAATGTGCAAAAGGCCCAGGACGAAAACACGATTGATGTGATTGATGGGCTGAATCGGGCCCTGCAAGATCTGCAATCGCAGGTGCCGACCGGCGTCCAACTCGAACCCGTGATGGACACCTCGCGGCCGATACGGGTGGCGGTGGACAACGTGAGGCGCACCCTTATTGAGGGCGCAATCCTGACCGTCCTGATCGTGTTTCTCTTTCTCAACTCCTGGCGGTCGACCGTTATCACCGGACTGACGCTGCCCATTTCGATCATCGGCACTTTCCTGTTCATGTACGCCTTCGGCTTTACCATCAACATGATCACGCTGATGGCCCTGAGCCTTTGCGTCGGCTTGCTGATCGACGACGCCATCGTCGTGCGCGAGAACATCGTGCGTCACGTCCAAATGGGCAAGAGCGCCTATCAAGCGTCCCTCGAAGGCACACAGGAAATCGGGTTGGCGGTACTGGCCACCACCTTTTCCATCGTGGCGGTTTTCCTGCCGATCGGCTTCATGGGGGGCATCATTGGCAAGTTCTTCCATGAATTCGGCATCACCATCGTGGCCGCAGTGCTGATCTCGATGTTTGTCAGCTTTACCCTGGATCCGATGCTCTCCTCAATTTGGCATGACCCGGCCATCCACACGCAGGGCCAGACCCCAGGCAAGTCCCTCTATGACCGCTCCATCGGCCGCATCACCCACTGGTTCGACCGCGCCACCGAACGCATGGCCGACGCTTACCAAGGCATCCTGCGCTGGTCACTCAGGCATAGGCTGTCCACCTTGGGCATTGCCCTGTTGATTTTTATCGGCAGCCTGTTCATGGTGCCGCTGCTGGGTACCGAATTTGTTCCCAAGGCGGATTTTTCAGAGACCACCGTCAACTTTCATACGCCTGTGGGCTCTTCCTTGGAGGCCACGGAGGCCAAAGCGCGACAGGTCGACGCCATCGTTCGCGAATTCCCCGAAGTGCGCTACACCGTCACGACTCTCAATAGCGGCAACGCACAAGGCAAGATGTACGCCAGTATGTACGTGCGCCTGGTCAACCGCGATCAACGCACGCGCAGCGCGGAAGACATGGCCGCCGCACTGCGCAAGCGGCTCAGCCAAGTGCCTGGCATCACGGTGACTCAGGCCGGACTGACAGAGGCCGTCGGGGGAAACAAGCAAATCGAATTTTCCCTGCGGGGCCCGGACGTAAGGGAACTCGAGCGCCTGGCGGAACAGATTCGCAACCAGATCAAGGACATCAACGGGTTGGTAGACCTCGACTCAAGCGCCAAGCCAAACAAACCGACCCTGAGTGTGTCTGTCCACCGCGAAGCCGCCTCCGACCTCGGCCTGTCGGTGGGCCAGATTGCGGGGGCACTGCGCCAGCTTCTGGCCGGACAGACCGTCGGCACCTGGCGCGCCCCCGACGACCAGACCTATGACGTCAATGTGCGGCTGTCGCCCCAGGCCCGCGATGCAGTCGCGGATCTGGAACGACTGCCCTTGCTCAATGCGGGCAATGGCGGGGAAGCGCGAGTCATTCGGCTCAACCAGGTCGCCACCCTCGAGCCCTCGAGCGGACCCAACCAGATCAACCGACGCGATCTGGCGCGAGAAGTGGCCATCAGCGGCAACGTGTACGGCCGATCGGTGGGCGAGGTGTCGGCCGACATTTCGGCCATACTGGCTCGCACCGAATTTCCGCCTGGCTACAGTTACCGCTTCGGTGGCTCCACAAAAAATATGCAGGAATCCTTTGGCTATGCGCTTTCCTCACTGATGCTGGCCATCCTCTTCATCTACATGATCCTAGCCAGCCAGTTCAAGAGCTTCCTGCAGCCTCTGGCACTGATGACCTCTTTGCCGCTCACGTTGATCGGCGTAGTCCTTGCGCTGATGATGTTCGGTTCGACCCTGTCCATGTTTTCAATCATTGGAATCGTCATGCTCATGGGGCTGGTCACGAAGAACGCCATCTTGCTGGTCGACTTTGCTATTCGGGCACGCCAGGAGGGTCACGGGCGGGAACAGGCGCTGCTGATGGCCGCCAAAGTCCGGTTGCGGCCGATTCTGATGACGACGCTGGCCATGATCTTTGGCATGGTGCCGCTGGCTTTTGCCCTGACCGAGGGGTCCGAGCAGCGCGCTCCTATGGGTCAGGCGGTGATCGGAGGGGTCATCACCTCCTCCCTATTGACGCTGGTGGTGGTACCCGTCGTTTTTGGCTATATCGGTGATCTGGCCCAGTGGATACGGCGTCAAATGGGCGTGAGCGCCGCATAAGGGACGGGCAAGTCAAGCCCATAACGCCACCGCTAGAATCACCTTTCGATCCCTTTTTTCCAAGCCCCCCTTCCTACAAAAGCCGGGAAAACGCGACCATGAATTTCGAGCAAGCGCGCTTCAACATGATTGAGCAGCAAATCAGGCCCTGGGAGGTTCTTGATACCCAGGTGCTGTCCCTGCTGGCGACAGTCAAGCGCGAAGACTTTGTACCCAAGCCGTACCAGGCGCTGGCCTTTGCCGATCTGGAAATTCCACTGCCGCCCCAGCGCCATCCGAGCCAGTGCATGCTCTCGCCGAAGGTAGAAGCCCGTTTGCTGCAGGATCTGGAGGTACAAAAGCATGAGAAGGTGCTGGAGGTCGGCGCCGGCAGCGGCTATATGGCCGCCCTGCTGGCTCACCGCGCCCAGCATGTCACGACGCTGGAGATAGAGCCTGAACTGGTTCGGACAGCCAGAGAGAATCTTCAAAAGGCAGGCGTACACAATGCCCTGGTGCTCGAGCAAGATGCCTCCCAGCCCACGGACCGTCCCGAACTCTGCGGGCCCTTCGATGTGATCCTCCTCAGCGGTTCGGTTGCGCAGGTACCTCAATCGCTCAAAACACTGCTTAAGCACGGTGGACGGCTGATCGCCATCGTGGGAAGCGAGCCGGTGATGAGTGCTACGCTGGTTACCCGCTTGGGCGAACAGACTTGGCGATCCGAGCAGCGTTGGGAGACGATCGCCCCGCGGCTGTGTCACTTTCCAGAACCCTCGGCCTTTCATTTCTGAGCCCATGGTGCAGCAGCTTGACGTTCAGCAGCTTGAGGCCTGGTGCAAGGCTCACGCCCCGAGCAGAGCCTTGGTGCTTGACGTACGGGAGTCATGGGAAGTCCAGACTGCGAGCATTCCGGCAGAACATTTCGACGTGCAGACAATCGCGCTAGGCGAGCTCGTCCAGAGGCTCGACGAGCTGCCCCGTGATCGGCCGATTGCCTGCCTGTGCCATCACGGAATGCGCAGCCTGCAGGCCGCCCGCTTCCTTGAGCAGCAGGGTTTTCAAGAGGTGGTCAATCTCCAGGGCGGAATTGATGCCTGGTCCCTGCGTGTTGATTCAAGTGTTCCCCGTTACTGACACCACCCCCTTAGGACTGAAATGAAAGCCCACCCCTCCAAGACCGGCCTTTCGGAACTGAGCCTGGGCCTGACCCTTTGGCTGGCCTGCCTCGGCGCGAGCCAGGCCCAGTCGCTGGTGGAGCTGTACGAATCAGCGCGCGATTTCGACGCCACATTTCAATCGGCACGCCTGCAGTACGAAGCCAATTTGGCGCGGGCAGAGCAAGGAAAGGCGGGCATGCGCAGCACCGCCAATCTGTCTGCCGGCATGAACTACACCCAGCAAGACAGCAACAGCGCTGCCCTGCGCCGCAACTTTGATACGCAGAGCGTCACGGCCAGTGCCAGCCACCCGATTTACCGCCCCGCCAATCAAGCGGCTTACGACCAAGCGCTCAAGCAGGTCGATGCGGCCAAGGCACAGCTCGAGGTGGCTGAGCAGGAACTGATTCTGCGCTTAAGCCAAGCCTATTTCGACGTGCTAGGGGCGCAGGACAATCTCCTGGCGGTGCAAGCCCAGCGCACGGCCGTGGCCGAACAACTGGCCTCGGCCAAACGACGCTTCGAGGTGGGCACGGCCACCATTGTCGATACCCGGCAGGCTCAGGCGACCTTCGACCGAATCGAGGCCTCTCGCATTCAGGCCGAGAACGATTTGGCCGTACGACGGCTCGCCCTGGACCAACTGGTCGGTCGGACTGGAACCCAGCCCCGAGCCCTGGCTACACCGGTGCGGTTGATGCCTGTGGAGGGCGATATCAACCGCTGGGTTGAAGATGCCCAGACGCGGCATCCCAACGTGCGCAGTGCGCAAACCACTCTGAGCATTGCTGAACTTGAGGTGCTACGGGCCGAGGCGGGCCATAAACCCACCCTCGATGCAACGGCCAGTCACACCTTCACGCAAACGCCCAGAGGCAATGCCTCCAGTGCCTTGGTCAACCGAGTCAACTCTACCGCCATCGGATTGAGCTTTAACCTGCCTCTGTTCGCCGGTTATGCAACCCAAAACCGGATCAAGGAGACGCTGGCGCTCAGTGAAAAGGCCCGCAGCGACCTCGAAGGTATCAAGCGGACCGTGGCCCAGAGCACCCGGTCGGCCTACTTCACCCTGATCTCCGGACAAAGCCGGGTCCAGGCCCTGCAGGCCGCAGAAACCTCCGCTCAGAGTCTGGTGGACTCCACCCGGCTCGGCTACCAGGTGGGGGTGACGATCAACCTGGACGTATTGGACGCTCAAAGCCAGTTGTTCCAGACTCGCCGTGACCTGGCCCTCGCCCGCTACGAGGTTCTCGTCGGAGGCCTGCGCTTGAAGCAGGCCAGCGGACTGCTCGGCCTGAGCGACCTTCAGGCGATCAACACCCTTCTGGTCAAGCCCTGACCGGCCCGAGGCCGGCTCAGACGATTCTGAGCAGACGTTCGGCCGTAGCCTCGGCCGCGCCCCGGTGTCGCTGCGCGAACGACAGGGCCAAGTCAGAACGTCTGGACGCAGATCCGTCCTGCATCCACTCGCAGGCTGTTTGAATTGCGCCAGCAAAATCCGCTACGCGGCAGGCAGCCCCCTCGAGTAAAGCCTGATCCGCCGCCTCCCTGAAATTGAAGGTATGGGGCCCCATGATCACAGGGCAGCCGCACGCAGCCGACTCAATCAGGTTCTGGCCACCCAGAGCCAGAAAGCTACCCCCGAGCAAACAAACCGACGAAAGACCGTAGTAGAGAGCCATCTCTCCGATCGAGTCGCCCAGAGCGATCGAGCCGGGCTCCAGCGGCCAATTCGACAGATCAGGGCCCCATGCCGATCGACGCGATATGCGATGGCCCCTGCGCTCAATCAGGGCCGCCACCTCATCAAAGCGCTGCGGATGCCGCGGTACGATCAACAAATCGAAAGGCCAGGGCTGGGGGCACTGGGCTAGAGCCTCAAGCAAAAGGGCTTCCTCGCCTTCGCGCGAACTGGCTAGCATAAGCAAGGGGCGGTGCAGCTGTACCCGTCGCTGCGCAGCCAGGGCCCTCTGCGCGGGATCGGGCCGGGCATCAAACTTGAGGTTGCCCACAACTGCCTGAACCGGGGCGCCGACTTGACGCAAACGCTGCGCATCTTCTTCACTTTGGGCCCACACAGCCGACAGGGCGCCGTAGGCCGGCCTCGCCAGGCTGGCCCATTGCAGCGCACGTTGCAGCGACTTCTCAGACAGCCTCGCGTTGGCCAGCACCAGGGGAACCCCCCACACCGACGCCGATCGGATCAGGTTGGGCCAGATCTCGGTTTCCATCAACACACCCAGCCTGGGCTTGAAATGCGCGAGGAAGGCTCGGGTGGCCGCAGGCGTGTCCCACGGCTGCCAGACCTGAACATCACCCTCATGCAGCAGGGTCGCCCCCATGGCGCGACCGGTGGCCGTTCCATGCGTGAGCAAGAACCGCAAGTCGGGTCGCTGCTGCCTCAATACATGCATCAAGACGGCAGCCGCACGCGTCTCCCCCAGCGAGACCGCGTGGATCCAGATCAGCTCATGGGCGGGGGGGGACGGCTGAAGATAAGAGCCAAAACGCTCTTCAACCGCCTGGCCGTAACCAGGCTCCCGCTTGGCACGATACCGCAGCTTGGCAATCAGCAGAGGCTGCAGCAAAAAGGTGATTAAAGAGTAGACCTTGCCGATCATGCCGATGAAACTTCGTGCCACGCACGCCAGACCTGATCGACGTCGGGATATGGGTGATGGTAAAGGCTGCGCTGCCGCCGACAATCAATGGGCCCAGTACGCCAGGCCGTATCAAGGTTGTAGATTTGTACATGAGGCAAATCTAGTGCCACCGCCATATGACTGAGTCCGCTGTCAACCCCCACGACACCCGCGCATGCAGCCATTGCATCCGTCAGTTCAGCCAGAGGCAGCCGAGGCCAAACGCATGCCCTAGACAGCAGATCCGAAATCCGCTGCGAGGAAGCGTGCTCAGCGGGACTCCCATGGGGCAGCGCAATACGCCATCCAGCCTCGTTAAAGCGACGCCCCAATTCAATCCAATACTCCTCAGGCCAGCATTTATCCCGCCGCGAACTGCCATGTGCAAAAAGAACGGTCGGCTCGTTCAAGCCCAATTGATCGGATAACTGAGCGACCGCCAGGCCATCTCCTTTGAGACCATAAAAATGGTCTGAGGTCAGTTCGTACCCGAGCGCGGCGGCACAAAGCAACCGGCCACGATCAACGGCATGAACACGGCTTTGGATGGGGATGGCCACGTCCGAGACCCAACGTGTGGGCAACTCATAACTAGATCCCTCGGTACGATTTGCCATCGCGTAGCGCTGTCCAGTGGCAGTCGTACGAGCAATCCGAGCAACACAAGCTGACTTGGTCAATCCTTGCAAATCGATGACCGCATCGTAAGAACGCTGCTGCAACTGCTCTACGAAATGACGAGCCTCCGCTAGGGTAGCGGCGCTGAATAGGGCTCTCTTCCAAGATCGCAAATTGCAGGCAATGAGCCGGTCAATGCCCGAACATCTCTGGAGCAACGGAAGGAAAGAGGCCTCTACCACCCAATCAATCCTTGCCGCGGGAAACGCACGCCGGATATCCTGCAGAGCTGGCAAAGTGTGCACCACATCCCCCAGCGACGAGAGCTTGACGATGAGGATCCGCATGAATAGGGGCGCGACTCAGTGCGCCGCACTCTGCAACAGGGCGTCGGGCTTGACTTGGTGCAGCAAGGCGAGCATCTCGGTCTGGATTCGTTGCAAGGCTGACTCCGTCTGGCCCCCAAAGCGCAGCACCAGCACTGCCGTCGGGCTGGAGGGCCGAATCAGGCCACAGCCATCGGGCCAGTCCACCCGCAAACCATCCATTGTGGACAGGCGGGCGGTTCCCGCAAATCGCTGCGTGCCCAGAGTGACCAAATGGGCCATCAAACGATGCGGTTCACCCTCAGCGCAGCTCACGTTGAGCTCCGGAGTGCTGTAGCTGCTCGGTAAGGCGTCCAGCACCGCCGAAACGTCTGGGCTGCGGCTGAGGATTTCCAAAAGACGGGCGCCGGCATAAGTGCCATCGTCGAAACCGTACCAACGCTCCTTGAAAAAAATATGCCCGCTCATCTCACCGCCCAAAGGGGCATCGAGTTCGCGCATGCGCGCCTTGATCAAGGAGTGGCCAGTTTTGTACATCACCGGCTGACCGCCGGCTGCCTCAATGGCCGGCGCCAATTGCTGGGAACACTTGACATCAAAAAGAATGGGCGCACCGGGAATACGCGAGAGCACATCGCGGGCAAACAGTATCAATTGACGGTCCGGATAAATGGTCCGCCCCTGCTTGGTCACGATACCAAGACGATCGCCATCGCCATCGAAGGCCAGCCCGATCTCGGCATCGCTCTGGGCAAGCGCAGCGATCAGATCGCGCAGATTCTCCGGCTTGCTCGGGTCCGGATGGTGGTTTGGGAAGCCACCGTCGACCTCACTGAAAAGCTCGGTCACCTCACATCCGAGGGCCCTGAAAATACCCGGCGCCGATGCGCCGGCCACGCCGTTGCCGCAGTCGACCACGATCTTCATCGGGCGGCTCAAACGGATATCACCCACGATTCGGTCGCGATAGGCAGGCATGACATCGGTGGTTTTCACCACACCCCTACGCCCAGCTGCGGGAGGCGACTGTTCCTGCATAAGGCGCCGCAGATCCTCAATAGCATCGCCATAGAGGGCTTGGCCCGCAAGCACCATCTTGAAGCCATTGTGGTCTCGAGGGTTGTGGCTACCGGTCACCTGAATGCCGCTTCGGCACAAGGTGGACGCTGCAAAATACAGCATCGGGGTGGTGACCATGCCGATATCTACCACCTCTACCCCAACCCGGGTCAGGCCCTCGACCAAAGCCCGGGCGAGCGAAGGGCCCGAAACTCGACCATCACGGCCAACCGCCACCACCGACTCGCCCAAAGCCAAGGCTCGGGCACCAAAGGCCTGCCCCAAGGCCAGGGCCACCTCCTCGTTCAAAGTCAGGGGCACGACACCCCGGATGTCATAAGCCTTGAAGATGGAGGGATCAAAGGGCATGAGTGAGCGCAATAACAAAACCGAATCGACAGACCGAGTCAGGTGCAGGACGACACCAGGCCAAGAAAACGGCGATTTTAGGTGTGAGCAACGCAACCGGCTGATCCCGACCGTAAGCGCGGCTCAGCAGGCAGGAGCCAAATCAAGCGGTCTGAGGGCCGGATGCTCCAGCTCAGCCGCTTAAAACTGACCTAATTTTTGCCATCGTATGATGAGGTCCTGAGCCCGGCAGCAGGCGCAGGCGCTTCCTTCATGCTCAATCCCGCACCACGCCCCCTCCTGGTTCAAAGCCGATGCAAAACCCCACTGGGATGGATTTGTCTCCTGGCCAGTCCCACGGGTCTGGCTGGCTTGTGGTTTGACGACCAAAAGCACAGGCCGTCCGAGCTCGATGGTCTGTGGCCGCTGGAGCCCTCCAACAAGTGGCTTGAAAGAGCCCAACAGCAACTGGCGCAATACTTTGACCGTCGCCGTCCAAGCTTCGATCTGCCGCTAGACCTGAGCGCCGGAACAAAATTCCAGCAATCGGTGTGGACTGCGCTGCTGGACGTGCCGCACGGCCAAACCCGCAGCTACGGTCAAATCGCAGACAGCCTGGGACGGCCACAGTCGGCTCGGGCGGTAGGCGGGGCCATCGGTCTGAACCGCATCTCGATAATCGTGCCCTGCCACCGGGTGGTCGGCAGGTACGGCGCACTCACCGGTTACGCCGGCGGGCTCCAACGCAAGCAAGAGCTGCTCAGGCTCGAAGGTTCAATTTGACTGCCTCCGTCGAGTCACCGGAGCCCTCCTGGCTCGGTCGCTTCGTGGCACTGGGCGCCATATGGGGCTCATCCTTTATGTTCATGCGTCTGGCTGTGGGGGAGCTAGGCCCCTTACCCACCTCAGCGCTGCGGGTGGCCATCGGCGCACTCTTTTTACTGCCCTTGCTGATCTGGCGCGGCCAAGTTCATCTGCTGCGGCAGCGCTGGTTGCCGGTCTTCTTTGTGGGCCTGCTCAATTCCGGCATCCCATTTGCCCTGTTTGCTTTCTCCCTGCTGACTCTCACCACCGGCCTGTCCTCCATCATCAACGCTAGCGTGCCGATGTTCGGAGCCCTGGTGGCTTGGTTATGGTTGGGGGATAAGCCTGGTCCCTGGCGCATCGCAGGCCTGGTGCTGGGGTTCACCGGCGTCGCACTGCTCGCCTGGGACCAGGCCGGCATCAAGACAGAGAACCAGAGCCTGCACCCGCTGTGGGCGATTGTGGCCTGCATCGGAGCTTGCATCAGCTATGCGATCGCCGCCAGTTTCACCCGCCTCCACCTGCAAGATGTACCCCCGCTGGTGGCAGCCACCGGCAGCCAGATTGGCGCGACGATCGGTATGGCCTTGCCCGCCGCCTATTTATGGCCGGCGGCAGCACCCAGTCCGGTGGCTTGGCTTTCACTCTTGGTTCTGGGCGGCTTGTGCACCGGCGTGGCGTATTTGCTGTACTTTCGACTCCTCAACGACTGTGGCCCCTCGAAAACCTTGGCGGTGACCTACCTCATCCCCTTGTTTGCCGTCACCTATGGCGTCTTGCTCTTGGAGGAACACTTCACGCCCCTGATGGGATTGCATGCCCTGATCGTTCTACTGGGCACAGCCATGGCCACTGGCATGATCGACCCCAAGGCCATGGGCGGCAAGCGGTCATCTGAGAGACTCTGATCCTTGTCGCTCGAAGGGATTTGTCAGTGCCCTCAGAATTTCGATTTTTCCTTCTTCATCTTCCAAAATGACCCTCCCTGTTGTCGCTCCCTCCCGCCGCCGTGCCCTTGCAAGCTTGCTGGTGGGCCTGGCCAGCCTGGGCGCCCTGAGCCAGACCCTTGCGGGGCCTCATGAGCATGGCGTGGCCCACCTGAACATAGCCCTCGAGGGCAGTCGCCTCGACATTTCGATCAAGGTGCCCCTGGAGAGCCTGCTCGGCTACGAGCGTGCCCCTCGCACCGATGCGGAAAAAGCCGCTGCGACCGCCCTCCTCGAACGCTTCAGGCAGGGCCAGCCTGTCCTGGCGCTGCCTCAGAAGGCCCAATGCAAACCCGCGGGCCCCGCGCAGGTGACAGCGCCTTTGATCGAGGGACAGGCCAGTGCGACGACAGGCCACGGCGACCTCCAAGCCCAATACCGATTCGATTGCGCACAAGCCAACGAGTTGCGCGAAATCGATGTAACCCTGTTTGATGTCTCCAAGGGCCTGAGCCGAGTCAGGGCCCAGATGATCGGTCCCCAGGGGCAGTCGCAATCGGTACTGCGTCGCAACAAGCGGCAGCTCAAGCTCATCCGCTGACCCGTGCCATGACTGCAGAGCCGGTTCTTCTATTGCGCGGCGTGCGATTTCGCTGGCCCTCACAGGAAGAAGACTGCCTGCGAGTCGAGCACCTAGCGCTATCGGCCGGTGAACGACTGCTGATCAGCGGAGACAGCGGTTGCGGCAAGAGCACCCTGCTGTCCCTGGCCGCCGGGGTGCTGATGGCGCAGGCCGGACATATCAGGCTCATGGGGAAAGATTGGCGCAGCCTGAGCGCGAGTCGGCGCGAGCAAACGCGCGCTGATCATGTCGGCTATTTGTTCCAGCAGTTCAACCTGCTGCCCTACCTCAGCCCGATTGACAACGTGCTGCTGCCCTGTCGCCTGTCGGCCTTGCGCGCGCAGCGTTGCCAGGGGCAGGGACTGGAACAGGCGCGGCAACTGCTCCAGGCACTGGGTATCGACTCGGCGCTGTGGCATCAGCCATCAGGGCAGCTGTCAGTGGGTCAGCAGCAGCGGGTAGCCGCCGCACGTGCCTTGATCGGGCAACCCGAGCTGGTCATTGCGGACGAGCCGACCTCGGCCCTTGATGAGCGTCGTCGAGACGAGTTCATGGAGTTGCTGCTCAACCAGTGCGAGCGATCGGGCAGCGCCTTGTTGTTTGTCAGCCATGATCGCCGCCTGAGCGCCCATTTCGAGCGGGTACTTGACTTGCCATCACCCTCGGAGCCAGGCGCATGAAAGGTTTGGGATCACTGGCATGGCGCAGTGCCTGGAGCCGCCGTTACGGGCTGTCCTGGGTGGCGGTGTCGATAGCCCTGGCCACTTTCCTGATGCTCTGCCTGGAGCAGCTCCGCCATGATGTGCGCCAACACTTTGCCCAATCGGTCTCGGGGACCGACCTGATCGTTGGGGCCCGCACCAGCAGCACCGCTCTTCTGCTTTATTCGGTCTTTCGCATCGGCAACGCCACCCAAAACATACGCTGGAGCAGCGTCGAGGCCCTGGCTCGAGATCCAGCCGTGGCCTGGGTGATTCCCATTTCGCTGGGTGATTCGTTTCAGGGCTATCCGGTCGTGGCCACGCAGGCCAGCTTCTTCGAGCATTTTCGCTACGGTGAGCGCCAGCGGCTGACCATGGCTCAAGGCCGTCCCTTTACCGATCTGCTCGATGCGGTGGTCGGCGCCGAGGTGGCTCAACGCCTGGGACTGCGCATCGGTCAACGCATCACCCTCAGCCACGGTAGCGGAGCCTTTCAGGCTCATGACCATGACGACAGGCCCTTTACCGTCACTGGCATTCTGGGTCGTACCGGCACCCCTGTTGATCGATCGGTTCACATCAGCCTGCAAGGCATGGAGGCCCTCCATGTCGACTGGGTGGCAGGCATGCCCTCGCGCGAGGCCATCCACACCGATCAGTTGCGCTCGATGGACCTGACTCCGCGATCGGTCACCGCCGCTCTGATCGGGCTCAAATCTCGAGCGGCGGTGTTTTCGATGCAGCGGAGCATCTCAGACTTCCAGGCCGAACCCCTGATGGCGATCCTGCCCGGCGTGGCACTCGATGAACTGTGGAACACGGTGGCCATCGGCGAACAGGCGCTTGAATTGATGGTCGGGATCGTGGCCCTTGTCAGCCTGCTGGGGCTGGTGGCTGCCGTCAATGCCGGGCTGGAACAACGGCGTCATGAGCTGGCGGTGTTGCGATCGCTCGGGGCTGGGCCGACCCGGGTGTTTGCCTTGTTGCTGATCGAAGGTCTGGTGGTCACCACCCTCGCGGTTCTAGGCGGTATCTTGCTGACCATGCTGGTGCTGTTTGGGCTGGGCGATTGGATCGGGTCGCACTACGGCATCACGGTGTCCCTGCAGGCCCCCTTGAACCGCCAGCTGCTGATGATTGCGGGAATCCTGTTGGCCGGTGTGGCCGCCAGCGCCTTACCAGGCTGGCGCGCGTACCGACTCTCCAGTGCCGACGGTCTCCAACCCCGGCCATGAAGACATGAACCTTCTGCGTCGTCGCTTGCTTCAAAACGCCATGCTGTTTGGCGTCTTCACCGCAGACCCGCTCTGGGCTCAGTCGCGCGGCAATTACCGCACGCTTCAGTGGGACGATCTGATGCCAGCCGGCTGGAACCCCAAGGCTGCCCTCGGTGGCATCGACGTCAGCCGCATTCCTGAGGGCAGCGCCGAAGAGCTTGAGCTGCAGCGCAAGATGCGCAAAATCTGGGACAACGCGCCCGTACGCCCCGAACTTGAAGGCCAGCGCGTTCGACTACCGGGCTATGTGGTTCCCCTGGAGTACAGCACCGGGGCCATACGCGAGTTCTTGCTGGTTCCCTACTTCGGAGCCTGCATCCATACCCCACCTCCGCCAGCAAACCAGATCGTCATGGTCAGGCTGCAGCGCCCCGCCCGAATTCGCACCATGGATGCGTGTTGGGTGGCCGGTGTGCTGGGCATCGAACACAGCACCACCGACTGGGGGGTCAGCGGCTACACCCTGCTCGGCCATCAAGTCGACGAGTACCGCGGACCCCGCAAACCTTGAAGCAGCCGGCCCAAACTTTCAGGCCTGCTCCAACAGCCACACGTTGAGAGACTTGCCCTGGTATTGCTCGGGCCAGCGCCCGTCGAAAACAGACACCACAAACTCGGCCACCCGGTCGAGGCGGGGCACCACCTGCCCTTGCCAGGTCTTTCGATCGTCGCTCTCGTGCCCACGCACCGCATCGGCCAAAGCCAATCCTGCGCTGGTCAGGCCCTCCGATACGATGAAGTCAAGATCACTGGCAGCGTAGTAGACCGGGTCGAGCTCAAACGCATCCAACACCGCCTCAGCCATGGCCGCGTAACCCGCCTCTCCTGGCCCATAGGCCAGCCGTGCTCCTCTGGCCAAAGCCGTGGACACGCGCTCCTGTTCAGCCAGGAGACGGTCAAAACCGGCTTGCCCGAGCAACAAACCCACCCGCGCCACCAAAGCGGCATAGACCAATTCACGGATTGCGGAACGAGACAACTTGGACAAGACAGCTCCTTCAAAGCGGCCGCAACTGCAGCCCTCAGACGGCAAGTGTCGCGCAAATTTAGAAGTCACCTGAAGTGGCGGGCCTGCACCGTACGAACGGAGCAGGACGGGCAAGGCCCCCTACCGCCCGCGTGCGATAGACTCCCGGCAACCCCCAAGGAGATGCCATGCCCGGCCTGTTGCCCCTAATCGATCCCGACGGACTGCTCGAGTTTTCGGTGGTCTACACCGACCGATCGCTGAACCACATGTCCAAGCGCTTCCAGGGCGTGATGCGGGATATTTCGCGCATGCTCAAGGAGGTCTATCAAGCGCACCGCGTGGCCTTGGTGCCCGGTAGCGGCACGTTTGGCATGGAATCGGTGGCGCGGCAATTTGCCACCGGCAAGCATGTCATGGTCATCCGAAACGGCTGGTTCAGCTACCGCTGGACGCAGATCTTCGACATGGGGCAAATTCCCGCCAGTCACACCGTGATGAAAGCTCGCCGCGTGGCCGAAGGCAGCCAGGCGCCCTGGGCGCCAGCGCCTATTGCCGAGGTGGTGGCGGCCATTGCCGCAGAAAAGCCCGCCGTGGTCTTTGCGCCGCATGTCGAGACGTCAGCCGGCATGATGCTGCCCGACGACTACCTGCGCGCGCTGGCCGATGCCGTGCATGCCCACGGGGGTCTGCTGGTGCTTGACTGCGTGGCCTCTGGTGCAATGTGGGTGGACATGCGGGCCACCGGCGTCGATGTCTTGATTACAGCGCCACAGAAGGGCTGGAGCAGCTCGCCCTGCTGCGCCATGGTGATGCTCAGCGAGAGGGCGCGCCAGGCGATCGACCAAACGCAAAGCACCACATTCTCGATGGACCTTCGCAAATGGCTGCAGGTCATGGAAACCTACGAGGGCGGTGGCCACGTTTATCACACCACCTTGCCCACCGACGCTCTGGTGCGCCTGCGCGAGGTCATGCTGGAGACCGAGGCCTACGGTTTTGCCAAGGTTCGACAGGAACAGATTGAACTAGGGCACCAGGTGCGTCTCTTACTGGCCCAGGCCGGCTACCCCAGTGTCGCCGCCCCCGGCTTTGAGGCCCCGGGCGTGGTTGTGAGCTACACCGCCGACCCCGACATCCAATCCAGCAAAAAGTTCCTTGCCGCCGGTCTCCAGACGGCTGCGGGCGTGCCTCTGCAGTGCGACGAGCCTGCAGATTTCCGAACCTTCCGCATCGGCCTCTTCGGGCTTGAGAAATGGCACCACGTCGACCGGACGGTGGGGCACCTGAAGGCGGCACTGGCCCAAATCGACTGAAGGCACTGCGCGCGCCCTCGTCTGGGCGCCCCCCCCGCCCCGCCCCGCCCCGGGGGGCACTGTCCACCAGGCGACCCGATAAGGGGATCCCTCTGGCGCAAAAGCCGGGATCGCTGTAGAGTTGTTTCTCAGAAGTCATCCAGCAAAAGAGCGTCGCCCCCTCAGGGGAGTCGGAACGCCAGACAGGGCAGGAGAAGTGGCATGCCGACACCTCGGCTACCCGCAGAAATCAAGGAGGCTTTGCTTCACGCGTTGCACGCGCCCGACGAGAGGGTGCCTCGCTACACCATTGTCTGGAGCGAGGGCGATGTGCACATGGAAGTGGCCTACCTCACTGACGAGGAGCAGCAGCAGCGACTGCTGGCCCAACTCACGGCACTGCGAGAGCGTGTCGAGGACGGCGAGTTCATCGACGGGGCCAAGTGGACCGTTTTTTTTCCAGAACGAGCCGACGGCAGCTATGGCGAGCCGCTGGTATTGGGCAACCCCAGTCCGCAGGAGCTTCGCCGCGCCCTTAGCAAGGCCAAAGCCCAGCGCGAAGGCCTGGAGTCTGTAGAGCGGGCCAGGCAAGGCTCCAAGCCGGACTGAGTGCCCGGGCACAAGCAACTCAAGAGCCGCCGCACGAGGCCAGCTAAGATCGGTCTTCCTCGACGAGCTTTCCCGTGCTGGCCTACCTCACCATTCCCGTTACCGCCTTCCAACAAAACTGCTCCCTGGTGTGGGACGAGCAGACGCGGCAGGCCGCCGTCATTGATCCGGGCGGTGATCTGGATCACCTGTTGGCGCAGATCAAGCAACTCGATCTCAAGCTGGAGCAAATCTGGCTCACCCATGCCCATATCGATCATGCCGGCGGCACCGGCGAACTGGCCCACAGGCAAGGCCTACCCATCATCGGACCGCATCCGGGCGATCAGTTCTGGATCGATGCCCTTCCGCAGCAGAGCGTGATGTTCGGCTTTCCGCGTGCGCAAGCCTTCAAGCCCACTCGCTGGCTCCACGAAGGCGATAGCGTCTCGATCGGCGCCTACACCTTGCAGGTTCATCACTGCCCCGGACATACGCCTGGCCATGTGGTCTTCTATTCGCCCGAGCTCAAGCGCGCTTTTGTGGGCGATGTGCTCTTTGCCGGGAGCATTGGACGTACCGATTTCCCACAGGGCAATTTCGATCAACTGATCGACAGCATCCGAAGCAAACTCTGGCCTTTGGGAGATGACACCATCTTCATTCCCGGTCACGGCCCAGAAAGCAGCTTTGGCCAGGAAAGACGCAGCAACCCGTTTGTGGCAGACCAGCGCTAGCCTTGCGGCAGTAGAAAGATGCCCCCAAGCCCCCACCAAAGGTCTTCGCGGGTGCAACACAAACAACAACGCGCCCGAAGGCGCGCTATTGAGAGAGATTTGGCGGAGTGGACGGGGCTCGAACCCGCGACCCCCGGCGTGACAGGCCGGTATTCTAACCAACTGAACTACCACTCCTGGTAGCAACAACTCTGCTCTTTCGAACCAAGCGCCTCTTCTTGCGAAGCGGCTGTTGCCTGCTTGTGCCTGCCACACTACCCGAGGGCAGTGAAACCTGGCGACCCTACGGGGATTCGAACCCCGGTACTCACCGTGAAAGGGTGATGTCCTAGGCCTCTAGACGATAGGGTCAAAACCTGTGGACTTTCGACTGGTGGAGGTAAGCGGGATCGAACCGCTGACCTCTTGCATGCCATGCAAGCGCTCTCCCAGCTGAGCTATACCCCCTTCGCAAAACCGACTTGCTTGCAATCCGGTCCTACAACTGTCGAGCCGCGCATTATAGCCAGAAAACTGAACTTTCCGAACCACTCAAAGCGCGAGCGGGCTTTTGAGTCGCTGCAAGACCAGACTGCGATCCATTAACTGAAGGACCGCATCGAGCGAGGGAGTCTGAGCCACCCCGAGCAGAGCCACCCGGGCGGGCATGGCCAACTGCGGCATCTTCAACTGAGCGCTCTTGATCACATCGGCTACCGCAGCGGCAATGCCCGCACGTGTCCAGGGCGCTTGCTCCAGTGCCTGCGCCAAACGATCGAGCACCGGAAGAATGGCCTCGGTCAGGTATTGGGCTCGGTCCTCAGGGCTGGCCCTGCCTCCGCGCACGATCAAGGCCAGCCAGTCAGCCAACTCCACCAGAGTGCTGCACCGATCCTTGAACAGGGCGCAGGCCGCCATGGCGCGCTCAGGCGATATCTGCAGGTCCCGCTCGTCCAGGAAGGGCTTGAGGGCTTCAAGCAAGTCGGCCTCAGGCGATGATTTGATGTGCTGTGCATTGACCCACCGCAGCTTGGTCTCATCGAACTGCGCCGCGCTACGGCCCAGGTGATCCAGGTCGAACCACTGCAGAAACTGCGCACGGCTGAAGATTTCGTCATCGCCGTGACTCCATCCCAGGCGGGCCAGATAGTTGATCATCGCATCGGGCAGATAGCCCTCGCGGGCATAAGCGGTGACCGCCTTGGCCCCGTTGCGCTTGCTCATCTTCTCGCCCTGCTCGTTGAGCACGGTAGGCAGGTGCGCATACACCGGCGGCTCATGACCGAGCGCACGAAAGATATTGATCTGACGCGGCGTGTTGTTCACATGATCGTCCCCACGAATGACATGGGTGATGGCCATATCGATATCGTCGACCACCACGCAAAAGTTGTAAGTGGGCGTTCCGTCGGGCCGCGCGATCACCAGATCATCCAGTTCCTCGTTGCTGATGGCAATTCGCCCCTTGACCTTGTCCTCCCACGACACCTCTCCGGACAGTGGGTTCTTAAAACGCAGGACCGGCTGCACACCCGATGGAACCGCCGGCAGCGTCTTGCCCGGCTCGGGCCGCCAGGTGCCGTCATAGCGGGGCTTGAGCTTGGCCGCCATCTGCCTCTCGCGCAGCGCGTCGAGCTCTTGCACACTCATGTAACAGGGGTAGACCCACCCCTGATCGCGCAGCGCGGCCAGCACCTGCTTGTAACGGTCCATTCGCTGCATCTGGAAATAAGGGCCTTCGTCGTAATCGAGCCCCAACCAGCGCATGCCCTCGATGATGACCTCCACCGCCGATTGGGTCGACCGATCGAGATCGGTGTCTTCAATGCGCAAAATGAAATCACCGTCCTGCGCGCGGGCAAAAGCCCAGGGGTAGAGGGCCGAACGGATGTTGCCCAGATGAATAAAGCCGGTGGGCGAAGGCGCGAAGCGGGTACGCACGCGTTGGGTCATGGCAGCAAGCACTCAAAGAAGAGATCGGGAAGGCCGATACCGCAGCGCAGGCCGGCCAGTCAGTTCATGAAAGGGTGGACAGACCCCGCAGCAAGTCGGCCTGGATGTCGTCCAGGTGTTCAAGACCCACCGCAATACGGATCAGGCCTTGCGTGATCCCGGCCGCCTGCCGCTGCGCCTCGGTCAGCCGGCCGTGCGAGGTGCTGGCCGGGTGGGCCACCAGGGTTTTGGTGTCGCCCAGGTTGGTCGACAGGGACAACACACGCAGTTGATCGAGCACATGAAAAGCCCGCGCGCGGTCCTGCTCAGGGCTTTGTCCCCCGACATCAAAGGAAATCACCGCCCCGCCCACACCAGACTGCTGCCGCATGGCCAAGGCATGCTGGGGATGCTCGACCAGGCCCGGATGATGCACACGCCCCACCCGTGGCTGCTGCCTGAGCCAGTGCGCCAGTTCAAGGGCTTGCGCACTCTGCGCCTGGATGCGCAGGCCCAGGGTTTCCAAGCCCTTGAGCACCACCCAGGCGTTGAAGGGCGAAAGGGTCATCCCTGCGCTGCGCAGCACCGGCATGAACTTTTCCGAGATCAGGTCACTGCGGGCACACAGGGCGCCAGCCAGCACCCGGCCCTGCCCGTCCAGATACTTGGTGCCCGAGTGCATCACGATGTCAGCCCCAAACTGCACAGGCTGCTGCAAGACCGGGGTCGCAAAGCAGTTATCCACCGCCAGCAGAGCCCCCGCGCTGTGTGCAATGTCGGCCAGGGCGGCAATATCGCAAACCTCGGTCAGCGGATTGGTCGGCGTCTCGGCAAACAGCAAGCGTGTGCCAGGGCGCAGGGCCGCGCGCCATTCATCGATGTCGGTCTGTGAGACAAAGGTCGAGGCCACGCCAAACTTGCCAAACTCACCAGCGATCAGCTTGATGGTCGAACCAAAGACCGATCGCGAGCAGACGACATGGTCGCCCGACTTGAGCAGGCCCATGCACAGCATCAGGATGGCCGCCATCCCGCTGGAGGTGGCAATCGCACCTTCGGTGCCTTCCATGGCGGCCAGACGCTTTTCGAAGCTGGCCACAGTGGGATTGCCGTAGCGGGCGTAGGTGAAACCTTCCTCATCGCCGGCAAAGCGGTCGGCGGCAGCCTGGGCCGAGGGCTGGACGTAGCCGCTGGTCAAAAACAGGGCCTCGGAATTCTCGCCGTACTGGCTGCGCTCCAAAGCAGCACGTACCGCCAGAGTCTCGGCGTGGAGTTTTTCGTTCATGCGCAACTCTTTCAAAAGCGCTGTCAGGCTGCCTGGGCGTTGGGTAGGGCGAGCCGGGAATGGTCGGCTTCCGACTCTTCTTCGCCCCCGCCCCGATTTTCGTTCATGCGAGCGATCGAATCAGCTGTGACATCGCCTGTGATGTACAGACCATCAAAACACGAGGCATCGAAGCCATCGAGCCGAGGGTTGATCGAACCGATGGCTCGCTTCATGGACTCCACATCCTGGTAGATGAGAGCGTCACAGCCAATCACTTCTCGCACCTGTTCGATGGTGCGCTCGTGAGCCACCAATTCATCGGGGGTGGGCATATCGATGCCATAGACGTTCGGGTAGCGCACAGGCGGGGCCGCGCTGGCCAAGTAGACCTTGCGAGCGCCAGCATCGCGAGCCATCTGCACAATCTCGCGGCTGGTGGTCCCACGAACGATCGAATCATCGACCAGCAGCACATTGCGTCCCTTGAACTCGCTGGCAATCACATTGAGCTTTTGCCTGACCGAGCGCTTGCGCACCCCCTGACCGGGCATGATGAAGGTCCTACCCACATAGCGGTTCTTGACAAAACCCTCCCGGTACGGGAGGCCCAGCAACTGGGCCAGTTGCATGGCGCTGGGACGGCTCGACTCGGGAATGGGAATCACCACATCGATGTCCTGGGGGGGCACAGTGGAGATCACCCGCTTGGCCAGGGTCTCGCCCAGGTTGAGTCGTGCCTGATAGACCGAAATGCCATCGAGCATGGAGTCCGGTCGCGCCAGATAGACATACTCGAAGATGCAAGGCATCAGTCGGGGCTGCTCGGCGCACTGCTGCGCGTGCAAGCGCCCCTGCAGATCAATAAACACCGCCTCGCCCGGCTGGATATCCCGCTCAAACTGATGCCCCGTTCCCTCCAAGGCCACCGACTCACTGGCCACCACCCAGGTCTGACTTTGACGACCCAGGCACAGGGGCCGAATACCGAAGGGATCACGAAAAGCCAACAGCCCATGGCCGGCGATCAGCGCCACGACCGCGTAGGATCCCTTGAGCCGCCGGTGCATGCCACGCACCGCCTCGAACACATCCTCTGGCTTCAGAGGCAGGCCACGGGTGGTCTTCTCGAGCTCGTGCGCGAGCACATTGAGCAAAACTTCCGAGTCGCTCTCGGTATTGATATGCCGATGGTCAACGGAAAACAATTCAGCCTTGAGCGCTGCGGCATTGGTCAGATTACCGTTGTGCACCAATACCAAACCAAAAGGGGCATTGACGTAAAAGGGCTGAGCCTCCTCTTCGCTGAAGGCATTGCCCGCCGTGGGATAGCGCACCTGACCCAGACCGATACTGCCAGGCAGTGCGCGCATATTCCGTGTTCTAAAGACATCACGCACCATGCCCTTGGCCTTGTGCATGAAAAACTTTTGACCGCGCTGCGTCACGATGCCGGCCGCATCCTGCCCCCGATGCTGCAGCAACAGCAATCCGTCATAGATCAGCTGGTTGACCGGTGCATCACTGACGACGCCAAAAATTCCGCACATGTGCGCATGCCCTTCAAACTAGAAACCGGGAGAGCGGCTCGGGAAGCGCCGGCTTGAGTCCGGCCAGAACCACCGCCAGCAGGGGGGCAATCTGCGACTGCTCCCACCAATCCGACCGCTTCAGGGGCGTCAGATCCACCACCACCGCCAGCGCCAGCAAAATAACCAAGCCGCGCAAGGTGCCGAAAGCAGCGCCCAAAACACGATCAATAGGCTGCAGACCCACCACCGAAATCAGCTTGCGCGACAAGGAAGCCAACAGGCCAGCCACCACCAGGCAGACCAAAAAAGTGAGCGCAAAAGCGACTGCATAACGCACCGGATCTGACAGCCCCTGCAGAGGCAGATGCGCTGCAATCGTCACCGCAAGCCATTGGGCCACAAAAAAAGCGGTCACCCACCCCAGCAGGGACAGCACCTCGAAGACCAGACCGCGCCAAAGACCGACCAGCAAGGACAAGAGCACGATGCCGAGCAAGATCCAGTCAGCGCTGGTCATGGTCGGCTCACAATGCCAAGATCGAAGCGGGCAGGTCCAGCGCCTTGATCTTGGCCGCGACCTGCTCGGCTTCCTCGCGACTCGAGTAGGGGCCTACACGCACGCGGGTCCGCTGGCCGTCCTTGGTTTCGACCACCTGGGTATAAGTCTTCAGACCCGCCTTTTCGAGCTTCTGCCGGGTCTCGCGCGCCTTGGCCGGATCGGCATAAGCGCCCACCTGTACCACCACCCGCGACGATCCCGAAGCAGCCGCTGACTCCTGCTTGCCACCCGGTGCAGCCGGCGTGCGGCTTGCTTGCACCTTGGGTGCGGGCCCTGGTGCATCCGCTGAGGAAGGAACCGAAGCAGCGGCCGATGATTTTGGAAGGATCTCCTCCTGCGCCTGCAGACTGGCCTGCGCCGGCACCGGAGAGGGCACAGCCGATTGAGTCGACGTCGCCGGCGCAGTCGGCGCGGTTGGCGCGGCCGGTGCAGGCGCGACCTGGGGCGGCGCAGGGGAGACGATAGGAGTACCCGGCTTGACCGTGCTTCGCGACGGAATTTCAATGGCGATGTCAACAGGAACCGGGCGCGGCTGGCTGTCGAAAATCAAGGGAAATCCCAGGACTGCAATCAAGACCAGGATAGACGCACCGATCAGCCGATGCCGAGCGCGCTTGCGCACCACCTCCACACTTTCGGCACTGGAGGCCGAGGCATTGGGCTTGACGCTGGCGTTGCGGTCACGGCGAAAGCTAAAAAACGGCATGAGCGAGCAACGAAGTCCGTGCGACAAAGAAAACCGGCCGTCCGTCAATTGGACAGATGCTGGGCCGACATACGTGGCAGACCGCCTTCGAGGACGCCCCCGACAGTCAGGAAGGACCCGAAGACCACAATTCTATCAGCGGGGTCTGCTTCGGCCAGGGCTCGCTCCAGCGCTTGACGCGGTCCGGCATGGGTGCTGCAGACCGCTAAGCTAGCCGGCGCAGCCGCTTGCCAACGCGCCTGCAGCTCAGCCGCTGAGGCCGCCCGGGTAGTGGGCAGATCGCAAAAATACCAGCGATCGACCAAGGGGCTGATCCGCGCAAGCATGGCCGGCAAGTCCTTGTCGGCCATGGCGCCCAGAACCGCATGGGTGCGAGGATAGAAACCCATCGCGTCCAAATTCTCGCTTAAGGCGGCCACCGCGTGCGGATTGTGGGCCACGTCCAGAACCAGAACCGGCTGACCGGGCACGATTTGGAAGCGCCCGGGCCACTCCACCAGAGCCAGACCGTTGCGCACCGACTGGGCAGTGACCGGCAACCGGTCCCAAAGGGCCGCCAAGGCCGCCAGTGCACCCGACGCATTGAGCAATTGGTTGGCCCCACGCAAAGCCGGATAGGCCAGGCCAGAGTAACGTTTGCCGCGGCCGCTCCAGTTCCACTGCTGCTTGTCACCGGCAAACTGAAAGTCAGGGCCGATCTGCCAGAGATCGGCATCGAGCAGGCGCGCCGCCTTCAAAACACTCTCCGGCGGTGAGGGGTCGCTCACGATCACCGGCTTACCGGCGCGAATGATGCCCGCTTTCTCCCGGCCGATCGACTCGCGGTCAGGCCCCAGAAACTCCATGTGATCGAGATCGATGCTGGTGATGATGGCGCAGTCGGTGTCGATCAGATTGACCGCATCCAGGCGTCCGCCCATGCCCACCTCCAGAATGACCACATCCAGTTCGGTGTGCGCCATCGCTGACAGAATGGCCAACGTGGTGAACTCAAAATAGGTCAGGGCCACCTCGCCGCTGATGTCTTGCGGCCGACCTGGAAGGTAGCGCAGATCGCTGCCGCAGCGAGCACGCTCGACGGCCTGGAAATGGGGCAGCAGCACCTCCGTGCGAATAGATTGCCCACGCAGACGACAGCGCTCCTCAAAATGCACCAAATGGGGCGAGGTGTAGAGCCCCACCCGATAGCCCGACTGCATCAGGATGGACTCAAGCATGGCGCAGGTCGAGCCCTTGCCGTTCGTGCCGGCCACCGTAATGACCGGACAATCAAACTTGAGCTTCATGCGATGCGCTACCGCGCGCACCCGCTCCAGGCCCATCTCAATGCCCTTGGGATGCAAGCGCTCGGCGTGCGCCAACCATTGCGGCAGTGTTTGAGGCGTGTCCATGGCCTTATTGTCTCGCAGCAAACCCCCGCCTTTGCGGGCGGTCCTGACAGAATAGACGCATGATCGAACTCTACGGCATTCCCAATTGCGACACAGTCAAGCGGGCGAAAGCCTGGCTGGACCAGGCCGGCGTGAGCTACCGGTTCATCGACTTTAAAAAAGCGGGTGTCCGTGCGGATCAACTGCGACTTTGGGCCAAAGCGGTCGGATGGCAAAGACTCCTGAACCGACAAGGCAGCACCTGGCGCAAGCTCGATCCCACGGTGCAGGCCAGCGTGGTCGATGAGTCCAGTGCCTGCGATTTGATGAGCCAGCATCCCAGCCTGATCAAGCGGCCGGTGGTGCAGTGGCCCGGCCTGATCAGCGTCGGTTTCGACGCCCAAGCCTTCCAGCAGCAGATAGGGGGCGACTGAACCGAAACTCGGGTTTACCCAAGCTTTACCTGGGTATGTGCACCAAAGGGACCGGCCGGCCGTTAAATCAGCAATCATTCGATTGCGTCTTGAACCACACTGCACTGACCGTTCCAAAAAGAAGGAGATCGTCATGAAATCCATCGCCCTTTCCCTGACCCTTGCAGGCATGGCTGCCACCGGAACCCCCGCTTTAGCGCAGGAAGTTCTGGCGCGGGTGCTGTCGAGCACCGCCGTTATGCAGCAAGTGGCTGTACCGCGCCAGGTCTGCACCACCCAGCCGGTAGTGCAACAAAGCCAGCCCTCCGGCGCAGGAGCGGCCATGGGAGCCATCGCAGGCGGCGCGATGGGTAACGCGATCGGGGATGGCTCGGGACGGGCCATCGCCACCATGATCGGCATCGTCGGAGGCGCCGTCCTTGGCAACAAGATCGAGGGGACGCGCGAGGAGGTTCGCAACGTACAACAGTGCACGATTCAAACCACCTATGAAAATCGAGTACTCCACTACGACGTGATCTATGAGTACGACGGTAAACGCTACAGCGTCAAGATGCCGAATGATCCAGGGCAATTCGTCAGGCTGCAATTTAATCCGGTGGGGACGATTCCGGCCGCACCTTCGAGCTCCAACACCCCTGTCTACAGCCCCATCTCCAGCGCGCCGGTCACCACAGTCATTCCAGTGGTGCAGGCGGCCCCGGTGTACTGGACAGCTCCACAGGTGTACCTGCATCCCTCTTCCAGCACGGCCTTCACCTTTTATCCGCAGGTGCAGGTCGCACCCCGGCCCCCGGTGAATCTGTCTATCCAATGGAACGGCCACTACGGCCATCGGCCCCACCGTCGCCACTGGCACTAAGCCCTGTCCCTCCTCATCGAGCGTGCCCTTCCCAGCGAGCCGCCGGAAAGGGGCCGCGCCAGCTATTTCGCAGCCTCGGGTCGTGGGGCGGCTCGCGCCGCATGAAGCTGTGCCTTCAGCCGCAAGCGCTGACCTAGAATCTTGCCCTTGTCTCTTCAGAGCCTGAGGGCCCTGCCCTGCCACCCGCCCGCCTCGATCATGAGCACTTCACAAATACAAAACGTCAGCATCCAAACCCAGGCCAATGTCTACTTTGACGGTAAGTGCGTCAGCCACAGCCTGTCAAAAGCCGATGGCACCAAGCTCTCCGTGGGCGTGATCCTGCCGGCGACCCTGACCTTCAACACCGGCGCCCCCGAAATCATGGAATGCGTGGCCGGTTCCTGCGAGTACAAACTGGCGGGCACCGACGCCTGGGTCAAGTCCAGCGCTGGCGAGAAATTCAACGTTCCTGGCAATTCCAGCTTTGAGATCCGGGTGACGCAGGCCTACCACTACATCTGCCACTTCGGTTGATCACGCCATGAGCACCATCCTGCAACACCTGCCCAAGGGGCAAAAAGTCGGTATCGCTTTCTCGGGCGGCCTGGACACCTCTGCCGCCCTGCTGTGGATGAAGAAAAAGGGCGCCCTGCCCTACGCCTACACCGCCAACCTGGGCCAGCCCGACGAATCGGACTACGAAGAAATTCCGCGCAAGGCCATGGCCTATGGCGCGGAAAAAGCCCGTCTGGTGGACTGCCGCACGCAGCTGGCGCACGAAGGCATTGCCGCCATCCAGAGCGGCGCCTTCCACATCAGTACCGGCGGCATCACCTACTTCAACACCACCCCGTTGGGCCGCGCCGTCACCGGCACCATGCTGGTGGCCGCGATGAAGGAGGACAACGTTCACATCTGGGGCGATGGCTCGACCTTCAAAGGCAACGACATCGAGCGCTTTTACCGCTACGGTCTGCTGACCAACCCCAGCCTGAAAATCTACAAGCCCTGGCTGGACCAGACCTTCATCGACGAGCTCGGTGGGCGCAAGGAAATGAGCGAGTTCCTCATTGCCAACGGCTTTGACTACAAGATGAGTGTGGAAAAGGCCTACAGCACCGACTCCAATATGCTCGGCGCCACGCACGAAGCCAAGGACCTGGAACACTTGAACAGCGGCATCCGCATCGTCAACCCGATCATGGGCGTGGCCTTCTGGAAGCCAGAAGTCGAGGTGAAAGCCGAGGAAGTATCGGTGCGCTTTGAAGAAGGTATTCCGGTCGCGCTGAACGGCGTGGAATACGCCGACCCGGTGGCCCTTTTCCTCAAGGCCAACGAGATCGGTGGCCGCCACGGTCTGGGCATGAGCGACCAGATCGAAAACCGGATCATCGAAGCCAAGAGCCGCGGTATCTACGAAGCCCCCGGTATGGCGCTGCTGCACATCGCCTACGAGCGCCTGGTCACCGGCATCCACAACGAAGACACCATCGAGCAGTACCGCATCAACGGCCTCAAGCTTGGCCGCCTGCTCTACCAGGGCCGCTGGTTCGATCCGCAATCGATCATGCTGCGCGAAACCGCCCAACGCTGGGTGGCACGTGCCATCACCGGCACCGTCACGCTGGAGCTGCGCCGTGGCAACGACTACTCGATCCTCAACACCGAGAGCCCCAACCTGACCTACGCGCCCGAGCGCCTGTCGATGGAAAAGGTGGAGGACGCGCCGTTTTCCCCGCTCGACCGCATCGGCCAGCTGACCATGCGCAACCTCGACATCACCGACACGCGTGGCAAATTGGGCATTTACGCCCACACCGGCTTGCTGTCGATGGGCGATGGACCGCAAATCTTCAAGCTTGAAGGCGGCAAATAGTCTCCTGCGGCAAGGCCTCTAAAGCCTGCCCCCCGAATTCATCAAAGAACAACGGGCTCAGGCTCTAAAAGCAGGCCAAAACGCTCATAAACGCTGGTCTGAATGGCACGCGCCAGGGTCATGACCTCACCACCGGTCACAGGGTCGGCCGAGCCCCCGCGATTGACCAACACCAGCGCCTGCTTTTCGTAGACGCCCGCCCGACCCACGCTCTTGCCCTTCCAGCCGCAAGCGTCAATCAGCCATCCCGCCGCAAGTTTGACGCTGCCATCGGGCATTGGGTAATGCACCACCTTGGGGTCACGCGCACTGATGTCCGCGCACTGCTCCGGAGAGACCGTGGGGTTCTTGAAAAAGCTGCCCGCGTTGCCCAGCACCGCTGGGTCAGGCAGCTTGGCGCGGCGGATCTCGCAGACCCACTTGAACAGGCGCTCAGGGCTGACCTGCGCGGGCTGCAGCCCTTCTTCGGCCCTGCGACGCTCGAGGTCGGCATAGCCCAGCACCGCCCTCCAAGCCTTGGGCAAGGCAAAGCGCACGCGCAAAATCAGCGCCCGTCCAGCCAAACCCATGCCGCGGGCCCCCTCAGGCGAGATGGCCGGCGCGTGCTTGAACACCGAATCTCGGTAGCCAAAAGCACACTGCGAGGCATCCAACGTAAACGTCTGACCGCTTTCCAAGTCCACTGCATCGAGCGAATCGAATCGGTCTTGCAGTTCCACCCCGTAAGCGCCAATGTTTTGCACCGGCGAGGCGCCCACGGTCCCGGGGATCAGCGCCATGTTTTCGAGTCCGGGCCAGCCCTGATCCAGCGTCCAGGCCACCAAATCGTGCCAGTTTTCACCAGCACCGGCCTCCACAATCCAATGGCGGGCTGTCTCAGCCACCAGTCGCCGGCCCATGATCTCGACCTTGAGCACCAAGGGCTTGACATCGCCGGTCAGCACGATATTGCTGCCCCCGCCCAACACAAACTTCGGTCGGCCGCGCAGCACCGGATCGGCCAGGACGGCCCGCACATCCTCACCGCTGCGGACGCGAACCAGCTCAAGCGCCTTGGCTGCGATGCCAAAGGTGTTGTGCGGCTGAAGCGCAAGCTGTTTCTCGACTAACATTTGCGAATTGTCGCATCGCGACTTTCTGCAGACGAGTCCTCCATGCCCTCC
>JBEIHE010000002.1:0-62284 GCA_040381515.1 Polaromonas sp.
AAGAGGCTGGAGGAGTTCTCGGGCACGCTGGCCAAGATCCGTTCACAACTGGAGCGGCTGGGCTGACCGGCGTCCTGATGAGTGGAGCGGTCTGGGCACTGCGCATGCGATGATCTGGCCGACCGCATCACAACCCTCAAGGCAGATTGCATGAGCTCCAACCTCAAAGTCGCCGTCTTCCCAGTGGCTGGGCTGGGTACCCGGTTCCTGCCGGCCACCAAGGCGCAGCCCAAGGAAATGCTGCCGGTGGTCGACAAGCCGCTGATCCAGTACGCGGTGGAAGAAGCCTATGCCGCCGGCATACGGCACATGGTGTTCATCACCGGCCGCAGCAAGCGTGCCATCGAGGACCACTTTGATACCGCTTACGAGCTCGAGAATGAGCTTGAGGCGGCAGGCAAACAATCGCTGCTGGAGTTGTTGCGATCGGTGCGCATGGATGACATGCATTTTTCTTATGTGCGGCAGCACCGCATGCTGGGCCTCGGTCATGCCGTGCTTTGTGCAGAACATGTGGTGGGCAGCAAGCCCTTCGCGGTCTTATTGGCCGATGACCTGATGGTGGGCGAGCCGCCGGTGCTGTCGCAAATGAGCGAGCAGTTCGCCCGTCTGGGCCGATCGGTGCTGGCCGTGCAGGAGGTGCCGCAAGAGCACACCCGTCGCTACGGCATCGTGGCCGGCAAGCCGATCGAAGAGCGCATCACCCAAATCGAGCGCATCGTGGAAAAGCCAGCCCCCGAGCAAGCGCCTTCGCGCATTGGGGTGGCCGGTCGCTACATCCTCACGCCCAGCATCTTCAGCCATCTGCGTCAGCTTGGCAGCGGCGCGGGTGGCGAGATACAGCTAACCGACGGGATTGCCCGGCTGATGGCCGACGAAGCCGTCTATGCCTACCGCTACCAAGGCAAGCGCTACGACTGCGGCAGCAAGGAGGGCTTTCTGGAGGCCACCGTGGAGTTGGCACTGCAACATCCGGAAATCGGCCCCACGTTCCGCGGTTACCTCAAGAATTTGCCCATTGGTTGAGGCCCGACCGGCCCCCGCTGCCGGCGCAAGCTACGGCTCAGCGCCGCTTGAGCAAGTGGATGAACTCGCTACCTGTGTTTTCCTGCCCGATCAGCTCATTGCCGGTCTGCTTGGCAAACGCCTGAAAATCGCGCACCGAGCCGGCATCGGTCGACATGACCTTGAGCAATTGGCCCGAGCTCATCTCCGCCAACGCCTTCTTGGCCTTCAGGATAGGCAAAGGGCAATTGAGCCCCCGAGTGTCGAGTTCCTTGTCGATCTGCATCATGTCTAACGGCTCATCGCTTCGCGCTCTTCCCAGGTCATGAACTGGGGTTCGAAATTACGGGATCTAAGCCAATCGGCCAGGGCGTACCCGGTGCCGGCGGGCCAGCAGATAAGGTCCTGCGGCTCGTAAAGCTTGTATTCGGCCAGTTCGGGGGACAAACGCACCTCTCCGACCGCATGCGCATGATAGGCGATGATCACCTGGTTCATGCGCTTGAAGTCGTAAACACCGACCAACTGCAGGGCGGTCACCTCCAGCGCGGTTTCTTCCTTTATTTCACGCGTGATGCCCTCTTGCGGCGTTTCACCGGCCTCCATGAACCCCGTGATCAGGGCAAAACGCCGCCCCGTCCAGGCCGCATTGCGCGCCAGCAGAATACGGCCTCCCAGCTCAACAATGCCGGCCAGCACGGGCGTAGGATTGTTCCAGTGGGTGTACTCGCAAGAGGTGCAACGCAGGCGGGACACATCGCCCCCGTCCTCAAGACGGGTTTGCCAGCTCAGGGCACTGGCGCACATTGGGCAGAAACGAAATTCAACCACCCAAGCCCCTAAGCCGGAAACACGCCGGTCGACAAATACCGGTCGCCCCGGTCGCAGACGATAAAAACAACCACCGCATTGCTGACCGACTGCGCCACCTGCTGGGCCACCCAGCAGGCACCGGCTGCGGAGATGCCCGCAAAAATGCCCTCCTCGCGCGCCAGGCGTCGGCACATGTCTTCTGCATCGGACTGACTGACCAGGCGCAGCTCATCGACGTGGCTGGGGTCGTAAATACGCGGCAGGTATTCCTGCGGCCACTTGCGAATACCGGGTATGCGAGAGCCCTCGCTGGGCTGAGCGCCGATGATTCGGATGGCCGGGTTCCGCTCCTTCAAGTAACGCGACACGCCGGTGATGGTGCCGGTGGTGCCCATGGCGCTCACAAAATGCGTGACCCACCCGCCCGTGTCCTCCCAAATCTCGGGACCAGTGGTTTCGTAGTGAATGCGTGGATTGTCCGGATTGGCGAACTGATCGAGCATGCGCCCTTGACCCTGAGCCTGCATGGTCTCGGCCAAGTCGCGCGCATGCTCCATGCCACCCGACTTGGGTGTCAGGATCAGTTCAGCCCCAAAGGCCTTCATGGTCTGGGCGCGCTCAATCGACAGGTCCTCCGGCATGATCAGCACCATGCGGTAGCCCTTGATGGCAGCGGCCATTGCCAGCGCGATGCCGGTGTTGCCCGAGGTGGCCTCGATCAAGGTATCCCCTGGCTTGATTTCACCGCGCTCCTCGGCGCGACGGATCATCGACAGGGCCGGCCGGTCCTTGACCGAACCGGCCGGATTGTTTCCTTCGAGCTTGCCCAGGATCACATTGCCACGACTCGCGTTGCCCTCGGCGCCGATGCGCTGCAAGGCCACCAGCGGGGTCCGGCCCACCACGTCTTCCAGGGTTGGGAAATTCATACCCGTACTGTGCCACAAGTGAAAAACCAAGGGGCACACGGCTCAGTGCTGTGGTGACCGCCCTCCTGTGCGCAATCGGAGGACCTCCATCCCAGACCGCGCACAACCACCCATGACATAATGCGGGCCCCGCCCGGGTGGTGAAATAGGTAGACGCAGGGGACTCAAAATCCCCCGCCGCAAGGCGTGTCGGTTCGAGTCCGACCCCGGGCACCACGGGACGCAAATTGACGCCCCTCTTCAGGTTTCGCAGTTTTTTTAGAACTGCGGCACAAACCTCAAGCAAAAAGCTACGACGGGGCATTTGCCGATGCGCTTGCAAGATTGACAAAACAGGCGCATCCTGCGCCTCGTGCCCGGCCCAATTGAGACGGTCGGGCTCTGACGAACCGGAGTACCGCCATGGCTCTTGATGCAAGTCCGGCCCCCTTCGGCCGGTTCACCGGCGCACTGGCTCTGGCAGCCGTTCTGCTGCTCGCCCCTGGCCCCCCTGCCTTTGCCCAGAGCAATCCAGCGCCTTCCGACTCGGCCACTGCGGTGGATGCGCTAAGCCGTGCGAGCTCGGCAGTGGTCGGCATTCGGGTCACGGCTGCCGATGAAGCGCGATCCATTGCCACTCTGGGCAAAGAACGGGCGGGATCGGGCGTTCTCATTGGAAGGGATGGCCTCATTCTGACGATCGGCTACCTGATGTTGGAAGCCCAGGACATTCGCATCGTCACCCAGGACAACAAGACCCTGCCGGCCGTGGCCGTCGGCTACGACCTGGCCACCGGATTCGGGCTCATCAGGCCCTTGCTACCTTTGTCCGATGTGACTCCGGTGGAGTTGGGCAGCCAAGCCAGCGTAGAGGCAGGTGAGCCTCTGATGGCCGCAGTGGGCTCAACCGACAGCGGAGTGGAGTCCGACGTGAGCATGACCCGTCTGGTCAGCAAGCGATCCTTCTCGGGCAGCTGGGAGTACCACATCGACACCGCGCTGTTCACCAGCCCGCCCGTGATGGCCGGCAATGGCAATCACAGCGGTGCCGCCCTGTTCAACCGCAAGGGCGAGTTGATAGGCATTGGCTCGCTGCTTGTCATGGACGCCCTCGGACAGAACCGTCGCATGCCGGGCAATATGTTCGTGCCTGTGGATCTGCTCAAACCCATTCTGGCCGAGATGCAGAGTTCGGGCACCAGCCAGCTGAGCTTAAGGCCGTGGCTTGGGGTGACCTCGACAGATGCCAGCGGGCGGGTGCAGGTCTTGCGCGTGAGCCCCGACAGTCCGGCGCAAAAGGCTGGACTCAAGTCTGGCGACGTGGTCCTTGCTGTCGACGGGGGCAAGGTCACGACGCTGGAGACCTTCTACAAGAAGTTGTGGGCCCGAGCCAAGCCGGAAGACCCCGTGGAGCTGACCGTCCTGCAGGGCGCAGATGTGAACAAGGTGGTGGTTCAACCGGAAAACCGGATGGCAACCTTGCGCAAGGCCTCCGGCATTTGAACCCTCGCTCAGGGCACGCGCGGACTCAGGCCGGCCCGCAAACCCTCAGCCACCGTAGGGTAACGAAGCTGCAAGCGCAACTCCTTGAGCATGCGGCTGTTGTCCAAGCGCCGCGACTCGCTCATAAAACTCAGCAGCATCAATGGTAGGTGCGCATCGGCACCCTCGCGCGCAATGCGGGGAGGCCGCGGCAGCCCATAGAGATCGGCCGCCAGGTCAAAGTAATCGCCCATCTTGAGCTCAGTGTGGTCGCAGACATGGCTCACCCGCTGCGGGCGACCGCGCCACAGTGCCGCCAGGCAGGCACGCGCCAGATCATCAGCGTGAATGTGGTTGGTGTAGACGTCGTCCTCGCGTCTCAGTACCGGCGTACCCTTGAGCAGCCGGGTATGGGGCGTCCCCCCTTCGCGGTCGTTGGCATAGATGCCCGGAATGCGCAGGATGTGCACCGGCACCCCCGCCTGCCGGCCGTAAAGACGCACCCAGTCTTCCGCATCCACCCGCCGGTATGCGCGCGGCGTGTGCGGCGCGACCGCGCGCGTCTCTTGGATGCGTGCCCCCTGACAGTCCCCATATACGCCACTGGTGGAGCCATAAACCAGGCTGCCCGGAGGGGCACGCCGCGCCAACGCGCGCGTCAAAGTCCGGGTGCGCGGGTCGAGCCGCCAGTCCTTGAGCTCCTCCTGCGGCGGGGGCGCCAGATGTATCACCCGATCCGCCAGCGCGGCCAGACGAGCCACGCTTTTGGGCTGATCCAGATTGCCCAATAGCGGCGTGATGCCCCGCTCGCGCAGCACCGCCACCCGCTGCGGCGATGACGTCAGGGCCAGCACCCGCACCCGCGAGGGCAGGTCGCGGGCCACCCGAAGGCCGACATCGCCGCACCCAATAATGAGTACGCGCTGCCTGCGAAAACGCGAAGGCAGGGCACCCGGACGCGCCGAATGAAGGTTGACGGGGGAGGCAGCTGAAGCAGGCAAAATCGAGGGTTTGGCACGGCCCGCCAGACAGGCGACCGGCCCCTTGAGTCAAGATACCAAAACGCAAGGATACCAAGATGAGTTTTTCCGTGAAGGTTGAGCCCAGCGGACGCACATTCAGCGTGGAGACCGGCCAGGCAGTGCTGGCCGCAGCCATTAACGCGGGCATAGGCCTGCCTTATGGCTGCAAGGACGGAGCCTGCGGCTCCTGCAAGTGCAAGAAGCTCTCGGGCTCGGTGGTCCATGGACCGCATCAATCCAAAGCTTTGTCGGCGCAGGAAGAGGAGCAAGGCCTGATGCTGGCCTGTTGCGCAGTGCCCCAAAGCGATCTGGTGATCGAATCGCGGCAAGTGACCAGCGAAGATGCCTTCCCGGTCCGCAAGATGCCCGCTCGCGTGGCCAGCCTGCAAAGGGCCTCGCACGATGTGATGGTGATGCAATTGCAGCTACCGGCCAGCGAGGTCTTCAAATACCACGCCGGCCAGTACGTCGAATTCATCCTGCGCGATGGCAGCCGGCGCAGCTACTCAATGGCCAACGCCCCGCACACCCAGGCGCAGAATCCTGGATTGGAACTTCACCTGCGCCACATGCCCGGCGGCAAGTTCACTGATCAGGTGTTCTCCACGCTCAAGGAAAAAGACATCTTGCGTGTAGAAGGCCCCTTCGGTAGCTTCTACCTGCGCGAAGACAAGGACAAGCCCCTGGTACTGCTGGCCTCGGGCACCGGCTTTGCCCCCATCAAGGCCCTGATTGAACACATGCGGTTCAAGAATCTCCAGCGTCCGGCCGTGCTGTACTGGGGCGGGCGCCGGCCGGCCGATCTGTATATGAACGATTGGGTCGAGGCTCAATGCAGAGAGCTGCCCTGGCTGCGCTACATCCCGGTGATCTCCGATGCGCTGCCTGAAGACGGCTGGTCCGGACGCACCGGCTTTGTGCACTTGGCGGTGCTGCAAGACCTGCCTGATCTCTCAGGTCATCAGGTCTATGCCTGCGGCGCCCCCATCGTCATCGATTCCGCTCGCAAGGACTATGTGCAAAAGGCCGGCTTGCCCGAAGAGGAATTTTTTGCCGATTCCTTCACCAGCGAGGCCGACAAGGCCCAACCTTAAATCTCGACCCCTTCAATAAAACCTCAGGAGACTCCTCATGACTTCAGGCTTTCTCTACCGCCGTCGGCAGCTACTGGCCGGCGCCCTGACCGCTTGTGCCCTGCCAGTCTGGGCGCAAGCCCGCCCGATCCGCCTCATCGTGCCCTACGCACCGGGCGGCCCCATCGACGTCACGGCGCGTCTGCTGGCTGAGCGGGTGCAAAGCAGTCTGGGCACCGTCATCATCGAAAACCGTCCGGGCGGGGGCGGCAATATCGGCGCCGATCTGATTGCCAAGGCGGCGCCTGACGGCTTGACCATTGGCATTGCCGCGGTGGCCACGCACGCCATCAACCCCTGGCTCTACAGCAAGATGCCCTACAACGCGGCAACCGATTTCACGCCCATCACCCAGATGCTTCGGGTGCCCAATGTGCTGGTCATGAATGCCGAGACGGCCAACCGACTCAAGATCAACAGCCTGGCCGACCTGATCGCCTATGCGCGAGCCAACCCCGGACGACTGAACTATGGCAGCGGCGGTAACGGCAGCGCCGGGCATCTGGCCGGAGAAATGTTCAAAAAAGCCGCGGGGCTCTTCATCGTGCACATTCCCTACAACGGTGGCAACCCGGCGCAACTGGCCCTGCTCAGCGGACAGGTCGATTTCAACTTCGACAACCTGGCCACCGCCTCCAGCAACATCCGCGCCGGCAAACTTAAGGCCCTGGCGGTCACCACCACGCAGCGCAGTGCGGTCATGCCGGAGGTGCCGCCGGTGGCCGACACGCTAAAAGGCTTTGAGGTCGACACCTGGTGGGGCCTGGTCGGCCCGGCCAATCTGCCGCGCGATGTCACCGCCCGACTGCACCAGGCCTTTGCCGGCGCGCTGCAACAACCCGAGGTGAAAACTCGTTTTGCTCAGCTGATGGCCGAGCCCGTGGCCAACACGCCCGAGCAATTTGGCGCCTTCATGAAGCAGGAGTTGGCCAAGTACGAAAGCGTGGTCAAGGCCTCAGGCGCCAAGGTCGACTGACCGGATGACTCAGGGGCCCTTGACGAACAGCGTCACCAGCGGCTCATCGCCCACCTGCCGGCTCCAGTGGCCGTGCACGGTGGGGTCAAAGGTGGCTCCGGGCGGCAGCACATCGGCCGAATAGAAATGCTCGCCTGGCTTGAAGATTCGGCTTTCCCCGCCCTGCAAGCCAATCTCCATCTGCCCGCCCAGGATGAAGACCCACTGCGGTTTTTCGGTGCAATGAAACTGACTTCGAAAACCCACTGGGCTGTGACGCAGCTGGTAACCGGCTGAAGGCATTACAGCGGACAGTCGTGAGGCGGGGCTGCCTTCGGTCAGGGCGATCACCCGCTCGCCAAAGCGAGCGCGACCGTCGGTATCGGTGTAGAGAAGCACTTGCGTGAATTGAGCCATGGTGAATTCCGAGGGAGCGAGAAGACCCGATTGTTGCGCATGGCCCCAGGCCGGGCATGCGCGCTCCTGCGGAGCCAACGTTCTAAGCCAAAGCCTCACACGGGCAAGAAAGTGCCCAGAGGAAAACCTTGCCAATTCAAGCCGCAGGACAATCAAATGCCTCTGTCGGAGCCTGCCATGACGCCCCTTCAAACCACCTTGCGACGCTCAGCCCTTGCAACTGCCCTGGTCCTTGCCGCACCGATAGGGCAGGCCAGCGAAATGCAGCGGATCAGCCATTTTGAAATTGACCGCACCGAAGTCACCATTGGCCAGTTCAGGCAGTTCGTGCAAGCCACGGCTACGATGACGCAGGCCGAGCGTGCCGGAGGTGGCAGCACCTTCGAGGCCGGCTGGGAGCAGCGGCGCGGCTGGGTCTGGCATTCACCCTATGGCAAGCCCGGGGCCGATACAGAGCCGGTAGCCCATGTCACTCATGCCGAGGCGCAAGCGTTCTGCCGTTGGGCGGGCAAGCGGCTGCCCACCGATGCCGAGTGGGGCGAGGCCGCGTACACCGAGCGGCGCAGCCAGCCGCCAGCCGGCTTGGTAAGGGGCAAGACCTACCCCTTCCCCACCGGCGACAGCCCGCGCGGGGCCAACTGCCTGGGCGATTGCGGACCGGTCAATCCAGTGCCACATGCGCTTACCTCACGCGGCCGTGGCCATGCGCTGGCCGGCAGCACAGTTGCAGGTGTGAATGGGCTGCACGAGATGGGTGGCAACTTATGGGAGTGGGTGGACAGCGGTCCCGGCAACGAGCAGCGCACCCGCGGCGGCTCCTGGTGGTACGGCTCCGGCCCTATGCAGGACCGGCACGTTCAGGGCAAGCCGGCTGACACGGCCGTGATCTACATCGGTTTTCGCTGCGCACGCGATCTCAAGCGATAGCCCGAGCAAAGGCCCGATCGCGCCGATGCGGCGCTCGGGGCGCTTCAAACTCAGCGCGCCAGATAGCGCCGGGCCAACTCCACCCAGTAGGTGGCGCCCAGGGGGATCAAATCGTCGTTGAAGTCGTAGCTGGGGTTGTGCAAGGTGCAAGGGCCACCGCCATGGCCCATTTCGCGGTGGGCTCCGTCGCCATTGCCGATGAAGCAATACGCCCCAGGCTTG
Organism: Polaromonas sp.; assembly: GCA_040381515.1. Taxonomy (GTDB): domain Bacteria; phylum Pseudomonadota; class Gammaproteobacteria; order Burkholderiales; family Burkholderiaceae_C; genus Polaromonas. The sequence continues at coordinate 8,885 of JBEIHE010000002.1, forward strand.
GCCTGCAGCATGTAGGCAAAATCTTCGGCGCCCATCGTGGGCTCTTGAGCCAGCACCTGATCGGGCCCAACGATGTCTCGCATGACATCACGCGCGAAGTCAGCCTCGGCACTCGTGTTTACCGTGGGCGGGTAGTTGCGCACAAACTCAAATTCGCACTGGGCTGCAAAGGCGGCTGCCGTATGTTGGGCAATCTCGCGCATGCGCTGCTCGATGAGGTCAAGCACCGGCGTGGTGAAGGTACGCACCGTGCCCTGAATTTCGCAGAAATTAGGAATGACGTTCGTGGCCTCGCCGGCGTGGATCATGGTGACCGAAATCACCGCCGTATCCACCGGCTTCTTGTTGCGCGTCACGATAGTCTGAAAGGCCTGCACCATCTGACAGGCCACCGGCACCGGATCAATGCCGTTATGCGGCAACGCGGCATGGGCACCCTTGCCGCGTATGGTGATCTTGAATTCATTGCTTGAGGCCATCACCGGCCCGGTACTGACCGCAAAGGAGCCGACCGCCATCCCCGGCCAGTTGTGCATGCCAAAGACCGCGTCCATGGGGAAGCGCTCAAACAAGCCGTCCTTGATCATCTCTCGGGCACCACCACCGCCTTCTTCGGCGGGCTGAAAAATGGCGTAGACCGTTCCATCAAAATCCCGGTGCGCGGCCAAATGCTGAACTGCCGCCAGCAGCATTGCAGTGTGACCGTCATGACCGCACGCATGCATCTTGCCCTGGTGCTTGCTGGCATGCGCGAAGGCATTGAACTCCTGCATGGGCAGGGCGTCCATGTCGGCACGCAAGCCGACCGCACGACCGCTGGCCCCTGCATCGCGACCCCGAATGATGCCCACCACGCCCGTGGTTCCCATGCCCCGGTGCATCTCGATACCCCAACGCTCGAGTTGCGCAGCCACCAGATCAGCGGTGCGCACTTCCTGGAAGCAAAGCTCGGGATGGGCATGGATTTCTCGCCGCAAGGCGGCAATGGTGGGAGCCTGGCCCACGATGGAATCGATGAGTTTCATGACGGGATGAACAGTTGGCCGCACATGCAGCGAAGACTCTAACTGTAACAAGGGCGGAGGGTCTTCACAGACCGGACCGCGTGGCTTGGGGGGGTCCAGGGGGCTGGCACAATAAAACCCATGCGCATCCTCCACACCATGCTGCGGGTGGGTCACCTGCAACGGTCCATCGACTTTTACACCCAGGTTCTCGGTATGCAGCTTCTGCGCACCACGGAAAACCCTGCCTACAAGTACAGCCTGGCGTTTCTAGGCTTTGGCAAGAATCCCGAGCACGCCGAGCTGGAGCTGACTTACAACTGGGGGGTGGAGCAGTACGAAATGGGAACCGCCTTCGGCCATATTGCGCTGGGCGTTCCCGACGTGTACGGCGCCTGCGAAAAGATTCGAGCCGCGGGCGGGCAGATCACGCGGGAGCCCGGACCCGTCAAGGGCGGTACGACGGTGATTGCCTTTGTCACCGATCCGGACGGCTACAAGATCGAGCTGATCGAACGACCCTGAAAGCCGATGCGACGGCCCTCAGATCCAGCCGCTACAAGGGGCATTCTGCCCCCGCCTGAATACCCCCCTCCCCTGCGTGATGTCCAGGCCATGCTGCAGACCGCCCGGCAGGAATGGGGTGGGCAGGACGATCTATGGGTGTTCGGTTACGCCTCACTCATTTGGCGGCCCGAGTTCGACTATGCCGAGCAGCGCTGGGGACGTGTTCACGGCTACCACCGGGCCCTGAAGATGTGGAGTCGGGTCAACCGCGGCACGCCCGAGCGCCCGGGCCTTGTGTTTGCCCTGCTGCAGGGCGGTAGTTGCCGGGGCGTGGCCTATCGCATCGGTCGCGACGAGGCTGACCACGTGCTAGAGCGACTGTGGCAGCGTGAGATGCCCACCGGCGTCTACGACCCGCGCTGGCTGCCCTGCCTGACCGATGAAGGCCCGGTTCGGGCCCTGGCCTTTACCTTGTCCAGGCGCAGTCCCAACTACACCGGTGAGTTGCCGGCCCGTGAATTGCGCCGCATCTTTCGGCAGGCCAGCGGGCGCTACGGCAGCACCCTGGACTACGCGCGGCAAACCTATGAGAGCCTGCGCCAGGCCGGCATCCACGACGAGCAGCTGCACCGCATGCTCAGGCACGCCTGAGCCAGACCGAGGCCCCAAGACCCTCCATGCCGGACCCGTTCGTATACTCCGGCCATGCCCGCTGCCTTGCCCTCTATCGCTGATCTGCGCAAAAGCTACGAGCGCGCCGAACTCGACGAAAGCGCCTCCAACCCAGATCCACTGGCCCAGTTTGGTCAATGGCTGCAAGAGGCCATCGCCGCCGAGTTGCCCGAGCCCAATGCGATGACCCTGGCCACGGTCGACGCCAACTTGCGGCCCTCGACCCGCGTGGTGCTGATTAAAGGCCTGGATGAACGCGGCATCGTCTGGTACACCAATTACGAAAGCCGAAAAGGTCAGGAGCTGGCCGGCAACCCTTTTGCAGCCCTGCAGTTTCACTGGGTTGAACTCGAGCGTGTGGTGCGCATCGAGGGGCGGGTCGAAAAGGTCTCGGCCGAGCAGAGCGATGCCTACTACGCCAGCAGGCCCCTCGATTCACGCATAGGCGCCTGGGCCAGCCCGCAAAGCCAGGTGATTGCCGGGCGCTCGGTGCTGGTGGCCAACGCCGCCAAATATGGCGCGCAGTTTCTGCTTCAGCCCCCGCGCCCGCCGCATTGGGGTGGCTACCGGCTGCTGCCCGATCGCTGGGAGTTCTGGCAAGGCCGCAAGAGCCGCTTGCACGACAGGCTGCGTTACAGACTAGACGGCGCGGGCTGGGTGCGGGAACGGCTGGCGCCTTAGTTCTGCAAGTGCACGCACACCTGCTAAAGCCGATCTCAGAACCCGTCAGGACAGCGCTCGAGCCCCTGGTGACTCACCGCAGCCAGCGCCTGATGCGACACCTTATCCGGCGCGATCTCGGCCAAGGGCCGCAGCACGAAGGCGCGTTCCCACATGCGGGGATGGGGCAGGCTTAAGCTGGGGCAATCTATCTGCCCCTGCCCATAAAGCAAGAGATCCAGATCGAGTGAGCGCGGCGCGTTGCGATAGGGTCGCTGGCGCCCGGCTTGCTGCTCCAGACTCTGCAGGGCCTGCAACAAGTCCGGGGCGGTCAACCGGGTCTGCAGCTCAAGCACCGCATTGAAAAAATCAGGATCGCCGGCGGCGCAATCGACCGGCGCGCTTCGGTAGAGCGAGGAGCGAGCCACCACCCGCACCTGCGGCAATAGGACGATGCGTTCGGCCGCCCACTGCAGCTGATCTCGGGCATTGCCAAGATTGGCACCCAGGCCCACAAAGGCCTGTACCCAAGGGCCCGCAAGAACCTGCGCGACCCGAGCAGACTCAGGGCTTGTCTGATCCATCTGCGGGACCCTCTTGGGCGCCGCCGCCACCGCGCCCGCGACGACGACGCCTGCGCTTACGCGGTGCCTCGGCATCGATCGGCTGTTCGACCGGGGGCGGCGCTTCCTCCGCATCGGCCGCTCTGCCCCGGCCGCGCACCCGAGTGGCGCGTGCCTGCGACTGCTGTCGCAAATCGCCGATCATCTGGCCACGTTCGGCTTCATCGGCCTGCCAAAAGCGCTCCCACCAGTCGGGCAGATCCTCAGGCACCTCCCCTGTGCGCGCGCGCAAACGCAGAAAATCCAATGCTGCCCTGAATCGCGGTTGTTCGACCATCGTGAAAGGGCCGTTGCCAACCCGCCGTTCAAAACGCGGCTGCAAGGTCCAGATCTCGCGCATGTCCACACCGAGCTTGCCACGGCCAGAGACATCGCCTATGCGGGCATCAAAAGCCGTGTCGATGGCCGCATGGAGGGCGGGCATGGGGTGCAGTCCGGCAGCGCGCTGCCGGTCCCATCCTGTCTTGACATCCCCCCAGAGTACGCTGGCCAGCAGAAAACTGGGGGCCACCGGCTTGTCCTCCTGGACGCGACGGTCGGTGTCTTGCAGGGCCATGCGCAAAAAGGGCTCGTCGGCACCAGCGACGATGACATCGAGCAGGGGATAAATGCCACGATCGAGTCCCAGGGCCTTGAGTTGCTCGATGCTGGCCACCGAATGACCGGTCTGCAGCAGCTTGAGCATTTCATCGAACAAGCGCGATTGCGGCACATCGGCCAACAGGGCTTTCATCTCGCGCAGCGGGCTGGCGGTCTTTTTCTCGAGCTTGAAGCCCAAAGCGCCCAGCTTGGCTGCAAAGCGAACCGCCCGGATGATGCGCACCGGATCCTCGCGGTAACGCGCCACCGGCTCGCCGATCATGCGCAGCACCCGCTTGCTGGCATCGCGCAGCCCCTGGTGGTAGTCAACGACAATTTGGGTTTCAGGGTCGTAGTACATCGCGTTGACACTGAAATCGCGCCGCGCAGCGTCCTGTTCCATGTCACCCCAGACGTTGTCACGCAGCACCCGGCCCGAGGCATCGACGGCATGCTTGATGCCGGCCAGCTCGCTCTTGCCCGTGCGTTCATTGCCTTCGACCTGCTGGGCCTGACTGCTGTCCAGATGCGCGCGGAAGGTAGAGACTTCGATCACCTCGTGATCGCGCCCACGGCCGTGCACCACATGAACGATGCGAAAGCGTCGGCCAATGATGAAGGCGCGACGAAAGAGCCCTTTGACCTGCTCGGGAGTGGCGTTGGTGGCCACATCAAAGTCCTTGGGCCGCAGGCCCAACAGCAAGTCGCGCACCGCGCCGCCCACGATGTAGGCCTCATAGCCGGCCGCCTTGAGGGTATGAACGACATCCACCGCACGCCGATCCACCAACGTGGGGTCAATGCGGTGCTCTTGCGGCCCCAATTCCTGGCGTTTGCCGTAAGCCGATCGGGCAGAGCGGCTACCGCCGGCGCTGGGTCGGCCCAGCAGCTTATTGATGAGGGTCTTGATCATGAAAACAGGTCGAGTATCGGCCAGCCGCGCTGGTCGGCCAGCGATCGCAGTCGCTCGTCGGGGTTGGTGGCCACTGGGTAGGTCACCCGCTCCAGCAGTGCCAAGTCATTGAGCGAGTCGGTGTAGAAGGTGGCCTGCACATCAGGCCAGGCCAAGCGGCGAGCAGCCAACCATTCGTTCATACGCTGCACCTTGCCTTCACGCGCCGAAGGAGTTCCCGCAATACCACCGGTGAGCCAGCCCTTGGGGTCGCGCTCGAGTTCAACGGCAATCAGCTCGTGCACGCCAAACAGCTCGGCAATCGGCCGCGTCACAAAATCATTGGTGGCGGTCACGATCAGCAGGTGGTCTCCAGCCTGCCGGTGGCGCTCGACCAGATCAAGCGCCTGCGGCCGCAAAGCTGGACGAATCACTTCATCCATGAACTGCGAATGGGCACGGGCCGAGGCCTGCTCACCTTGCCGGCGGATGGCTTCGGTGGCAAAACGCACGTAATCGTGAATATCCAGGGTGCCAGCGCGGTACTGCTCGAAATACTCGGCATTGCGCCGCTTGAACTCGCTGGCATCGCACCATCCCAGTCGAATGGTGAATTCACCCCACTCATAGTCCGAGTCGATCGGCAGCAGGGTGTGGTCCAGATCAAACAAGGCCAGGCGTGGCTTGCTCATGCAGACTCCAGCATGGCTTTGATCAGGGCAATCGTGATCGGCCTATGGGTTTGCAGCGAATAGGCATCCAACTGATCGATCAATTGCACCAGGTGAGTCAAATCGCGTGAGAACCGGCTGAGAATGAAAGCGATGACCTCGTCGCTGAGCACAAGGCCTCTGGAGTCGGCCTGTTGCCGCAGCACTGCACGCCTGTGCTCATCGTCCAAAGGCTGCAGGGAAAACACATGGCCCCAGCCCAAGCGGGTGCGCAGGTCTTCACGCAGACGCAGATCGGCCGGCGGATTCAAGCCGGCTGCAAGCAGTCCGCGTGGACGGCCGTCGGCCGCATGCAGCGCGCGCACAAACCAGGAAAAGGCCGCTTGCTGCTGAACGGCGGTAAAAAGGTGACAGTCATCGAAAAAAACCGCTGCCCAAGCCTCTTCGAAATCGGGCGGCTCGGTACAGGAGGCATCAAGCCAGCCGATGCGGGCACCCCGATCGCGCAGCGCGTGCGCAGCGGCGCGCATCAGATGCGTTTTGCCGCTGCCGTTCGCGCCCCAGAGATAGATCGGCACCGGCGAGCGCAACTCCCCGCCAGCCCACAACTGCAGGTGGCTCAGGACAGGCTGGTTGGGACCGGCCAGGTAGTTGGAAAACATGGGCTCGCTGGGCAGGCCGATGTCCAGAGCAATCTGCTTCATGCCTGCTGGAATCGAGCCACCGGAGGCCGCTGCGTCGGAGTCACCAGAGGTGGGCCCTTAAAATAGAAGCACGCATTTTATCGGCACGGGCGCCCACCAGGTTCATCACGCCCCAGAGACAACAGGCCGTCCTACCGGAAACTCCCCCATGAGCACCACCCCTCTCTCTTACAAGGACGCCGGCGTCGATATCGATGCGGGCGACGCGCTGGTCGAGCGCATCAAGCCGCTGGCAAAAAAAACGATGCGCGAAGGCGTGCTGGCGGGCATCGGTGGCTTTGGCGCCTTGTTTGAGGTTCCCAAACGCTACAAGGAGCCGGTTCTGGTCAGTGGCACTGACGGCGTCGGCACCAAGCTCAAGCTGGCCTTCGAATGGCAAATGCACGATGGCGTGGGCATAGACCTGGTGGCCATGAGCGTCAATGATGTGCTGGTGCAAGGCGCGGAGCCACTGTTTTTTCTGGACTACTTTGCCTGCGGCAAGCTCGATGTGGACACGGCGGCCCGGGTGGTGGGCGGTATTGCACGTGGCTGCGAACTCTCGGGCTGCGCCCTGATTGGCGGAGAGACCGCCGAAATGCCGGGCATGTACCCGCCGGGTGAATACGATCTGGCCGGCTTCTGCGTAGGCGCAGTGGAAAAGGCGGAAATCCTCAATGGCCAGGACGTGCGGGCCGGAGATGTGGTGCTGGGCCTGGCCTCCAGCGGCGTGCACTCCAACGGATTTTCCTTGGTCCGCAAATGCCTGGATCGGACCCAAGCTCCGGCCCTGCTCGATGGTCGCCCTCACCGACAGACTCTGATGGAGCCGACCCGGCTTTATGTGAAGAGCGTTCTAGCGGCTCTACGGGCCCATCCTGCCACGCCCTCAGGACGCACCATCAAGGCGCTGGCGCACATCACCGGCGGCGGTCTGCTGGAAAACATCCCCCGGGTGCTGCCCGAGGGCCTGGCCGCGCATCTGCACAAAGGCAGTTGGCCACGTACCGAACTGTTTGCGTGGCTACAACAAACGGCGGGCATTGACGACTTGGAGATGAACCGCACCTTTAACAACGGAATCGGCATGGTGGTGGTGGTGGAGGCCTCACAGGCCTCTGCGGTCAGCGCCACCCTGCAGGCCGCAGGGGAAGCGGTTTATCGCATCGGAACCATCGCCGGGCGCGGGAACGGTGCTGCTGTTACGGTGAGCTGAGCGACTCGCCCGCGCGGTCCGTTCCTAAGCCTGTCCCTGGCGCAGACGGGCGACCTGCTCCCCAATCTCGTCGAGGTCCAGCGCATCCTCAGCCTTTTCGAGATAGATCTGCAGATCACTTAAGGCCCTGCCCTGCTGACCTTGCGCAGCCCAGGCCAGACCCCGATCGCGGTACTCGCTCCAGGCCTGCGGCTGCAGGATCACCAGTCGATCGAGCACCGAGATCAGGCGCGCGTGATCGTCCTGACTCTTGTGGATTTCCTTGAGGTTGCGCAGCATGCGCGCCAGGATCTCACGCGGGGAGGCTGCCTGCAAATACAGACCCAACGGAATCTCGAAATCATCGACCAGACCGCTGCGCTGGCGATAGGGCTCCAGACGCTCCGAAAGCTCCTCCCGGCTGAGAGACTGCCCCGTGAACGGGTCGATGATCACCTGACCTTTGGGCAGGCTGACCTTGACCATGAAATGCCCAGGGAAGGCGACTCCGCGGGCCTGCAAACCCAGACCTCCGGCCAGTTCCAGCCAGATCACCGCCAGGGTGATGGGTATGCCGCGGCGTGTCCGCAGCACCGCATTAAGGTAGCTGTTGTCCGGATCGTAGTAGTCGTTGACATTACCGCCAAAACTCAACTCACGAAAGAAGAACTGGTTGAGCGCTCGCAGTCGCTGCAAGGCCGGTGCGTCGCAAGCCAGACGACGCTTGAGACGGTCGAGCAGCTGATCCACATCACCGAGCACCCGCTGGACATCGAGATCAGGATATTCGTCCTGGGCCACACACACTGCAGCCTCGAGCAACGGAAAGTGATCGTCGCTTTCAACCAGGCTGGCAAAGTAGGCCAGCGGGGTCGGGACCTCGAATTTCAGATTCATGACTCACACTGTCGCATATTTGGGAAGGAGTCGGCACAAAATCCGACTCTCTCAACGCCCTATCAGGCTCCTGAGGGGGAACCCCAGCAAGCGCAGGGTGCCCAGGTACAACAGACCGCATCCCACCACCGCAGCGGCCAGCAGCCCTGCGCGCAAACCTGGCTGAGCGCGCAGATCCACCCACTCGAAAGTGTGGGCCATGCCGGCCAGAGCGCCGGCCATCAGGGCTGTGGCCAGCCCTACTTGCAAGCCAAAGCGCAGCCAGCCCTGCTGGGGCTGATAGCTGCCGCGGCGTATCAGCCCCAAGAGCAGCCACAGCGCATTCATCAGCGCGCCCAAGCCTATGGCCAGAGCCAGACCCGCGTGGGCCAGATAAGGCACCAGCACGATGTTGAGAGCCTGGGTCATCAACAGCACCACGATGGCAATCTTGACCGGCGTGCGCACATCCTGGGCGGCGTAGAAGCCGGGGGCCAGCACCTTGACCGCCACCAGGCCAAGCAGGCCCACACCGTAGCCCATCAAGGCCTCTGTGGTCATCTGTACATCGCGCGCAGTGAAAGCCCCGTAGTGGTAAAGCGTCGCCACCAGCGGCTCGGCAAACAGCAGCAGGGCTGCCGCGCAGGGCAGGCCCAACGCCACCACGCAGCGCAAGGCCCAATCAAGCATGGCCGAATACTTGGCCGAATCGCCCGCAGCCCGGGCGGCTGCCAACTGCGGCATCAGCACCACGCCCAGCGCCACCCCGATCAGGGCGGTTGGAAACTCCATCAGCCGATCGGCATAGGTAAGCCAGCTCACGCTACCCGGGCCAAGGTGCGAGGCAATCTGGGTGTTGATCAGGAGCGAGATCTGGGCCACGCTGACCCCCAGCAAGGCCGGCGCCATGAGCGCCAGGATGCGCCGCGTGCCCGAATCACGCCAGGCAGCGGCCAAGGCCGAGGGGCGCCAATCGAGGCGCGGCAGCAAGCCCAGCCGCATCAGCGCCGGCACCTGCACTGCCAGTTGCAGCAGGCCTCCGACCATCACCCCTGCAGCCATCGCGTAGATCGGCTCGATACCCCGTGCCTGCAAGACAGGGGCTCCCCACCAGGCTGCGGCGATCATGGCCAAGTTCAAAAGCACAGGTGTGGCGGCGGGCACTGCAAACCGGCGCCAGGTATTGAGGATGCCGGCTGACAAAGCCACCAAGGACATGAAGCCGATGTAGGGGAACATCCACCGGGTCATGTCGACCGCCGCCTCAAAGCCCTGGGGTGATTGCTGCAAGCCGCTGGCCATCAGCCAGACCAGGACCGGCGCCGCGGCCACCCCGACGATGCAGGCCAACACCAGCGCCAAAGCCAGCAGCGCTGCGACCCGGTCGATCAACTGACGCGTTGCGTCTTCGCCCTCCCGCTCACGGGTGGCCGCCAGCACCGGCACGAAAGCCTGACTGAAAGCCCCCTCTGCAAAGAGCCGCCGCAAAAGGTTCGGGATGCGAAAGGCCACATTGAAGGCGTCGGTCATCGCGCTGGCCCCAAACGTAGCAGCCATCAGCAACTCGCGCACCAGGCCCGTGATTCGCGAGGCCAGGGTCAGCAGCGAGACGATGGAGGCGGAACGGAACAGCGACACGGGCTGAGTGTAATGACCGGCAGGTACGGCCGCCCAAGCCATGAGCCCTCGGACCAAGGGCAAGCCCTCCCCACCGCGGCAATATCGCCTCCCATCGCCGCCTCCCACCCGGGCGATCGCCCACCCCTATAATGGAGAGCTTTGCTGCAACATCCTTAAACACTTAAAGGAATTCCCATGGCCACTGGTGGCAAACCCAAAAAGAAGAACCCGCGCCTCGCGTCGGGCCGCAAGCGCGTCCGTCAGGACGAAAAGATCAACGCCGCGAACACCTCCCTGCGCTCGAAATACCGCACGGCGGTGAAAAACGTCGAGAAAGCCGTTGTCTCAGGCGACAAAGCCAAGGCGGCCGAGCTTTTCGCCAAAGCCCAAAGCATCGTCGACAGCGTGGCTGACAAGGGCATCTTTCACAAGAACAAGGCGGCGCGAGACAAATCTCGCCTGTCTGCCAAGGTCAAGGCGCTCGCCCTGGCCGCCTGAAGGTCGCAAGACCTCGCACGGATGACCCTCGTGTCATCCGCCGTTTTCAGCGGTGCGCTGCAGCAAAGAAAGAAAACCGCCTTCGGGCGGTTTTTTCATGGGCGCCCCGCACCCGGCGGGCTCAGCCTCGAACAAGCTGAAGGTCGTTGTCTCTTGCAAATCCAAGGACGAAAGCCCAGGCCATGGGCTCGGCCTCCTCAAGGGCGGGGTGCACCACTACGCACTTGATGCCATCGATGACCTTGGGGATACACCAGGGTGAATAGCTCAAGGGGCTGCCCGACTGCGCGCCGCCGGGTCGAAACTGGCTCATGACGCCCGCCAGGCGATCGGCCCAATCGCTCGGACGAAAAGTCCGACCGTCGGATGTCACCCCCCGAATGATGATTGCCTGCTGACCGGGGCCCTGCTGCATGCTCGCTCAATGCCTGTGATCCCTTGAAGGGAGCCGCTCGAAGAATGCCTTCTCTGGGCACCCTTCGGCTGAGCCCAAAATTATATCTTATATAAGACCTGACAAGCCTCATTGGAATGGCGCCGAGAGGCCTGCTGGAGCCCGAAAAGGGGCTGTGAAGGGCCTGGGGACGGTTATCATTTGTTCCGGTTTCTTGATCCTGACCACTCGAACCGGTGAGTGCCGACATGCAGCGGCCGCCGGCTTTTTTTCTTGCCGAAGTCCCCACATGAGCGCTCCATCTGCCACGCCACCCTCCTCGCCCCATGTCATGACCACTTATGGGCGTCTGCCGATTGCCCTTTCACACGGACAGGGCAGCCGCGTCTGGGACACCCACGGCAAGTGCTACCTCGATGCGCTGGGCGGCATCGCAGTCAACACGCTCGGACATGGTCACCCGCGTCTGGTGAGTGCCTTGTGCGATCAGGTGGGCAAGCTCATCCACACCTCCAATTACTACCATGTGCCGCTGCAGGAACAACTGGCAGCCAAACTGGTCGAACTCTCTGGCCTGAGCAATGTGTTCTTCTGCTCAACGGGCCTGGAAGCAAACGAAGCCGCTCTGAAAATGGCGCGCAAGTTCGGCCACAACAAAGGTATAGACCGGCCAGAGATCGTGGTCTACGAAAAGGCCTTTCACGGCCGCAGCATCGCCACCCTAAGCGCCACCGGCAACCCCAAGGTGCAGGCTGGCTTTGAACCCCTGCTCGAAGGCTTTATCCGGGTGCCCATTAACAACATCGCGGCATTGGAAAAAGCCACTGCCGGCAACCCCAATGTGGTCGCGGTCTTCTTTGAGGCCATCCAGGGCGAAGGCGGCGTCCACCCGATGCAGGCGGACTATCTCCATCAGGTCCGGCAACTGTGCGATCAACGCGACTGGTTGCTGATGATCGACGAAGTGCAGTGCGGCATGGGACGCACGGGCAAGTGGTTCGCACACCAGTGGGCGGGTATCAAACCCGATGTGATGCCCCTGGCCAAGGGTTTGGGATCGGGTGTGCCGGTCGGCGCCGTGGTGGCAGGCCCCAAGGCGGCACAGATCCTGGGCGTGGGCAACCACGGCACCACCTTTGGTGGCAACCCCCTGGCCATGAGGGCTGGAGTAGAAACCATCCGCATCATGGAAGAAGAAGGACTGCTCGAACGGGCTGCCCAAGTGGGTGAGCACCTGCGCGCAGCGCTGCAGCGCGAACTGGGGTCGCACAAGGGCGTCAAGGACATCCGGGGCAAGGGCCTCATGATTGGGGTCGAATTGGCTGTGCCCTGCAGCGAACTGATGGGACGGGCTGCCGAAGCGGGCCTGCTGCTTAGCGTGACCGCTGACACCGTGATTCGCCTGGTGCCGCCGCTGATCTTCAGCGCCGCCGAAGCCGACGAAACCGTGTCCATTCTGGCGCCCCTGGTGCGCGCCCTGCTGGCAGAGAAAGCGCCCGCATGAGCGCTACGCTCCCGGCCCTGCGCCACTACCTTCAGTTCAGCGATTTCAGCGCCGTGGAATACGCTTATCTGTTTGAGCGCGCAGCCTTCATCAAGCGCAAGTTCAAGGCCTACGAAAAGCACCAGCCTCTGAGCGATCGCACCCTGGCCATGATTTTCGAGAAGGCCTCCACCCGCACGCGGGTGAGCTTCGAGGCGGGCATGTACCAGCTGGGCGGGTCGGTGGTTCACCTGACCACGGGCGACAGCCAGCTCGGTCGGGCCGAGCCGATCGAAGACAGCGCCAAGGTCATCAGCCGCATGGTCGATCTGGTGATGATCCGCACCTATGAGCAGACCAAGATCGAGACGTTTGCCGCGCACTCGCGGGTGCCGGTGATCAACGGTCTGACCAATGAGTTTCACCCTTGCCAGATTCTGGCTGACCTCTTCACCTTCATCGAGCACCGCGGCTCGATCGCCGGCAAGGTAGTGGCCTGGGTCGGCGATGGCAACAACATGGCCAACACCTGGCTACAAGCGGCCGAGCTGCTGGGCTTTACCGTGCACTTGAGCACCCCCAGCGGTTACGAAGTCGATCAGGCAGTGGCCGGCATTCGCTCGGGCGAGAGCTACAAGGTGTTCCGCGACCCCATGCAAGCCTGCGAGGGGGCCGACCTGGTCACCACCGATGTCTGGACCAGCATGGGCTACGAGGCGGAAAACGAAGCGCGCAAAAAGGCTTTTGCCGATTGGTGCGTCACCCCCGAAATGATGGCAGTGGCCAAACCCGACGCGCTGTTCATGCATTGCCTGCCCGCACACAGAGGCGAAGAGGTGGCCGCCGAGGTCATAGATGGCCCCCAATCCGTCGTCTGGGACGAAGCTGAAAACAGACTGCACGTGCAAAAGGCACTCATGGAGTTCCTTTTGCTCGGGCGGCTTGCATGAAATGCAAGCCGCCAAGCGCGTAGCGCGGCAGACTGTTTCTGCGCAGGCTGACTTTGCGCAGCAAAGTCAAACGCAGCGGCCGAAGCCAAAACAGACTGCATGTGCAAAAGGCACTCCTGGAGTTCCTCTTGCTGGGGCGGCTTGCATGAATGAGCTACAACTGCACTGAGTGCGGCGCCTGCTGCGCCAGCTTCCGGGTCGACTTCTCCACGCACGAGCTGCTGTCTGCCGGAGGCACTGTGCCCGACGGACTGACGGTGGAAGTCAACGTCAGCACCTGCCGCATGCGTGGCACCGACCATCAGCCCGTGCGCTGCGCAGCCCTCACCGGAACAATCGGCCAGACTGTGAACTGCGGCATCTATGAATGGCGCCCCAACCCCTGTCGTGAGCTAGAGCCGGGCAGCGAAGGCTGCCACAGGGCGCGCCGGCGTCATGGCCCGGTTACCGAAGACTGGCCGTAACCATAAAGCCAAGGCAGATCCATTAGACGGCTGCCGGCAAAGCGCAAGGCAAGATCGCGCGCCCTGCGGATCGGTCCTACCGCGTGGAAAATCTTTCCATTGCGCCTGGATCGAGCCTGTACTTGGGCCACACGCTGCCACCGTTGCTGCGCATAGACCGAAAGAGCTGAAGGCAGATCACTGCCGGGGCTGCGCAAATCCTTCAGTACGCGGCCCAACTCAGCCGCATCCTCGATGGACATCGCTGCCCCCTGCGCCAAGAAGGGTCGCATCGGATGCGCGGCATCGCCGAGCAAGGCTACACGGCCGCGCGCCATTTCCGAAGGGCTGTCCACTGGCGGCCGATCGCAAAGGCTCCAGCGACCCCAGGCCGGCGCTGCAGCAACGCAATCCTGCAGCGCACTGCAAGATTGCCAGACAGCCCGACGAGCCTCATCTACGAGGACTACGTCGTCCCAGGTCTGTAGAAAAGGTGGGCTCTGACCCCGAACGATCAGGACCAGATTGAGCGCGTCACCGCCGCGTATGGGATAAGTCACCGCATGCTGATGCGGTCCCAGCCACACGGTCACCACATTGGACTGGAAGAGCCGGGGCAGATCAGCCCTGGGAATCAGAGCCCGGTAGGCCAGGTGACCGGTAGGCTGGGCGCGCTGGTCCTGCAAGAGAAATTCGCGGACGCGACTCCACAGACCATCAGCGCCAATCAGGCCGTGTCCCTCGGCCAGGCAGCCCCTTTCACCTATCAGGCTGACCCGCTCAGCCGACTCTTCAAATGCGAGGACCTTACAGCCCAGTTGCAGCTCCACCCCTTCCAGCTCCTGCAAGCCTTCGAGCAACAGCCCATGCAAATCTCGTCGGTGCAGCGTGGCATAAGGAGCGCCATAACGCTGCACCGCCTGCGCACCTAGAGGCAGTCGTCCGAGCTCACGCCCATCGGAAATGCGGCGTGCGACCACCGCATCTGGAAAAGCCGCCACAGCCTCTAGCGCCGAGCCCAAACCCCAGGCCTGCAACAACCGTGTGGCATTGGGTCCCAACTGCAGCCCCGCCCCCACCTCAGAGAAAGCCTGGGCCTGCTCGAAGAGTTGAACCGACCAACCGGCCCGCCGCACGACCAGCGCCGCCGACAAGGCACCTACACCCCCACCTGCAATTAGCAGAGACGGCATTGCAGAGGACAGGCAGGAGCTTTCATGGCCGCAAGTGTGGCACGAGTTCACGCTTCACCAAGGCATGGCCCGCCCTCACCGCGCCTGCACTGACTCTACAATCTCGGTTTTTCGCGCTCGCAGAGACAGCCAACCGAGGCGAGCCCCTAAAACCATCCGAACCTCTCCGGGTTGCCCCCGGCGGAAGCACCCATGGCCCTCTACGCCCTGACCATCTTCATCAGTGCTGTCCTGCTTTTCCTCGTACAGCCTATTGTGGCCAAACAGATCCTGCCTTGGTTCGGGGGTTCGGCCGCCGTCTGGACCACCTGCCTGGTGTTCTTCCAGTTCCTGCTGCTCTTTGGCTATGCCTACGCCGACTGGACGACCCGCAAGCTCACGCCCAAGCGGCAGGCGGTGATCCACTCCGTGCTCCTGATCATCAGCTTGCTGGCACTGCCGATCATCCCCGATGCAGCATGGAAACCCGCGGGCGATGAGGACCCCACCTGGCGAATTCTGGGTCTGCTGACAGTGACCATCGGCCTGCCCTATTTCCTGCTGTCCACCACCGGTCCGCTTCTGCAGGCCTGGTTCGCACGCAGCTTCCCTTCAGCCACCGTCTACCGGTTGTTTGCGCTATCGAACTTCGGCTCGTTGTTGGCGCTGGTGGCCTATCCCTTTGTGGTCGAGCCCTGGGTGACCACCACCGAGCAATCTTGGACCTGGAGCGCAGGCTATCTTGCCTTTGCCTTGCTGTGCACCCTATCGGCGCTCTACAGCGCCAGAACGCCAGCAGAGGTGGCACAAAGCGCAAGCCTTCAGACCGGCGCCATGAGCAGCAGCGAGAAAGCTCCCTCAACCGGCGACTACACCTTGTGGCTGCTTCTGGCTGGCATGGGTTCTTTCATGCTGCTGGCCGTCAGCAATCACATCGCACATGACATCGCGTCGGTGCCCTTCTTGTGGATTCTGCCGCTCACACTCTATCTGCTGACCTTTATCCTGTGTTTTGAAGGCCGCCAGGGACGCGGCTGGTACCAACGCATCTGGTTCCTCGGTCCAATGCTGGTCGCCGTAGCGGCCATGGCGTGGTCGGTCTATCACGAGCGCGGCATTGTCGATGTCAAGGAAGCCCTTCCTCTCTTCTCGCTGGGGCTGTTCCTGATGTGCATGTTCTTCCACGGCGAATTGGCGGCCATGAAGCCCTCGCCGCGTTACTTGACCGGCTTTTACCTGATGGTCTCACTTGGAGGTGCCCTGGGTGGACTGGCGGTGGGCTTTCTGGCACCGAAGATCTTCAACGCCTACTACGAATTTGGCATCGGTCTGCTGGTCACCCTGGCTCTGGCGGTTTACCTGACCCGATCAGCGCATCGCCTGGTTCCGGTTGCGGCACTCGCCGCCTTGGGAACCAGCGGCTACTACCTGTTTCTGCATTTCGATGGACTGTCCTCCAATGCCCGCGTGATGGAGCGCAATTTCTACGGCACTCTGCGCGTCAAGGACACAGGCCCCGAATCAGATCCAGACACCATGCGCCGCATGCTTCACGGCATGATCATGCACGGCGAGCAGCACCTGGGGCCGCGCCGCAAGGAGCCCACTTCGTACTACGGCGCGACCTCCGGAGTCGGCCAAGCCATCCTGGCCCTGCAGCCCTCGGGACCCATACGAGTCGGTGTGGTGGGCCTGGGTGTTGGCACGCTGGCCGCCTACGGCCGGTCGGACGACGTCTATCGTTTCTATGAAATCAACCCCCAAGTGATCGATGCGGCGCGCAAGGAGTTCTTCTTCTTGAGCGACAGTGCCGCCAAGATCGAGACGGTACTGGGCGATGCCCGTCTGGCTATGGAACGCGAGGCGCCGCAGCAATACGATGTTCTGGTGATCGACGCCTTCTCAAGCGATGCGATTCCGGTCCATCTGATCACGCGAGAGGCAATGGGGGTGTACCTGCGCCATCTCAAGCCGGGCGGGGTACTGGCCATCCACATCACCAACCGCTTCCTGCGCCTGGGGCCGGTGGTCAAGCGCCTGGCAGACGACCAGAGCCTGCACGCGATCCTGATCGATGACGACGCCAAGGGCAGTGACCTGGCCACCACCGACTGGGTGCTGCTCAGCCGAGACGCCGAGCTGCTCAAGCGACCTGACGTGGCGCGGGGACAAGCGGCCATCGAGGAACTGCCGGGCCTGCGCATCTGGACGGACAGCTTCAACAACCTGTTCCAGATCCTCAAGTAGCCCTGACCCGAGTTTGAAAGCAAGGCCCCCTCAAGGTCTGGATTTGGGGGCGCCGCCCTCAGCGCGTTCGAGTTTCTTGCGGGGGCGCCGACCCCGAGGTGCTTGAGTTTCTCGTGGGAGCGCCGCCCTAGGCGCGATAGGGCGACGGATGGATCACCGTCGATGCACTGAACCCCATCGCCGCGAGGGCGCGGCCTACCACCGGCTCAGGCAGCGACGCCCTTGGCCGTCTCCGCATACTCCTCGATCTGATCGAAGTTCATGTACTTGTAGATGTTGGCTGCATCCTTGTCGATGATGCCCACCGCCTCCTGGTATTCGGCCAGCGTCGGGATGCGGCCGAGCTTGGAGCACACCGCCGCCAGCTCCGCCGAGCCCAGGAACACATTGGCGTTCTTGCCCAGACGGTTGGGGAAGTTGCGCGTCGAGGTCGACATGACGGTGGCGCCTTCGCGCACCTGGGCCTGATTACCCATGCACAGCGAGCAGCCTGGCATTTCGGTGCGCGCTCCGGCGTTGCCGAAGGTGGCGTAATGGCCTTCCTTGATGAGCTCGCTCTCGTCCATCTTGGTCGGCGGAGCGACCCACAGCTTGACCGGAATGTCGCGGGTATTACCCAGCACCTTGGCGGCCGCGCGGAAGTGGCCGATATTGGTCATGCAGGAGCCAATGAAAGCCTCGTCGATCTTGGTGCCCGAGACCTCGCTCATGAACTTGGCATCGTCCGGATCGTTCGGGCAGCAGACGATGGGCTCCTTGATGTCGGCCAGGTCGATCTCGATTACGGCGGCGTACTCGGCATCCTTGTCGGCCTCGAGCAGCTCGGGCTTGGCCAGCCAAGCCTCGACCTTCTCGATACGCCGGGCCAGGGTGCGCTTGTCTTCGTAGCCGTTGGCGATCATGTTCTTCATCAAGACCACATTGGACGTGAGGTACTCGATGATCGGCTCTTTATTGAGCTTGATGGTGCAACCGGCGGCGCTGCGCTCGGCCGACGCATCGGACAACTCGAAGGCTTGTTCCACTTTCAGGTCAGGCAAACCTTCAATCTCGAGGATGCGGCCGGAGAAGACGTTCTTCTTGCCCTTTTTCTCGACGGTCAGCAGGCCCGCCTTGATGGCGTACAGCGGAATCGCATGCACCAGATCGCGCAGGGTCACGCCCGGCTGCATTTTTCCCTTGAAACGCACCAGCACCGATTCGGGCATGTCCAGCGGCATGACGCCAGTGGCCGCGCCAAAAGCCACCAAACCAGAGCCGGCGGGGAAGCTGATGCCAATCGGAAAGCGGGTGTGCGAGTCACCGCCGGTGCCCACGGTGTCGGGCAGCAGCAAGCGGTTGAGCCAGGAATGGATGACGCCATCGCCCGGGCGCAGCGAGACACCGCCACGGCTGGAGATGAAGGCCGGCAGTTCACGGTGCATCTTCACATCGACCGCCTTGGGGTAGGCCGCGGTGTGGCAGAAGGACTGCATCACCATGTCTGCGCTAAAGCCCAGGCAGGCCAAGTCTTTGAGTTCATCACGGGTCATCGGGCCGGTGGTGTCTTGTGAGCCCACCGTGGTCATCTTCGGTTCGCAGTAAGTGCCCGGACGGATGCCCTTGCCCTCGGGCAGACCGCAGGCGCGGCCCACCATCTTCTGGGCCAGAGTAAAGCCAGCCTGGGTCGCCGCCGGCGCCTGCGGCAGACGAAACACTGTGGAGGCCGGCAAGCCCAGGAACTCACGCGCTTTGCCGGTGAGCGAGCGGCCGATGATCAGGTTGATGCGGCCGCCCGCACGCACTTCGTCAAGCAGCACATCACTCTTGAGCTGGAATTGAGCAATCTGCGCGCCGCCCTTGGTGATCTTGCCCTCATAGGGATGGATGTCGATCACATCGCCCATCTCGAGCTTGTTCACATCGACCTCGATCGGCAGCGATCCCGAATCCTCTTGCGTGTTGAAAAAGATAGGGGCGATCTTGCCGCCCAGGGTGACACCGCCAAAACGCTTGTTGGGGACAAAAGGAATGTCTTCGCCGGTGGCCCAGATCACGCTGTTGGTGGCCGATTTGCGGCTCGAACCGGTGCCCACCACATCGCCCACATAGGCCACCAAGTGGCCCTTTTTCTTGAGGTCTTCAATGAACTGCATCGGACCGCGCTTGCCGTCTTCCTCAGGCTTGAAGGCTGCGTCGGGACGGGTGTTCTTGAGCATGGCCAGGTAGTGCAGCGGAATATCCGGGCGGCTCCAGGCATCGGGCGCGGGCGAGAGGTCGTCGGTATTGGTTTCGCCGGGCACCTTGAACACCGTCACGGTGATGGTCTTGGGCACTTCCGGCCGCGCTGTGAACCACTGCGCATCAGCCCAGCTCTGCATGACTTCCTTGGCCTTGGCATTGCCGGCCTTGCATTTCTCGGCCACGTCATGGAAGGCATCGAACATCAGCAGGGTTTTCTTCAAGCCCTCGGCAGCCACGGCGGCCACTTCTGCGTCGTCAAGCAGGTCGATCAGGGGCTTGACGTTGTAGCCCCCCACCATGGTGCCCAGAAGCTCAGTGGCCTTGGCCTTGGAAATAAGAGCCACCTTGATGTCGCCATGCGCAACTGCAGCCAAGAAACTGGCTTTGACCTTGGCCGCATCATCCACACCGGGCGGCACCCGAGTGGCGAGCAAATCCATCAGAAAGGCGTCCTCGCCTTTAGGTGGGTTCTTTAGCAACTCGATCACCTCGGCCACCTGCTTGGCCGACAAAGGCAGGGGGGGAATGCCCAGGGCAGCGCGCTCTGCCACATGCGCGCGGTAGGTCTGCAAAAAATCGCTCATGGTTTTTCTCCTCAAAAAATTCTGTATCTCTCAATCATGACTCATTCGAACCAGCCCTGCGCGGCCTGCGGTATTCGAACGCCGGTGCGGCGGCCCCGCTCGAGCAATTGCCAGTAATAGCGATAGCTGGCACGGTCGTGCAATCGCCCCTCAAAACTGATCGGTGCCCACTGAGCCCGCTGAGCGGCCGTCAGCAGATCGCTGGCGGTTTGCAACTCAGTCGCATCGGGCGCAAAAGCAGCCAGGATGGGCCGGATCTGGTTGGGATGGATGCTCCACATGCGGGTGTAGCCCAGCTCCCGAGCGGCCCGCTCAGCCGCATGCTGCAGAGCCTTGCCGTCTGCAAATTCAGTCACCACACAGTGCGAAGGGACCTTGCCACTGGCATGACAGGCCGCAGCGATCTCAAGCTTGGCGCGCAACACCAAGGGGTGAGTGAATTGGCCGCTGGCCGTCATGGCCTGCGCGCCGATGGCCCCGTTGTGGCTGGAGACAAAGTCCATCAACCCGAAGCTGATCGATTGCACCCGCGGATGCGCCGCAATCTCGAAGGCCGCATGCACCGCCCGCTGCGATTCCAGCAGGACATGCACCGGCAATGCTGCAGCATCGGGCCCCAAAGCCCTGAGCGCACGGTCGACCTGCTGCACATCGGCCAGCGACTCCACTTTGGGAATCATCAGATGGGTCAGCCGCTTGGCCGCACCTGCAGCGATGATGCGAAGGTCATCGGCAAAACTGGCATGGTCGATCGGGTGGACACGGGCCGCTACACGGGCCTCGGGCTCGGCACCCCGCACCAGCTCGGCGACCAAGGCGGCATGCTCGGCCTCGCCACCCACCGGGGCGCCGTCCTCGCAATCGAGCGTGACATCAAACACGCAGGCCCCGAACTCCTGCCGCAGTTGCGCCTGCAACTGCAGGCTCTTGCGCATGCGATCTGGCACCCCGCTGTAATGGTCACAGACCGGCAGCGCGCCAGAGGCGGCCTGCGCATCAAGCAGGACTTCGCGCGGATGCATCATGCCGGCCGGTCCGAGCCTGGTAACGCGCAAACAACTCAGAGCAGGTGCGCCACGCCAGCCTGCTCGTCCTGCAGCTCCTTGAGCGTCTTGTTGATGCAGGTTTGGCTGAACGCATCGATCGGCAGACCTTCGATCACCGTGTACTCGCCGCCCGAGCAGGTGACAGGAAAACCAAACATCACCTCTTTGGGAATGCCATACCAGCCTTGCGAGGGTACGCCCATGGTGACCCAGGCACCATGAGTGCCCAAGGCCCAATCGCGCATGTGGTCGATGGCCGCATTGGCCGCAGAGGCGGCCGAAGAAAGGCCACGGGCCTCGATGATGGCTGCGCCGCGCTTGCCCACCGTGGGTAGGAAAACGGTTTCGTTCCAGACCTGATCGTTGATCATGTCCTTGACCGACTGGCCCCCTATGGTGGCAAACCGGTAGTCGGCATACATGGTGGGCGAATGATTGCCCCAGACGCAAAGTTTCTGGATGTCAGCCACCGCCTTGCCGGTTTTCGCGGCTACTTGGCTGAGCGCCCGGTTGTGATCAAGACGCAGCATGGCGGTGAAGTTCTTGGCCGGCAGGTCGGGGGCAGACTTCATCGCGATGTAGGCATTGGTGTTGGCTGGGTTGCCCACCACCAGCACCTTGACGTTGCGCGAGGCCGAGGCATTGAGCGCCTTGCCCTGGGCGGTGAAGATCTGGGCGTTGGCAGCCAGCAGGTCGGCGCGCTCCATGCCAGGACCACGCGGACGGGCGCCGACCAACAAGGCGTAGTCGGTGTCCTTGAAGGCCTGGTTTGCATCGCTGTAAGCGTGCATGCCGGCCAGCAGGGGAAAGGCGCAGTCTTCGAGCTCCATCATCACGCCCTTGAGGGCTTTTTGGGCCTTCTCGTCCGCAATCTCGAGCAGCTGCAAGATGACCGGCTGATCCTTGCCCAGCATCTCACCAGAGGCAATGCGAAACAGCAGGGCATAGCCGATTTGGCCAGCAGCACCGGTAACGGCAACACGGACGGGTTTTTTCATGGGAGCTCCAAAACAGGACTTAGAAATTCGAGGATGTAAGGGGCCGCAGCACAGGGCCACGGGCTAAGGCGTCTCCGGCAAGAGCGCCTTCGCAGCGCGGGGGATTCTATGCGGGAAAACCCAGGCGGGTCAATTTGTCTTATGTCTTATATAAGAGATATGATTTAAGCCGTTCCTGATGTCCTCGTCGGCCCGACCCCTCCACCGCCCCATGCCCACCGCCTCCCCCAACGCAGACAGCGCCGCGCCCATCGACGAGGCCTCGGCGGCACCGGCCTTCAGCCCGCTGTATCAGCAAATCAAGGCCCTCATTCTGCAAAGCCTGCAAGCGGGGCAGTGGAAACCGGGCGACTTGATTCCCAGCGAGATGGAGTTGGCCGGCCGCTACCGGGTCAGCCAGGGCACAGTACGCAAGGCCATCGACGAGCTGGCCGCAGAAAACCCGGTGGTGCGGCGCCAGGGTCGCGGCACCTTCGTAGCCACCCACGCCGAGCAGCAGGTGCAGTACCGCTTTCTGCGCCTGTTGCCCGATCAAGGCAACGCAGGCAGTGAAGGCCCCGCCCAGCGCAGCATCATCGATTGCAAGCGCCAGCGCGCGCCGGCCGACGTGGCCCGCATTCTGGCCCTGCGCACAGGTGACTCGGTGCTCCAGGTGCGTCGTGTGCTGGCTTTCCGGGGTGTGCCCACCATCCTGGAGGACATCTGGCTGCCGGGCTCGGCCTTCAAAGGCCTGACGGCCGAGCGGCTGGCCAGCCATGAAGGGGCCATGTACGCCCTGTTCGAAACCGAGTTTGGCGTGCGCATGGTGCGCGCCGACGAGAAGCTGCGCGCAGTCGCCGCCGATGCAGCATCGGCAGAACGGCTGGCGGTGGCACCAGGCACGCCCCTGCTCAGCGTCGAGCGGGTGGCCTATACCTACCAGGATGCGCCGATGGAACTGCGGCGCGGCCTGTACCGCACCGACAGTCACCACTACCGCAACAGCCTGAGCTAAGGCAAGCCCCAGGCCATGGCCAGCAAATCTTCTCCAGTAAACGGCAAAAGCAGCTTCAGGGGCAACAAGTCTTACCTGCCCACCAAAGACTGCCAGTGCTGTGGCCGACCCATGACCTGGCGCAAGCGATGGGCCCGTACCTGGGATGAGGTGCGCTATTGCAGCGAGGCTTGCCGCCGCGCGGGTGCGCCCACCCCATGAAGGTGCGGCACCTGATCTTGCTGCTGGGCGACCAGCTCGATGCCCGGTCGGCAGTGCTCGAACAGGCTGATACCCAGCGCGATGTGGTGGTGATGATCGAGGCCCGGGAGGAATCCACCCATGTGCCTTCGCACCCGATGCGAATCGCGCTCTTTCTCTCTGCCATGCGTCACTTTGCAGAAGAACTGCGCGAGCGGGGCCTGACGGTGCACTACCGGCGCCTGGACGAACACAACGACGACAGCCTGGGACAAGGTCTGAACGCAGCCATCGACGCTTTCAAGCCGGTTGGAGTGGTGGGCATAGAGCCAGGAGACGAGCGAGTGCGCCAGCAAATCGAGGCAGCCCTGCCAGAGGGCCTGCCGCTGCAGTGGTGCGAAGACACGCACTTTCTGTGCAGCCGCCAAGCGTTTGCAAAATGGGCAGGCCGCTCCAAGCAACTGCGCATGGAATTCTTCTACCGCCAGATGCGCAGGGACTACAAGGTGCTGATGGACGGCGATGAACCAGTGGGCGGCCAGTGGAATTTCGACGCCGACAACCGCAGTGGATTCGGCAAAGCCGGCCCGGGTGCCATACCGCCGGCACCGGCCTTCGAGCCCGATGCCCTCACGCAGGACGTGTTGGCGATGGTGGCCCAGCGGTTTGCCGCGCATCCGGGTCGTCTGACCGATTTCCGGTGGCCAGTCACCCGGGGGCAGGCGCTTGAGGCGCTCGATGATTTCATCGCGCACCGCCTGCCGCACTTTGGCAAGCACCAGGACGCCATGTGGACCGGCATGCCCTTTGGCTGGCACTCGCTGATTTCGAGCGCGCTTAATCTCAAATTGCTCCACCCGCTGGAGGTGGTGCAGGCGGCCGAGCGCGCCTGGCGCGATCGAGGGCTCGATCTGGCCAGCGTGGAGGGCTTCATCCGGCAAGTGCTGGGCTGGCGCGAATTCATGCGCGGGGTCTACTACTTGGACATGCCCCACCTCAAGACGGCCAACCATTACCAGCACCGCCGCCCTCTGCCGTCCTGGTACTGGAATGGCCAGACTCAAATGAACTGCCTGGCCCAGTGCATCGGGCAGACGCTTGAGCATGGGTACGCCCACCACATACAACGCCTGATGGTGACGGGCATGTTCGGCGTGTTGGCACAGATCGAACCGGCGCAGCTTTGCGATTGGTACCTGTCCATGTATGTCGATGCAGTTGAATGGGTGGAACTGCCCAACACCGCCGGCATGGCCTTGTTTGCCACCGGGCCGCGGTTTACCAGCAAGCCCTACGTGGCCAGCGGCGCCTACGTCAAGCGCATGAGCAACTACTGCGAGGGCTGCCGCTACGAGCCCCAGCGCCGCACCGGCGAGAAGGCCTGTCCGCTGACCACGCTGTATTGGCACTTTCTGCAGACCCACCGGTCCGAACTGGCCGCCAATCCAAGGACGGCCCTGATGGTCAAGAACCTCCAGCGCATCGGCCCCGAGGAGAGCGCCGAGATCGAGGAAAAAGCACAGTCCCTACTGGCCCATTTGGAGAATCTGTAACCGTGGCGTCAGCTTGTGGCCCCTTACTTGCGCCTCTGCAACCATGGAAGGCCCGGAGGGCTGGCGCTTGTGCGACCGGGTTGGGGCGCACGACAGGTCAAACCCTCTGGTGCGCTTGCTGCATTGCAATAGAATTTCAGGGACAAGCTCAAAAAACAGGCAGTATCCGACTCTCATAGAAAGTTCAAGCATGTCCGACAACGCGACACCTGGCCGCCAAAGACCACAATTTCGCAATATCAATGCGCTGAGCGACCTGCCCAGCTACCGCCTGCCAGCAGCCGGCTGGGTCTCCATCCTGCACCGGGTCAGCGGGGTGCTGATGTTCCTGCTGATGCCCTTCATCATCTGGATGTTCGACACCTCTATTTCCTCGGAGATATCCTTTGAACGATTCACCGGCGCCTTCTCCGTGGGCATGCTGGGCCTGCCAGGCTTCATCTGGAAGTTGGTGGCCCTGGGGCTGATCTGGGCTTACCTGCACCATTTCTGCGCCGGGCTTCGCCACCTGCGCATGGACATGAACCACAGCGCAGTGGACAAGCGCTCAGGGGCAAGTTCGGCTCGCATCGTGCTGATGGTCAGCCTT
Source organism: Polaromonas sp. (assembly GCA_040381515.1). Classification (GTDB taxonomy): domain Bacteria; phylum Pseudomonadota; class Gammaproteobacteria; order Burkholderiales; family Burkholderiaceae_C; genus Polaromonas. The sequence goes on from JBEIHE010000002.1 coordinate 34,221, forward strand.
GCGCTCACTGCAGTGCTGGGCGCCAAGCTGTTCGGTTTGTACTGATTCACTGAAGGAGCAAGAAGGAAATGGCAGTCAATTACGGCTCCAAACGCATCGTCGTGGGTGCGCATTACGGCACGCGAGACTGGCTGGCCCAGCGCGTGACCGCGGTTCTCATGGCCCTCTTCACAGTGATCGTGCTGGCTCAGGTGCTGCTGAGCTCCGGCCCCATCGGCTATGACACCTGGTCGGGCATCTTTGCACCGCAGGCCATGAAGACGCTGACCTTCGCCGTCATCATCGCCTTGCTCTACCACGTCTGGGTGGGCATGCGCGATGTCTTCATGGACTACATCAAACCCGTGGGCCTGCGCCTGGCCTTGCAGGTCTTTACCATCGTCTGGCTGCTGGCCAATGCCGGCTGGGCCATCCAAGTGCTGTGGAGATTCTGAAAACCATGACTACAAGCTCCAAACTCCCCAAGCGCCGCTTTGATGTGGTGATCGTCGGTGCCGGTGGCTCAGGTATGCGTGCCTCGCTGCAACTGGCTCGCGCCGGCCTGAATGTGGCAGTGCTCTCCAAAGTCTTCCCCACCCGCTCGCACACGGTGGCCGCCCAGGGGGGCATCGGCGCCTCGCTGGGCAATATGAGCGAGGACAACTGGCACTACCATTTCTATGACACCGTCAAAGGTTCGGACTGGCTGGGTGACCAGGACGCCATTGAATTCATGTGCCGTGAAGCGCCCAAAGTGGTCTACGACCTTGAGCACATGGGCATGCCTTTTGATCGCAACCCCGACGGCACCATCTACCAGCGGCCCTTTGGCGGCCACACCGCCAACTATGGCGAAAAGCCGGTGCAACGCGCCTGCGCCGCCGCTGACCGCACCGGCCATGCCATGCTGCACACGCTTTATCAGCAGAATGTGCGCGAGAAGACCAATTTCTTCGTCGAATGGATGGCGCTCGATCTGATCCGAGACGCCGACGGCGATGTGGTGGGGGTCACGGCCCTCGAGATGGAAACCGGCGAGGTCTACATCCTCGAGGCCAAGACCACGCTGCTGGCCACCGGCGGGGCTGGCCGTATCTTTGCCGCCTCAACCAACGCCTTCATCAACACCGGTGACGGCCTGGGCATGGCGGCCCGCGCTGGCATTCCGCTGGAGGACATGGAGTTCTGGCAGTTCCATCCCACCGGCGTGGCCGGTGCAGGGGTGCTGCTGACCGAAGGCTGCCGCGGGGAAGGCGCGATCCTGCTCAACAGCAACGGTGAACGCTTCATGGAACGCTATGCGCCTACGCTCAAGGATCTGGCCCCGCGTGACTTCGTCTCGCGCTGCATGGACCAGGAAATTAAGGAAGGTCGCGGCTGCGGCCCCAACAAGGACTACGTGCTGCTCAAGCTCGACCACCTGGGCGCCGAGACCATCCATAAGCGTCTGCCCTCGGTCTACGAGATTGGTGTGAACTTCGCCAACGTCGACATCACCCGCGAGCCGATCCCGGTGGTACCCACCATCCACTACCAGATGGGCGGCATTCCCACCAACATCCACGGACAAGTGGTGGTGCCCGACGGCCGTGGAAGCCAGAAGATTGTGGGCGGCCTCTACGCAGTCGGTGAATGTGCCTGCGTTTCGGTGCATGGCGCCAACCGATTGGGCACCAATTCACTGCTGGACCTGCTGGTCTTCGGCCGCGCCGCCGGCAACCACATCGTGGCCCACGTCAACCCCAAGGGCGAACACAAAAACCTGCCGGCTGACGGGGCTGAGCTTTCGCTGTCCAGGCTCAATCGTCTGGACACCACCTCAGACGGTGAATACGCCCAGACGGTGGCCGGCGACATCCGCAGCGCGATGCAGCAACACGCCGGCGTGTTCCGCACCCAGGCCAGCATGGACGAGGGTGTGGCCAAGATCAACGCCATCCGCGATCGTGTGGCAAACCTTGGGCTGAAAGACAAATCGAAGGTCTTCAACACGGCTCGGATCGAAGCCCTCGAAGTTGAGAACCTGATCGAGGCGGCCCAGGCCACCATGACCTCGGCGGCCGCGCGCAAAGAGTGCCGTGGCGCCCATACGGTCAATGACTATGAGCGCCCGGCCGACGACCCACAGTTCCCGCTGGGCCGCAACGACGGCGAGTGGATGAAGCACACGCTGTGGTTCAGCCAGGGTAACCGTCTGGACTACAAGCCGGTCAACCTCAAACCCCTGACGGTTGAATCGGTTCCGCCCAAGGTCCGTACCTTCTAAAAATCTGCAAGTATCCGGAGCAAGACATGGCAAAACGCACCTTCAAGATCTACCGCTACGACCCGGACAAGGACGCCAAGCCTTACATGCAGACGGTCGAGATCGAATTGACCGGCACCGAGCGCATGCTGCTCGATGCGCTGATGAAGCTCAAGGAGCTCGATCCGTCCATCTCCTTTCGCCGCTCGTGCCGCGAAGGAGTGTGCGGATCCGATGCGATGAATATCAACGGCAAGAACGGGCTGGCCTGCCTGACCAATATGAACACCCTCAAGGGCGAGATCGTGCTCAAGCCCTTGCCAGGACTGCCTGTCATCCGCGACCTGATCGTGGACATGACGCAGTTCTTCAAGCAGTACCACTCGATTAAGCCCTATTTGGTCAACGAGACAGTGCCCCCCGAGAAGGAGCGCCTGCAGTCGCCGGAAGAACGAGACGAACTCAACGGCCTGTACGAGTGCATTTTGTGCGCCAGCTGTTCTACCAGCTGCCCGAGCTTCTGGTGGAATCCCGACAAATTCGTGGGTCCGGCCGGCCTACTGCAGGCCTACCGTTTCATTGCCGACAGCCGTGACCAGGCCACCGCCGAGCGGCTGGACAACCTGGAAGACCCCTACCGGCTGTTCCGTTGCCACACCATCATGAACTGCGTCGATGTCTGCCCCAAGGGACTCAACCCGACCAAGGCCATCGGCAAGATCAAAGAGATGATGGTGCTGCGCTCAGTCTGATCCCGCGAACCTGAACTCGTCATGAACACGCCAGCGCCGACCCACGAGCTACTTGACGAAAGGCGCCTGTCGCGTCTGAAGTGGCGCTGCCGGCGGGGCCTGCTTGAAAATGACCTGTTCATCGAACGCTTCTTCCGGCAATTCGAGGGGCAGCTTACCGTCTGGCAGGCTCAGGGGCTCGATGACCTGATGGCGCTGTCAGACAATGACCTGCTCGACCTGCTGCTGCAGCGCAAACAGCCCGCACAAATCGACGATGCTGGGGTCATGTCCGCACAGGCGCTCGATGTCCTTCAAATGCTGCGTCCGCCACAGCCTGCCACCCTTGTCCACCCATAACGAAACCGATCACAGAGAGAGGATCCCATGAAACTCGCCGACAACAAAGCCACGCTGTCCTTCAGCAACGGCAGCCCCGCCATCGAAATGCCTGTCTACAAGGGCAGCGTCGGCCCCGACGTGATTGACATCCGCAAGCTCTACGCTCAAACCGGCATGTTCACTTATGACCCGGGCTTTCTCTCCACAGCCTCCTGCCAGTCGGCCATCACCTACATCGACGGTGACAAAGGCGAACTGCTCTACCGTGGCTATCCGATCGAGCAACTGGCGGTCAACTGCGACTTTCTGGAAACCTGCCACCTGCTGCTCTACGGCGAGTTGCCCAACGCCAGCGAAAAAGCGAGCTTTACCAAGCTGGTGACCCACCACACCATGGTCAATGAGCAGATGCAGTTCTTCCTGCGCGGCTTCAGGCGCGATGCTCACCCGATGGCGGTGTTGACCGGATTGATTGGCGCCATGTCGGCCTTCTACCACGACAGCACCGACATCAACAATCCCAAACACCGCGAGATTGCAGCCATCCGCCTGATCGCCAAGCTGCCCACGCTGGTCGCCATGGCCTACAAGTACGGCGTGGGCCAACCCTTCATGTACCCCAAAAACGACCTGAGCTACGCTGGTAATTTCCTGCGCATGATGTTCGGCGTTCCCTGCGAAGACTACGTGGTCAATCCGGTGCTGGAGCGCGCCATGGACCGGATCTTCATCCTGCATGCTGATCATGAGCAGAACGCCTCGACCTCCACCGTCAGGTTGTGCGGCTCTTCCGGCACCAATCCTTTTGCCGCGATTGCAGCAGGCGTTGCCTGCCTGTGGGGCCCGGCCCATGGCGGGGCCAACGAAGCCTGCCTGAACATGCTCGAGGACATCCAGAAGATGGGGGGCGTGGCCAAGGTGGGCGAATTCATGAACCAGGTCAAGGACAAGAATTCCGGCGTCAAGCTGATGGGCTTTGGACACCGGGTCTACAAGAACTATGACCCCCGTGCCAAGCTGATGCAGGAAACCTGCAATGAGGTGCTGACCGAACTCGGCCTGGAAAACGATCCCTTGTTCAAACTGGCCAAGCAGCTGGAGAAGATCGCCCTGGAGGATGACTACTTCGTACAGCGCAAGCTCTACCCGAATGTGGACTTTTACTCGGGCATCGTGCAGCGCGCCATCGGCATTCCGGTCAACCTGTTCACCGGCATCTTCGCCTTGGCTCGCACGGTAGGCTGGATCGCCCAGCTCAACGAGATGATCGGAGACCCCGAATACAAGATCGGCCGTCCGCGCCAGCTTTTCACCGGCGCCACTGCACGACAAGTCAAACCGATCGCACAACGCTGAAGGTGCACGCCCGCGAAGAAAAAGCCCGCTCGTTCAGCGGGCTTTTTTAACCGGCGCACCTGCGCGACAGGACTTGCCAGCGGCCGCGCAACGAGAATCCCGCCTCGGTGCAAAATGCCGGTCTGCAAGTGCAGGCCGAGGCTCCAGCAAGATTCCTTTGCCACGCGGCCAGGCTTGGCACTCCAGCAAACTGATTTCCACGCCCTCAAGGAAGAACCCATGGGACGCACTCTCTACGACAAACTCTGGGACGACCATGTTGTCCATACCGAAGAAGACGGCACGACGGTGCTCTACATCGACCGCCATCTCACCCATGAGGTCACGAGTCCGCAGGCCTATGAGGGCTTGCGCGAGGCCGGTCGCAAGGTCTGGCGCATTAGCTCTGTGGTGGCCACCGCCGACCACAACACGCCCACAGATGGCTGGGAAAACGGCTATGACGGCCTGACCGATCCGATCAGCAAAGAACAGATCCTGACCCTCGATAAGAATATCGCCGAGTTCGGTGCCGCGGCCTACTTCCCCTTTTTGTCTAAGCGTCAGGGCATCGTGCACGTGATCGGGCCGGAAAACGGCGCCACACTGCCGGGCATGACAGTGGTCTGCGGGGACTCCCACACCGCCACACACGGCGCCTTTGGTGCCCTGGCCCACGGCATCGGCACCAGCGAGGTCGAGCATGTGCTGGCCACGCAGACCCTGTTGGCCAAGAAAGCCAAGAACATGCTGGTCCGGGTCGAAGGCAAGTTGGCTCCGGGCCTGACCGGCAAGGACATTGTGCTGGCTATCATTGGCAAGATCGGCACGGCCGGCGGGACCGGCTACACCATCGAATTCACCGGCTCGGCCATACGCGACCTGAGCATGGAAGGCCGCATGACCGTCTGCAACATGGCCATCGAGGCCGGCGCGCGTGCCGGTCTGGTGGCCGTTGACAACAAGACCATCGACTACGTCAAGGGCAGGCCCATGGCCCCCGGCACCGACCCCAAGACCGGCCAGTTTGTGGGCGGCCCGGAATGGGACCTGGCGGTGCAGTATTGGAAGACCCTGCACTCCGATGCAGATGCCAAGTTCGACGCGGTGGTCGAGATCGACGCGAGCCAGATCAGGCCGCAGGTGACCTGGGGAACCTCTCCGGAGATGGTGCTGTCCATCGAGGACCGGGTGCCCGATCCTGACAAGGAAAAAGATCCGGTCAAGCGCGATGCCATGGAACGGGCGCTGGGCTACATGGGCCTGCAACCGGGCAAGCCCATTAACGACATCATGGTCGACAAAGTTTTTATCGGATCGTGCACCAACAGCCGCATCGAAGACATGCGCGAGGCAGCGGCCATTATCAAAAAAATCGGCCGTCGGGTGGCTCCCAATATCAAACTGGCCCTTGCAGTGCCAGGCTCGGGATTGGTCAAGGCCCAGGCCGAGCAGGAAGGCCTGGACAAGATCTTCATCGCCGCAGGTTTTCAATGGCGCCAGCCGGGCTGCTCGATGTGTCTGGGCATGAACGCAGACCGTCTGGAACCCGGCGAGCGCTGTGCCTCCACCAGCAATCGCAACTTTGAGGGTCGCCAGGGCGCTGGTGGTCGCACCCACCTGGTCAGTCCAGCGATGGCCGCGGCCGCAGCCCTGCACGGACACTTCGTCGACATCCGACGCTTTACCTGACGCGCCCGAAACCCTCAGCTCCAAGGACCCCTCTCATGCAGAAATTCAGCACTCACACCGGCATCGTGGCGCCCATCGATAGGGCCAACGTCGACACCGATGCCATCATGCCCAAGCAGTTCCTCAAGGCCATACACCGAACCGGCTTTGGGCCCCATCTGTTCGACGAGTGGCGTTACAAGGATCCAGGCTACTACGGCAAGCCCGAAAGCCAGCGCCAGCCCAACCCCGACTTCGTGCTCAATCAGTCCCGCTATCAGGGAGCGAGCATCTTGCTGGCCCGCAAAAACTTCGGCTGCGGCTCTTCACGTGAGCATGCCCCTTGGGCCATCGGTCAATATGGCTTTCGGGTCATCCTTGCCCCCAGCTATGCCGACATCTTCTTTAACAACTGCTTCAAGACCGGGCTGCTGCCGCTGGTGCTCGATGAAACGAAGATCGACCAGTTGTTCAATGAGGTGGCCGCCTTCCCGGGGTACAAGCTGACCGTCGACCTGGAGCGCCAGCGCATCGTCAAGGCCCAGGGCGAGGAAATCGCCTTTGAAGTCAATGCCTTCCGGAAATACTGTTTGCTCAATGGGCTGGACGACATCGGCCTGACCCTGCGCCACAAGGACAAGATTGCAGCCTTCGAAGCGCAGCGACTGGCGGCCAAGCCCTGGCTGGCCCGCAGCTTTGGCTGAGTCATTGAATCTGCAGAAAGACGTTCATGAAAATCGCAGTCCTTCCTGGTGACGGTATCGGCACTGAAATCGTGGCTGAAGCGGTCAAGGTGCTCAAGGCTCTGGACCTTAAGTTTGAGATGGAGCAAGCCCTGGTGGGCGGCGCAGCCTATGACGCGCACGGCCACCCCCTACCAGAAGGGACCCTCAAGCTGGCTCAACAGGCTGACGCCATCCTGTTTGGTGCAGTGGGGGACTGGAAGCACGACAAACTCGATCGCCCCCTGCGCCCTGAACAGGCCATCCTCGGCCTGCGCAAGAACCTGGGCTTGTTCGCTAATTTCAGGCCGGCCATCTGCTACGAGCAGCTCGTGGGCGCCTCCAGCTTGAAGCCCGAACTGGTGTCGGGCCTGGACATTCTGATCATTCGCGAGCTAACAGGCGACATCTACTTCGGCCAGCCTCGCGGAAGACGCGTATCGCCCGACGGTGCTTTTGCGGGAGCGCAAGAAGCCTTCGACACCATGCGCTACACCCGGCCCGAGATAGAACGCATTGCGCATGTGGCCTTCCAGGCCGCACGCAAGCGCGGCAAGAAGGTGACCAGTGTCGACAAGGCCAATGTGCTCGAGACCTTCCAGCTGTGGAAGGACGTCGTCATCGAAGTGCACACCCAGTATCCCGACATCGAGCTCCAACACATGTACGTCGACAACGCCGCGATGCAGTTGGTCAAGGCGCCCAAGAGCTTCGATGTCATCGTCACCGGCAATATGTTTGGCGACATCCTCTCAGACGAAGCCTCCATGCTGACTGGCTCCATCGGCATGCTGCCCTCGGCCAGCCTCAACAGCGCCAGCCGTGGCCTGTATGAGCCCAGCCACGGCAGCGCCCCCGACATCGCCGGCAAGGGCGTGGCCAACCCGCTGGCCACCATCCTGAGCGCCGCCATGATGCTGCGCTTCTCGCTCAATCAGGCGCAGGCAGCCGACCGCATCGAAGCGGCCGTGCGCAAGGTACTGGCTCAGGGCCTGCGCACCCCGGACATCTACAGCGAGGGCACCACCCGTGTGGGCACCCGCGAGATGGGTGAGGCGGTGGTCAGGGCGCTGGGTTGATCGGGCGGCGCTGATTACCAGCGCAGCTGCTCGACCTCAATCCCCAAAGCAGCAGCCACTTTCTCCAATGTAGCCTTGCGCGGCTGCTTGACCCGCTCCATCTGGGCGTAGGCGGCTTGCGTAATACCAATGCGGCCTGCCACTTCAGCCTGCGTGAGCCCGAAGTGTTCTCGCCAAGCCGCTATGGTTGACACGCCGCGTTCGAAGGCCAGATTCACGACTTCGTTGGGCACAGTTCCGTGCGTGAAGCCACTCTTCATAAGTCGGAACTGCTCGTACGGCACGACAACGAAAGCGGGTTTACCATCTTTGCCGACGATGACTTGAAATTCAGTACGTGCGTTCATCGCGCTTCCTGACCTCCTCAATGCTAACGATGCGTACAGCACCGTCGAAATCAAAGAAAACCCGGTACTTGCCTGCTCGCAGACGTAACCGTACTCGTGGCCTTTGAGGGCCTTGACGTTCCTGGCTGACTGTCAACCGAGCGAGCAGAGCGATCGTGCTGCGCCGTCTGACGCTTGGCTCAAGTGGCGCACGGCAGCAGGCGGCGGCTGGTCCAGAAAGAAATTAGGTCCGGGCGACGAACGCTGCTGCGCGTCCGATGCAGCCCTGGTGTGGGCCTCATGGCTCGCCACCTTGGGGGCCCCAGAAAACAACCCACACCATCAAGCCTGTTGAAAAGTTCTCAAAGCGGTGCGGACGCCCGGCCGGCACGAACAGCGCCGTGCCAGGCGAAACACTCATTCGCTCTTCACCGTTCACGAAGTCGGCTGTTCCCGAGATGACGAAGTACAGCTCATCTTGGCTGTGGGAAGACTGAGGGTCTGTGCCGACGGGCGCGTAAAGCTCGACCGACATGGTGCCGTGCGCAAAAGCTCGGGCGAACCTCTCGCCCTCAGGCCACTTCGCAGTGACCTTGCCGGGCAGGCGAGCCAAGAGCTCCTCAGAAGTGATTTTCATGGGCGATTTTTTGTTTCTGGCAGGGAGGAAAGATGACAGGGATAAGCGCAGTGCCTCACCGCGAGGCCGTTCGCCCCGAGGGCGCGGGCCCAGACGCTAAGATTGGACTCAATCGGTCGCACCGCCAATCGGGCGAGTCCCGGCGAGTGTAAAAGGAGGTCTCATGCAAAGACGTCATCTTCTGAGCTGGCTCGCGCTGGCCAGCGCCACACCGGTCCTTGCCCAAAGCTATCCGAACAAGCCCATCAAGATCATCGTGCCGGCGCCCCCCGGGGGCACGGCAGACATCTTTGCGCGCGCCCTGGCTCAGCGCATGCAGGCCTCGATGAACAACCCCGTGATCGTCGAGTACAAGCCGGGCGCTGCGACCAATATTGGCACTGACTTCGTGGCCAAGTCCGCACCCGATGGCTACACCGTGCTCATGAATGGCATCACCCTGGCCACCAACCCTCACCTGTTTGCCAAGCTGCCCTTCAATCCGGCCACCGATCTGCTCCCGATCATCGAAGTGGCGTCGATGGTCAACGTGATCACCGTCCATCCCAGCCTGCCAGTGAACTCGCTGCCCGAACTGATACAAATGGCCCGTCAGTCGCCGGGCAAGATCAATCATGGCTCGCCCGGCATCGGCAGCTCGGGACATCTTGCGGGCGAGTTGCTCGCACACCGCACCGGTGTGCAATTGACCCATGTGGCCTACCAGGGCCTGGCCCCTGCCACCAATGACCATGTGGGGGGCACGCTGCCCCTGGGTTTTGTCAATCTGCCAGTGGCGCTGCAATTTGTGAAGGCGGGCAAACTCAAGGCTCTGGCCGTGACCTCGCTACGGCGCAGTCCTCAATTGCCCGATGTACCGACCGTCAATGAAGCCCTGGGCTTGAAGGACTTCGAAATCAACGGCTGGTTTGGCCTGCTAGCGCCGGCGCGCACGCCCCCCGAGATCGTGACCCGCTTACAGACCGAGGCCGACAAGGCCTTGAAGGATCCGGCCTTCATTGAAATCATCCGCACCGCCGGCGGCGAGGCAATTGGCGGCAGCTCGGCCGAGTTCGAAGCGCGCATCCGACGTGACCGAGAGCGTCTGGGCGAAGTCATTCGCGCAGCCGGCATCAAGGCGCAGTAACTCACCGCGCTTGCCCCCAGGCGCTGCCTGTCAGGGTCGCGTCATCGACTTGGCTACAATCTCGCCCATGCATTGCACCCCAGTTCCATCCCACAAGCTCGGCCAACAGGCCGACCAGGGCTGCGCTGCGTCTGTGCACCTCTCCACCAAAACCACGACCATCAAGGGCTGATCCAGCCTGGTTCGTCGTGCCCCTCCGGCTCGATGAGCCGGGTTCAAAGGCCTGTAGCTGTTGAACTTTAGAAGGGGCATCACCATGAAACTCTCCGGAAACCTAGTCGGCCTGGTCGGCTGGCGCGGCATGGTCGGCTCGGTCCTGATGGACCGCATGCAGGCCGAACGTGACTTTGATCTGATTGAGCCGGTGTTTTTTTCCACCTCCAATGCCGGCGGCAAAGCCCCGGCGATGGCCAGGAATGAAACCACGCTCAAGGATGCACACGATATCGAGGCCCTCAAGCGCTGCGATGTGATCATCACCTGCCAGGGCGGCGACTACACCACCGAGGTTTTTCCCAAGCTGCGCGCTGCAGGTTGGAAGGGCCACTGGATAGACGCAGCCTCCACGCTGCGTATGAAGGACGATGCCGTCATCATCCTGGATCCAGTCAATATGCCCGTCATCAAGGCCGCACTGGCCAAGGGCGGCTTGAACTGGATCGGCGGCAACTGCACCGTCAGCTGCATGCTGATGGGCGTAGGCGCGCTCTACAAGGCCGGCCTGGTGGAGTGGATGAGCACCCAGACCTACCAGGCAGCCTCGGGCGGCGGCGCGCAACATATGCGCGAGCTCCTAAGCCAGTTTGGCACGCTCAATGCTCAGGTCAAGGCCCTGCTGGACGATCCCAAGAGCGCCATTCTTGAAATTGACAGACAAGTGATCGCCCGCCAGCGCAGTCTGAACGCCGACGAGACAGCCCAGTTTGGCGTGCCGCTGGGGGGATCGCTGATCCCTTGGATCGACAAGGACCTGGGCAACGGCGTCTCGCGCGAGGAGTGGAAGGGCATGGCCGAGACCAACAAGATTCTTGGCCAGGGCGAGGGCTTCGATCGCCAGGCCGTGCCGGTCGATGGCTTTTGCGTGCGTGTGGGTGCCATGCGCTGCCACAGCCAAGCCCTGACCTTCAAGCTCAAGAAGAACGTGCCGATGGCCGATATCGAGGCGATGATCGCCGCCGACAACCCCTGGGTGAAAGTGGTGCCCAACACTCGCGAGGCGACCCTGAAAGACCTCACTCCGGTGGCGGTGACCGGCACCATGACCATACCGGTGGGACGTCTGCGCAAAATGGCCATGGGCCCCGAGTATTTGGGCGCCTTCACCATTGGTGATCAGCTGCTGTGGGGCGCTGCCGAGCCGCTGCGCCGCATGCTGCGCATTTTGTTGGAGCGCTGATCCGCAGGCCGTGAAGTCGCGCTCACAGGCCCTAAACTGAAGGGTGTCCATGAACACCTGCTCGCAATCCCTGCTGCGCCGACTGCTCGCGGCGGCCCTGACCGCTGCGCCCCTTTGCGCCCTGATCCCGTCAACGGCTCAGGCGCAAGAGGTGCAAAACCAGGGCGCACCCGCGCAGAGCACGTCGGCCGCGCCGTCGAGCCCCGCACCTAGGCCGCCCGCGCCGCGACCGCCGCCCATCACGGTGACGGCCGGTCAAACTGCCATCGATCTGGCCTTTGAGCACGCGCCGGCCGGGGTCAGCGTCGAGCAGTTCGTAATGGCAATCTACCGGCTCAATCCGCAGGCTTTCAGCGAGGGCCGCATCGACCGCCTCGTGGCCGGCGCCAGCTTGCAACTGCCCACCGCAGCCCAAGCTCAATCGATCGGCCCGCAACAAGCCCGTGTGCAATTACAGGCCCTGCGCCAGGCCGCCGCAGTTGCGCCAACTGTCCCGATTGCGCCCGGATCCTCCGTCCCTCCGGGCGGCTCCGCCGCTGCCTCCGCCTCCCCGCCCGCCCAGGGCACCGCCTCTGCAACGACTGAGTCTGGCAGCAGCCCGGCCGGGGCCGAGGCGGGTCCCGCTGGCGCTGCGCAAGCTGCCGATGCGGCGCCCGCGCAGGCACCTGCAGAGGCCGCCAATGCGCCTGCGACGAGCCCGCTGCCCGCAAAGCCTCAAGTCATCGACCCCCTGATGCTGATCGGCGTGGGCGCGGCCTTGTTCACCCTGCTGTGGCTGGTTCTCAAACCGGCAGATCCCCCAAAACGACGCACTGCAACGCCGAAGGCGAGCCCGCAAGCCTCTGAACGGTCAGACACAGCCGAAGCCGCCACGCGGCCGCCTATGGCCCAATCAGGACCGAAACCCGCCTTCAAGTCGCTCAGTGACTTCGGCCCTCTGCCTTCACTCGATCTGGACGAACCCGCGCACCGAACAAGCTCCCCCGCGGCGCCTGCAAGCCAGGCCGGCAGTCACGAGCCGAACCCGTCCGAATCACGTCCATCGTGAAAGCCCTGCAGTTATGAGAGTCGCCATCGGCCTGAGCTACGACGGCCGCGCCTATCAGGGCTGGCAAAGCCAGCCCTCGGGTCGCACGGTGCAAGACGAACTCGAGCAGGCCCTGAGCCAGTTTTCCGATCAACCGATTCGCACGCTGTGTGCCGGCCGAACCGACGCCGGCGTGCACGCGCTGATGCAAGTGGTGCACTTCGACACCGAAGCCGATCGCCCAGAAAACGCCTGGGTGCGCGGCCCCAATAGCCTGCTGCCACCGGACATCGCGGTGCAGTGGGCCCGCCACGTGAGCGATGCCTTCCACTGCCGCACCCACGCCCAAGCCAGGCGCTACGCCTATGTGCTGCTGGAGTCGCCAGTACGACCCAGCCTAGAGGCCGGACGGGTGGGCTGGGTCTTTCGCCCGCTCGATCAGGTGCAAATGGAGCGCGCCGCGAGCCATTTGATCGGCGAGCACGACTTCACCTCGTTTCGGGCGGCGCAATGCCAATCGCACACCCCGATCAAAACGCTGCGAGAAATTTGTATCAGCCGCCGCGGGGCCTACTGGCGGTTTGAATTCGAGGCCAATGCCTTCCTTCACCACATGGTGCGCAACCTGATGGGCTGTCTGGTGCAGGTCGGTCAGGGGCTGCGTCCGGCCGACTCCATGCAGCAAGTGCTGGCCGCACGCGACCGCGACGCCGCGGCTCCGACCTTCTCACCCGACGGCCTGTACTTTCTGGGGCCGGTCTATGACGCACGCTGGGGCCTGCCCAACCAAACGCCGGCCTATGATTGGTTGCCATGAACCCTCACCCACGCACCCGCATCAAGGTTTGCGGTCTCACCCGTGAGGCCGATGTCGAGGCGGCCGCAGCCGCTGGCGTGGACGCACTGGGTTTTGTGCTCTACCGACCCAGCGCACGCTATGTCAGCGCGGAGCGAGCAGCCGAATTGGCCGCTCGCCTGCCGCCCTTCATCACGCCGGTGCTGCTTTTCGTCAATGCCCAGCCCGATGAAGTGGCGCATGCAGCCAGGCTGCTGCCGCAGGCCCTGCTGCAATTTCACGGTGACGAAACACCGCAACAATGCACCGCCTGGGGCAAACCGTTCATCCGCGCAGCCCGGCTGCCGGCCGCCGATGCCCACGAGCCGTCCGGGACGGGCTTCGATCTCTTAAACTACGTGTCTCAGTTCAAGGCCGCCCAGGCCATCCTGCTCGATGCGCATGTCGAAGGATACGGGGGCGGCGGAAAGACATTTAATTGGTCACATCTTCCACCAAGCGTCAACGCTCACCTCGTTTTGTCTGGTGGGTTGACGCCTGCAAATGTGACCGATGGCATCGTGCAAGTGCGGCCACGTTGTAAGACGCTGGCCGTTGACGTGAGTTCCGGCGTGGAGGTGTCCAAGGGCATCAAGAGCGCCGACAAGATCCACCAATTCGTCGCTGCGGTCCAGGCCGCCGACGCGCAACTTGCCCGACTCCATGAACGCCTACCATCAACCTGACGCCAGTGGCCACTTCGGTATCTACGGCGGCAGCTTTGTCTCCGAGACGCTGACCCATGCGATCAACGAGCTCAAGGCCGCCTACGCCCGTTACCAGAACGACCCCGACTTTCTGACCGAATTTCAAGGGGAACTGGCGCGCTTCGTCGGCCGGCCCTCCCCCATCTACCACGCGGCCCGCATGAGCCGGGAAATGGGCGGGGCGCAGATCTATCTCAAGCGCGAAGACCTCAACCACACCGGCGCACACAAAATCAACAACACCATAGGGCAGGCCATGCTGGCCAAACGCATGGGCAAGCCCAGGGTGATTGCGGAGACCGGCGCCGGTCAGCACGGAGTGGCCACCGCCACCATCTGCGCCCGCTACGGACTCGAGTGCGTGGTTTATATGGGCAGCGAAGACGTCAAGCGACAAAGCCCCAATGTCTACCGCATGAAACTGCTGGGCGCCACCGTGGTGCCGGTGGAGTCTGGCAGCAAGACCCTCAAGGACGCGCTCAATGAGGCGCTGCGCGACTGGGTGGCCAACGTCGACAACACCTTCTACATCATCGGGACAGTAGCCGGCCCTCACCCGTATCCGATGATGGTGCGTGATTTCCAGAGCGTGATCGGCAAGGAATGCATCGAGCAGATGCCGCTGCTGACAGGCGGCAAACAGCCGGATGCGGTGCTGGCCTGCGTCGGTGGCGGCAGCAACGCCATGGGCATCTTCCACCCTTACATCGAACATGCGGGCACTCAGCTCATCGGGGTTGAGGCCGCCGGCGAAGGCATGGACAGCGGCAAGCATTCGGCCTCGCTGCAGCGCGGCGTGCCCGGCGTGTTGCACGGTAATCGCACCTATGTGCTGCAAAACGAAGATGGCCAGGTCACCGAAACCCACAGCATCAGTGCCGGGCTGGACTATCCTGGCGTGGGTCCGGAGCACGCCTACCTCAAGGATATCGGCCGAGCTCAGTACGTGGGCGTTACCGATCAGGAGGCGCTGGAGGCCTTCCACTACCTGTGCCGCACCGAGGGCATCATCCCGGCCCTCGAATCGAGCCACGCGATTGCCTACGCCATGAAACTGGCCCCGACGATGCGCAGCGACCAGTCCATTTTGATCAATCTTTCGGGCCGCGGCGACAAGGACATTGGCACAGTAGCCGACCTTTCGCAGGCCGACTTCTACTGTCGGCCCTCCTGCCGGGGGCAGGGTGTCAAGGGTGGCGCGCAGGTGCTGGAGTTCAAGCGATGAGCCGTATCCAAAACACCCTGACCCGACTGGGCCAGCAAGGTCGAAAAGCGCTCATTCCCTATGTCACAGCCGGTTACCCCTTGGCCGACATCACGCCCGACCTGATGCATGCCATGGTGCAAGGCGGGGCCGACATCATCGAGCTGGGCGTACCCTTCTCCGATCCCTCGGCCGACGGCCCGGTGATCCAGCGCGCCGGCGAACAGGCGCTGGCTCTGGGCATCGGTCTGGCGCAAGTCATCGACATGGTGCGACGCTTTCGCCAGCACGACACCCAGACTCCGGTGGTGCTAATGGGCTATGCCAATCCGATCGAAGCCTACAACCACAAGCGTGGCAGCAATGCGTTCGTTGACCATGCGGCTGCTGCGGGGGTCGACGGCGTGCTCATCGTGGACTACCCGCCCGAGGAATGCGCGGAGTTTGCGGCCCAGTTGCGACAGCGCAGCATGGACCTGATTTTTTTGCTTGCGCCCACCTCGACCGAGACCCGTATGGCCCAAGTGGCCCAGGTGGCCAGTGGCTATGTGTACTACGTCTCGCTCAAGGGCGTGACCGGCGCCGGCACGCTCAATGTGCAAGAGGTCGAACAGATGCTGCCGCGCATCCGCCAGCATGTACATATCCCTGTAGGTGTAGGCTTTGGCATACGCGATGCACAGACCGCAAGAGCCATCAGCCGCAGCGCCGATGCAGTCGTGATCGGCAGCCGCATCATTCAACTGCTCGAGGGGCAGACCCGCGAGCCTGCCCTGCAAGCGGTGCGCCAGTTCCTCGCCGATATCCGTTCGGCCCTCGATGCCGACCGCCTTGAAGCGGCGGGCTCACACAACGCATAATGCGCCTTGCATGAAAGTTCACGCACCGGCCCGCGCCCCGACGGCCCGCTGATGTCTCCTCGCGAGGAAGCTCAATATGTCCTGGCTGGAAAAGCTACTGCCCCCCAAGATCTCGCCCACAGACCCTAATGAGCGCCGCAGCGTGCCCGAGGGCCTGTGGATCAAATGCCCGAGTTGTGAAACCGTTCTGTACCGCAGCGATCTGGAAAAAAATCAGAATGTTTGCCCCCAGTGCAGTCACCATCACCGCATTGGCGCCCGGGCTAGGCTGGACGCCTTCCTGGACCCCGAAGGGCGCTATGAAATCGGCCAGGAGGTGCTGCCGGTCGATGCGCTCAAGTTCAAGGACAGTCGTAAATATCCAGAGCGCCTGAAGGAGGCCCTGGAGAACACCGGCGAGACCGATGCACTGGTGGTCATGGGCGGTGCGCTGCACAGCATGGGCGTGGTGGCCGCCTGCTTCGAATTCGACTTCATGGGCGGATCCATGGGCTCGGTGGTCGGTGAGCGCTTCGTGCGGGGCGTACAAACGGCCATCGAACAGAAGGTCCCCTTCATCTGCTTTACCGCTACCGGCGGGGCGCGCATGCAAGAAGGCCTGCTCTCCCTGATGCAGATGGCCAAGACCAATGCCGCCCTGACGCGGCTGGCCAAGAAAGGCCTGCCCTATGTCAGCGTGCTGACCGACCCGACCATGGGCGGCGTGAGCGCCGGCTTTGCCTTCATGGGCGATATCGTGGTGGCAGAACCCAAAGCGCTGATCGGCTTTGCCGGTCCGCGTGTCATCGAGTCGACCGTGCGGGTCAAATTACCCGAGGGTTTCCAGCGCGCTGAATTTCTGCAGGAAAAAGGCGCCATCGACTTCATCTGCGACCGCCGCGAACTGCGCAAGACCATCGCCACCGCGCTGGCCATGCTGCTGCGTCAGAGCGCCGACGCAATCGAGTAGGTGGGGTTCAAAGCTCCGGCCCGCTGCGTGCCGATTGCGGCAAACCGAAAACCTTGTCAAAAGCCCAGGTAAACCCAAGGGCGTAGACAAAGAAGAAAGCCAACAGGCCAATGTTGGCAACCAAGGCCGCCCAGGCGCTGATGTCCAACCACAGCACCATCACCGGAACCAATAAAAGAGTCAGACCACCTTCAAAGCCGGTGGCATGAATAAGGCGCCGGGCGAAACTCCGGCCTCTGACCTCTTGCCTGGACTCCCATCGCTCAAACAGCGCATTGAACAGGTAATTCCAGCACAAGGCGATCACTGAGAGCAACACCGCCAAAAGCAGCGTGGAACTGGAAGGCTTGTCAAAAGCCCAACCTAAAACCGGACCCACAAAAGCCACCGCCCCGAACTCATAAAGCACGGCCTGAAGCACGCGTCGGGTTTTGGGGGTCATACCAGCCCGCCCCTTCGAACCGACTCAGGAGCCGCGGTAAGTCGAATAGCTCCAGGGGCTGACCAAGAGCGGGACGTGGTAGTGTGCCTGGGCATCGGCCACACCGAAATCAAGGCTCACCTGATTGAGAAAGTTGGGCTCGGGCAGCGCCACCCCGCGCGCCCTGAAATAAGCGGCCACATCAAACACCAGGCGATAGGTGCCCACCTTCAAACTGGCGTTGTCCAGCAACGGGCCGTCCGGATTGCGTCCATCGCTGTTGAGTACCAAGCGCTTGACCAAAGTCGACTGCTGACCCTGCGTGGTGTAGAGCGCCACCGCCATACCGGCTGCCGGGCAACCGTGCATCGTGTCCAGAACATGCGTGCTCAATCCCATGGAAATCTCCGGAGGTCAGGTGAATCAATAATGGTCGACGAAAGTGTATACACAATTGGTCAATTCAGCTAACATTTCAGTTCAATCGGTCGCCACGCCGCTCTATGACCCAGGAAATATCCTCCACCCGCGCCATTGTCGAAGCGTTGACGCGGGCCATCGTCGAACACCGGCTGTTGCCCGGAGCCAAGCTCGCCGAACAAAAGTTGGCCGACCATTTTGGAGTGTCGCGCACCATCGTGCGGCAAGCGCTGTTTCAGCTGTCGCAGAACAAGCTGATTCGCATGGAACCCGCACGCGGGGCCTTCGTCGCGGCGCCTTCGGCCGACGAGGCGCGACAGGTCTTCATCGTGCGCCGCATGCTTGAGACCGAGATGACTCGCGCCTTTGTGAGTGAGATCACCCCAGAGAAGATCGCTGCCCTGCGCGAACACATTGCCCAGGAAAGACTGGCCGTACGCAGCGAGGATGTGCCCAGCCGAACCGAATTGCTGGGTGATTTTCATGTGCGTATGGCTCAACTGATGGGCAATACGGTCCTGGCCCAAATTCTGGAGGACCTGATCTCCCGCTGTGCGCTCATCACGCTGATGTATCAGTCCCGCGCCCAAGCCGAGCACTCCACCGACGAACACGAGCGTCTGGTTGACGCGATGGCCCGAGGCGAGACCGAGGCAGCCGTACGCCTAATGCAGGAGCACCTGGATCACGTGCAGGCCAGCCTGGCCTTCGATCGCAAACGCCCTTCCCACGATGTCTCCGTGGCCCTGTCCTGAGAATTTCCATGAGCACCTACGACTCCACCGCCGCCTACCCCCGTGATCTGATCGGCTACGGCCGCCATGTGCCCCATGCCCGATGGCCTGGGGGCGCGCGAGTGGCGGTGCAGTTCGTCCTCAACTACGAGGAAGGCGGAGAGAACAGTGTGCTGCACGGCGACAAGGCCAGCGAGCAATTCCTGTCGGAAATGTTCAACCCGGCCGCCTTCGAGGCACGGCACATCAGTATGGAAGGCATCTACGAATACGGTTCGCGCGCCGGCGTATGGCGTCTGCTGCGCGAGTTTGAAAAACGCAAGCTGCCGCTGACGGTGTTTGGCGTGGCCACGGCGCTGGAGAAACACCCCGAAGTCACCGCCGCCTTTGGCGAACTGGGCTACGACATTGCCTGCCACGGCCTGAAGTGGATCCACTATCAGAACATAGACGAAGCCACAGAGCGCGAACACATGGCGCGCGCGATGGAGATCATCACTGCGCTGACCGGCGAGCGTGCGCTGGGTTGGTACACCGGCCGTGACAGCCCCAACACCCGTCGATTGGTGGCCGACTACGGCGGCTTTGAATACGACAGCGACTACTACGGCGACGACCTGCCCTTCTGGATGAAGGTGCGCAAGACCGATGGCTCAGTGGTGCCGCAGCTGATCGTGCCCTACACCCTGGACTGCAATGACATGCGGTTTGCCCTACCGCAGGGCTATTCGCACGCCGATCCGTTTTTCCAATACATGAAGGACAGCTTCGATGCGCTGTATGCCGAAGGCGATCCAGCCGGAGACGACGCGCCCAAGATGATGAGCATCGGCATGCACTGTCGCCTGCTCGGTCGGCCTGGCCGTATCACTGCACTGCAACGCTTTCTGGACCATATCCAGTCGCACGAGAAGGTCTGGGTGGCCCGGCGGATCGACATTGCAAGGCACTGGAAGGCCGCGCATCCCTACGAACCTTGAGCCCTGATCGCCCGATGATGCCGCATCTGGCGACAGATCGCGGCGGGGGCGCCGCTCCTACACGTCCAACCACACTGCAGATATCCTCATGGCCCTGACTCTCGACCAACTCAACAGCGCCAGCCGCGAGGAAGCGGCACGCCTGCTCGACGGCCTTTATGAGCACTCGCCCTGGATTGCCGCACAGGCCCTAGAGCAGCGCCCGTTTCGATCCTTGGCCCAGCTCAAATACGCCATGACCCGCGTGCTGTCACGGGCCGGACGCGAGGCGCAGCTCACGCTGATCCGCGCCCACCCCGAACTGGCGGGCAAGGCCATGGTCAGCAAAACGCTGACGGCCGAGTCCACCACCGAGCAAACCAAGGCGGGTCTGACCGATTGCACGCCCGCTGAATTTGCCAAGATCCAGCAACTCAATGCCGACTACAACGCCAAGTTCGGCTGGCCCTTCATCCTGGCTGTACGCGGACCGCGAGGCACCGGACTGAACAAAGCGCAGATCATCGAGACCTTCGAGCGTCGGCTGCACGGCCACCCCGACTTCGAGCTGGCCGAATGCCTGCGCAATATTCATCGCATCGTCGAGATACGCCTGAACGACAAGTTTGGCGTAGAGCCGGTCCAAGGCCAACAGGTCTGGGACTGGCAGGAACACCTGGCCCGACACAGCGACCCAGGCTTTGCCGAGAAGGGGCAGCTGACCGTCACCTACCTGACCGCGGCACACCAGGCCTGCGCGCAACAGATTCGCCAGTGGATGCAGGACTGCGGTTTCGACGAGATCGAAACCGATGCGGTGGGCAATGTGGTGGGCCGCTACAGGCCGGCCATGGCGGGTGGCCGGTATCTGATGACCGGCAGCCATTTCGACACGGTACGCAATGGCGGCAAGTACGACGGGCGCCTGGGCATCTTCGTACCCATGGCCTGTGTGCAGGCCCTCCACAAGGAAGGCAAGCGCCTGCCCTTCGGCATCGAAGTGGTGGCCTTTGCCGAAGAGGAAGGCCAGCGCTACCGCGCCACCTTCCTGGGCTCGGGCGCACTGATCGGCGATTTCAAGCCCCAGTGGCTGGACCAGAAGGATGCAGACGGCATCACCATGCGACAGGCCATGACGCAGGTCGGCCTGCGCATCGAAGACATTCCGAACATTCGGCGCGATCCGGCTCGCTATCTGGGCTTTCTGGAAGTACACATCGAACAAGGGCCGGTGCTCAACGAGCTCGACATCCCTCTGGGCGTGGTCACCTCGATCAACGGGAGCGTGCGCTACCTCTGCGAGGTCATTGGCATGGCCAGTCATGCGGGTACGACTCCAATGGACCGCCGCCGCGACGCGGCCTGCGCAGTGGCCGAACTGGCTCTTTACATGGAGGAGCGCGCCTCGCGCGATGGCGACAGTGTGGCCACCATAGGCCAGCTGCAGGTGCCGGGAGGCTCCATCAATGTGGTGCCTGGCCGCTGCAGCTTCAGCCTTGACCTGCGCGCCCCCACCGACCCGCAGCGCGACCAACTGGAGGCCGATGTGATGGCCCAGCTCAAGACCCTCTGCGAGCGGCGCGGCGTGCGTTACACCGCCGAGGAAACCATGCGTGTGGCCGCCGCACCCAGCGCGCCAGCCTGGCAGAGCCGATGGGAAAAAGCAGTCGATGCCCTTGGACTGCCCCTGTTCCGACTGCCTAGCGGGGCGGGGCACGATGCCATGAAGATGCATGAGGTGATGCCACAGGCCATGCTCTTTGTGCGCGGAGAAAACGCCGGCATCAGCCACAACCCCCTAGAGTCAACCACTTGCGATGACATGCAGTTGTGCATTGATGCCTTCTCCCATGTTCTCCAACAACTCAGCAGCGAACTGTCATGACCGACACCCATACCGCTTACTCGCAACTCGACACCTGGATCGACGCCCACTTTGACGAGCAGGTCCGCTTTCTTCAGGCTCTGGTGCAGGTGCCCACCGACACCCCGCCGGGCGACAATGCCCCGCACGCCGAGCGCACCGCCGAGCTGCTCGAGGGCCTGGGCTACCACGCCGAAAAGTACGCGGTGCCCGCCAACGACGTAAAGGCTGCGGGCCTGCAGTCCATCACCAACCTGATCGTGCGTCGCCGCTTCGGCGAAGGCGGCAAGACCATTGCCCTCAATGCGCATGGCGATGTGGTGCCACCCGGAGAAGGCTGGGTGCACGATCCCTACGGCGGCCAGATCGACAACGGTGCCATGTACGGCCGGGCCACGGCGGTCAGCAAGAGCGATTTCTCCACCTTCACCTTTGCCACCCGCGCCCTGGAGTCACTGGGTCTGCCGCTCAAGGGCAGCGTGGAACTGCACTTCACCTACGACGAGGAATTCGGCGGCGAAGTGGGGCCAGGCTGGCTGCTGTCCAAGGGCCTGACCCGGCCCGATCTGATGATCGCAGCGGGCTTTAGCTACCAGGTGGTGGTGGCGCACAACGGATGCCTTCAGCTAGAGGTGACCGTGCACGGGGAGATGTCGCACGCGGCCATTCCGGACAGCGGCGTCGATGCGCTGCAGGGCGCCAACCACATCCTCAATGCGCTCTACGCTCTCAATGCGGACTATCTGCAGGTGCGCTCGCAGGTCGAGGGCATCACCCACCCGTATCTGAATGTGGGCCTGATTCAAGGCGGCACCAACACCAACGTGATTCCGGGCAAGGTCGTGCTCAAGATCGATCGACGCATGATCCCCGAGGAAGATCCGGCTCTGGTCGAGGCTGACCTGCGCCGCACCATCGAACAGGCTGCAGCCAGCTTCAAACCGCCGCGCGGGGGGAACCAGATTCGAGTCGATATCCGGCGCCTGCTGCTGGCCCGTGCCATGGTGCCGCTGCCCGGCAACCGCCCCCTGGTGCAATCGCTGCAAAAACATGGCCAGGCGGTGTTTGGCGAACCCATCCCGGCGATCGGGACCCCGCTCTACACCGATGTGCGGCTGTATGTCGAGCAAGGCATCCCTGGCGTGATTTACGGAGCCGGGCCCAGAACGGTGCTGGAGAGCCACGCCAAGCGCGCAGACGAAAGGGTGCAACTCGAAGACCTGCGGCGCGCGACCAAAGTGGTGGCGCGCACGCTGCTGGACTTGCTCTGCTGAATATCGCCCTATGGGAGCGCCGCCCTCGGCGCGATGTCGGCCAAACCTAGGGTTCCCACCAGTAACGAGCGATCGGCCGTTTTGTATACACTTTAGCGTATCGTTTTGTATAAATCAGTAAAAGCCGGGTTTGGCGCTCGGGACTGACGCTCCGAAGGCGCAGCACGAACAAAGCGCCCGTGCACCAGATTGGTTTAGGGAATGTCCCAAGAAAGTGCATGCCGTTGCCCCAAGGTGAAGGACTGGAGAGGATCGACAATGGACGTCCGTTGGCAAGAAGCGCAAACCCACTGGCACTCTTATTGCTGACTCCTCACACCTTCCCTTCAACTCTTTCGCCCCTCCTGTCATGAAAAAACGCACCCTCATCCAATCGGCTCTTGCGCTCACCGGCCTGATGACCCTGGGTTTGGCCCAGGCCCAAACCACGCCCATCAAATTCCAGCTCGACTGGCGTTTCGAAGGCCCTTCGGCCCTGTTCCTGCTTCCGGTGGCCAAGGGTTACTTCAAGGAGGCCAAGCTCGATGTCACGGTGGATGCGGGTAACGGATCGGGAGCGGCGGTGACCCGTGTGGCCTCGGGCACCTATGACATGGGTTTTGCCGATCTGGCCGCACTGATGGAGTTCCACGCCAACAACCCCGACGCCCCCAATAAGCCGGTGGCTGTGATGGTGGTCTACAACAACACGCCCGCCTCGGTGATGGCCCTGAAGAAGACCGGCATCAAGACCCCGGCCGATCTGACCGGCAAAAAGCTGGGCGCACCTGTGTTCGACGCCGGACGCCGTGCCTTCCCCATCTTCCAGAGAGCCAATGGCATCGGCGCGGTCAACTGGACTGCCATGGACCCGCCGCTGCGTGAGACCATGCTGGCCCGCGGTGACGTCGATGCGATCACCGGCTTTACCTTCACTTCGCTGCTCAACCTTGAGGCGCGCGGTGTCAAGGCTGAGGATGTCACCATCCTGCCCTATGCGGAAAACGGCGTGAAGCTCTACGGCAATGTGATCATCGCCACGCCCAAGATCCTCAGGGAGAACCCAGAGGCCGTTAAAGCGTTCCTCGCCGCCTTCACCAGGGGCGCCAAGGACGTGATCGCCAATCCCAAGGCGGCCATCGAGTTTGTTAAGCAGCGCGATGGCATCATCAACACCGAACTGGAGACGCGTCGTCTGCAACTGGCGATCGATACCGTCATCAACAGCCCTGACGCACGCGCAGAGGGTTTTGGTCAACTCAACCCCGGCCGGCTCTCGCTGATGGCCTCCCAGGTTTCCGATGCATTTGGCACCAAGACTCGCGTCAATCCCGATGTGATCTGGAACGGCTCCTTCCTGCCGACCAAGGCCGCCCTGAACATCCTGCCCACGCCCAAGCCCGCGCCTGCAGCCAAGAAGTAAGGACGACATGCCCGCATCACCCTTCGTTGATTTTCAGGACGTCTGGCTCGCCTATAACGAGGAGTTGCTGGCCCAAAAGCAGTACGCCGTCGAGGCGATCGACCTGCAGGTCCAGGAGGGTGAATTTATTGCGATCGTGGGGCCGTCGGGCTGCGGCAAGTCCACCTTCATGAAGCTGGCCACCGGCCTGCGCATGCCCTCGCAGGGGGCCATCCGCATCGACGGTGAGCCAGTCACCGGTCCGCTCAAGATCTCGGGCATGGCCTTTCAGGCCCCGTCCCTGCTGCCCTGGCGGACCACGGTTGACAACGTCTTGCTGCCGCTGGAGATCGTCGAGCCGCACCGCAGCCAATTCAAGCAAAAACGCCCCGAATACGAGGCACGCGCCCGCGCCTTGCTGCAGAAGGTGGGCCTGGGCGGATACGAAGACAAGTTTCCTTGGCAACTCTCGGGGGGTATGCAGCAGCGCGCCAGCATCTGCCGCGCCCTCATCCACGAGCCCAAGATGCTGCTGCTTGACGAGCCCTTTGGCGCGCTCGACGCCTTCACCCGTGAAGAGCTGTGGTGCATCTTGCGCGACCTTTGGACCGAGCAGAGATTCAACGTCATTTTGGTGACGCACGACTTGCGCGAATCGGTCTTCCTGGCCGACACGGTCTATGTCATGAGCAAGAGTCCAGGTCGCTTTGTGGTCAAGCGGACGATAGACCTGCCGCGGCCTCGGGATCTGGAGATCACCTACACCAAGGAATTCACCGACATCGTGCACGAGCTGCGCGGTCACATCGGGGCCATACGCAAGAAGGGCGCGGAGGTGGTGCGATGAACAAGAAAACCTTGGAGCGGTGGTCGCCCTGGGTGTTGCTAGTTGCCGTGATCGCCATCTGGCAGGCCCTCTGCAGCGCCTTCAACGTCTCTGAATTCGTTTTCCCCAGCCCCGCACGGATCTGGGAGCAGCTGATTGAATTTCGAGGAGTGATCGCCGGACACGCCTGGCGCACTTTCTGGGTCACCATGGCGGGCTTTGGAATAGCGATCGTGGTGGGCGTCCTGCTCGGCTTCCTGATCGGTTCCTCGCGACTGGCCTACACCGCGGTCTATCCTCTGATGACCGCCTTCAATGCGCTACCCAAAGCGGCCTTCGTGCCGATCTTGGTGGTGTGGTTTGGCATCGGCATTGGACCGGCCATTCTCACCGCCTTCCTGATCTCGTTCTTCCCGATCATGGTCAATATAGCGACCGGACTGGCCACCCTCGAGCCCGAACTCGAGGACGTGCTGCGCGTGCTGGGTGCCAAGCGCTGGGATGTGCTCATCAAGGTCGGCTTGCCGCGCTCCATGCCCTATTTTTATGGCTCGCTCAAGGTCGCGATCACGCTGGCGTTTGTAGGCACGACCGTCTCTGAGATGACGGCCGCCAACGAAGGCATCGGCTACCTGCTGATCTCTGCGGGTTCGGCCATGCAGATGGGCCTGGCCTTTGCAGGCCTGGTGGTGGTGGGCGTAATGGCCATGCTGATGTACGAGCTCTTTAGCTATATCGAGAAAAACACCACCGCCTGGGCCCACCGCAACTCGGCCAGCGAGTAATTGGGGCCTGCAGGAGCGCCGCACCGGCGCAATGGCTCTTCGCCTTACAAGGGCGCTGGCCGCTCAGACTCGGTCTGCCTGTTCCTTGGCTTGGAACCCGACTGCAGACTCCACTGCGCCTGACCGGCAAGGCTGTCGGTCTGTGCCGGCCACAGGTGATGCGGCCGCGCCGGCTCGCTGATGTGCGCCAGGCACTGAGCGGCCTGATCCAGGTCACCCCTGACCGCCACATCACCCAGACTGAGCATGCCCACCAAATGCTCACTCCGATCCATTACCGGAACGCGCCGGATCTGCCAGTCGGACATCATCTGCAGCACCTCATCGAGCGGCTGGTCGTCATAGCACCAGTTCACATGAGCGCTCATCACATCCGACAGCGTCGTCCCCACATCAGCACGACCTCGGGCCACCGCGCGGATGGCGATATCGCGATCGGTCACGATGCCCTTGAGCTTGCCGGCCTGACAGACCGGCAAGACCCCCACATTGAATTCGTCCATCAATTGCGCGGCAGCCACCACTGAATCGTTGGGCGACAGCGTTCGAATGCCGCGTGTCATGATCTCCTGTACCTGCGTCATAGCGGACTCCTTGTCAAAGGAAGTGAGGCTAATGAAGAAACAGGTGGGGCCCTGTCAGCGGCGATCGACTGAAAGTCGGGAGAGAAGCAGCCGACGCAAGTCTCTGCGTACCGCACCGAGGGCAAAACTCCTACAAGGCTCATCGCCGCGAGGGCGCGGCTCCCACACATTCCAGCAAAGCGACTGGGACCTGTGTAGGCGCCGCCGCGTGGGAGCGCTGCCCTCGGCGCGATGGTGGCGTGCAGAACAGGCCCCTAAGCAAAAAACGCTGCCGAAGCAGCGCCTTTGGCTTGGGTGACACGTGTGCCCTAGCGGGGGGTGCGCGGCGGCGGGGGCGTACGCCCTGCAATATGCCGGAAGGTAATGCGCCCCTTGCTTAGGTCGTAGGGCGAGAGCTCCAGAGAAACCTGATCACCGGCCAGAATACGGATGTGGTTCTTGCGCATCTTGCCTGAGGTGTAGGCAATCAGCTTGTGACCATTGTCCAGGGTCACGCGAAAGCGCGAGTCAGGCAGAACCTCTTCCACCAGCCCATGCATCTCTATAAGTTCTTCCTTCGCCATGTGATCGCGGTCCTCAAATCAAACAGCCAGCGCTGGGCATTGTGGGCCTTTGACGGGAACTGAGCGAACGAGCAATGGCACCCCCACAAGCTGCTGGCAACCCCCAATTGTAGCGTCGAGTCGGCTTGCCCGATCGACTGAGCCGTCCGAGCGCCCCGCTGAGCGATCGCTTCATAATGGTCCGGATACAAGGCTGGGCGGCACTTTCTGCTGCTCGACCTGGGCCCCCAGGACCCGGACTGGCGCAAAGGACTGCCTTAGCCACCAACTTTGGCACCAAACTTGCGAAACAAAAATTCATCAGCCATGCGAGACACTTGATATGGACCTGAGCCCCCGCGAAAAAGACAAGCTGCTGATCTTTACCGCCGCGCTACTGGCCGAACGCCGGCGTGCGCGCGGACTCAAGCTTAACTACCCCGAAGCCATCGCCCTCATCACCGCCGCGGTCATGGAGGGTGCCCGTGACGGCAAGACCGTGGCCGCTTTGATGAGCGAAGGCCGCAACGTGCTGAGCCGCCAGGACGTGATGGACGGCGTGGCCGAGATGATCAGCGACATCCAAGTCGAAGCCACTTTCCCCGATGGCACCAAATTGGTGACCGTGCATCAACCCATCATCTGAATTTCCCATGAAAACCAGCCTGCTGACTGCCCTGGCCCTATGGGTCCCCCACCTTCACGCCCATGAGGGCCATGGCCTCAGTGGTAGCCACTGGCACGCCACTGACACCGCCGTCTGGATTGCACTGGCTGTCGCGGGTCTGGCCTTTTGGTGGAGCCGCAAATGAACCCCGGTGAACTGCTGATCGACGACGAGGTGCTGGAACTCAATACAGGGCGACGCACCCTCACGCTGGTGGTGCATAACACCGCCGACCGGCCAATTCAGGTGGGCTCACACTATCACTTTGCCGAGACCAACCACGCCTTGTCTTTTGACCGCCAGGCCGCACGCGGCATGAGGCTCAATATCGCCTCGGGAACCGCCGTGCGATTCGAGCCGGGCCAGCAGCGCACGGTCGAGCTGGTCGAATACGCCGGCGCACGCCAGGTCTGGGGCTTTCAGGGCCAGGTGCAGG
>JBEIHE010000003.1:0-60516 GCA_040381515.1 Polaromonas sp.
CGACATGGCTTGAGCAAAGTGCCCGACTTTCGGCTGAATTTGCCACTCATTTTTCCGGACGCCTCCAGAGGGATGTGGCATATGGAGGTCGATCTCGGGAGCGGATCGATGTGTTCGAGCCCATGGGTCGGCCGGTGGGCACAGTCATTTTTATTCATGGGGGCTACTGGAGGGCTTCTTCAAAGGAAGCCCACTGGCATTTCGGTGCGGGGGTGTTGGACAGAGGTTGGCGGGTGGCTCATGTGGAGTATCCCTTGTGTCCGGAGGTCTCGATCAGGGATATCACCGAGTCCATCGGGCGTGCAGTCGAATATCTGGTCAAGCTGATTCCCGAGGAGCCGATGATCCTCGCAGGCCATTCTGCGGGTGGACATCTTGCAACCTGGATTGCATCTGATCGGGGCGGGCTCAAGTCTTCCACATGCGCCCGCATCAGTCGGGTTGTTTCCCTCAGCGGACTTCATGATCTTCGCCCGCTGGTTCATGCCCAGGAACTCAATGCAGACTTGAGGCTCGATCAGGATGAAGCGCAGAGGCTCAGTCCCGCATTGACTCGTCCTGCCGGTTCGTTTGACCTGATTTGTTTGGCTGGCAGTGAGGAATTGAGTGAGTTCCGGCGACAGAATATGCTGCAGGCCAACCTATGGAGCGGATTAGGGCTGATTGCAAAGTCTCTGGAGGTCAGAGGTGCTAACCATTACACCTTGCTGGATCATTTGCGTGACAGAGCAAGTCCGATGGTGAACCTCATAGTGGACTCTTTTTAGGCCGTTTATCGATTGAGCGTGTGCAGTTTTTAAAGGGAGGCACTTATGTGGGTCAGATCAGGCATGAAGCGACTGAGTGGTGTGTTTTTCTTTTTCCTTCTGATGGGTCAAGCGACAGGAGCTGCTTTTGCGCAGAGCTACCCTGACAGGCCCGTGCGAATTGTTGTGCCTTATGCAGTGGGAGGGGGCGCGGATGTGTTTGCGCGTGTTCTGGCCAGGGCGCTTGAGAAGCAATGGGGTCAGGGCGTTGTAGTTGAAAACAAGGTAGGCGCATCCGGAAACATCGGAACTCTGGATGTGGTTCGATCCGCGCCCGATGGTCATACGCTCTTGCTGCAAAACGTTTCGATCGCGACCAATTACGCCATTCAGGGCAAGCTGCCTTTTTCGCCGGCCTCCGATCTGACGTCCCTGCTTATGTTGGGCAGTACGCCGCATATTGTGGTGGCGCATCCGCGTTTGGGAGTCAACAACCTTCAGGAGTTGATCGCACATGTGAAGAAGAATCCAGGGGCCTTGGCATATGGTTCATGCGGCGTCGGAACTCCGCAGCACTTTGCGATGGAAGTCTTGCGCCAGCTCGCAGGACTGGACATGACTCACGTTGGATACAAGGGATGTGCTCCGGCAGTTAATGATGTTGTGGCTGGACAGATCCCTGTTGCGGTCTTCAGCGCCAATTTGGCCACTCAGTATGTAGCCACCAATCGACTCAAGGCGATCGGCATTACCTCAGATCGCCGTTACAGCGTGATGCCCGATGTCCTCACTATTGAGGAGCAGGGCGTCAAGGACTTCAACTACTTTGGCTGGTACGCCCTGATGGCGCCTGCCAAACTGCCCGCTGAGGTGAGCGCCAGGATCATTGCCAGCGTCAATAGAGTCATGGACGATCCATCGGTGCAGAAGACCCTGGCCGATGCTGGAGTGGACACCAAGCGAGGAACGGCCGCAGAGTTGAGCCGAATCATTTCTGAGGATTCGTCGAGGTACTTCAACCTGGCACGAAGGATGAATCTGAAGGCCGAATAAGGGCCGGCCCTGGGATAACCGCGAATCTAAGTCTTGCTCGGACTCAAACTATGGGTTTATCCTAATTCGCGCTGGGTGCTTGGAGGCGTTTTTTTTGGCATCATCGTTGGTCGGCGTCCTGCCAATTTGGCGGGCACCGAATGTATGTGCAGCGCGCCTGATCGCCCGCTGGCTTATTACCTGCGCCGATGATCTCGCCCGAACACGCCTTTTCCCATTCCTACACGCAAGCGCGCGCCCGTTTTTTGGACGCTGCCAAGACGGCTGGCTTGACCGTACGCAGCCATGTGCATCCCCTGCGCGGCAGCCAGGGTGAAGAACTGGCGATGGATGTGGTGCTTGATGGGCCCACTGCGGCCGACAAGCTTCTGATCGTCAGCAGCGCCTGCCACGGCGTTGAGGGGTATTGCGGCAGCGGCGTCCAGGTCAGCGCCCTGCACGATCAAAGCTGGCGGTCACGCCTGCGCAGCCCTGGGGTGGCGGTCGCCTATGTTCACGCGCTCAATCCGCATGGTTTTTCATTTGATCGGCGTGTCACACACGAGGGTGCGGACCTCAATCGCAACTTCCACGACTTTGCCAAGCCCTTGCCGGTCAACGAGGCTTATCGCCAACTGCACGCCTTGCTCGTGCCGGAGGTCTGGCCGCCCTCGGCCGAGAATCTGGCGGCCACGCAAAGGTATATCGAGTCGCATGGTGTCTCTCAGTGGCAGGCGGCGATCACGCGCGGTCAGCATGAATTTCCTGAGGGCTTGTTTTTTGGGGGAACCGGCCCGACTTGGAGCAATCAGACCCTCCGTCAGGTTCTCAGGCAGGTGGGCGGCGGCAGGAGGCGCATCGCCTGGATTGATTTGCACACCGGGCTTGGGCCGTCGGGGGTAGGCGAGAAGATCTTTGCTGATCGTGATGACCCGCAGTCGCTGGCGCGCACGCGGGCTTGGTGGGGCGATGAAGTGACCTCCATTTACGACGGTTCATCCACCTCGGCTTTGTTGACGGGGCTTATGTGGACCTGCATTTATGAGGAATGTCCACAGGCGCAATACACGGGTATCGCGCTTGAGTACGGAACGGTTCCGGTGCAGGAGGTGCTGCAGGCCTTGCGCGCAGATCATTGGATGCATTCGCAGGCCTCTGTCGAGCCCACTCTGGCAGCGCAGATCCGCCAGCAGATGCGAGACGCCTTCTATACCGACACTGCGCAGTGGAAGAGGGCGATCTTGGAGCAGGCTGAGCGTGCGATGGCGCAGGCCCTGGGGGGGCTGTGCAGTGACTGAGGCCCGGCTGGATCGGGCGGGCTTGGCCTACCAGGCGCGGGGTGGCGCTTTCGAGCAGATTCGTCAGTTTCACCCGGAACTCACTGCCTTCAGGCGTGACCTGCATGCCCATCCGGAGTTGGGTTTTGAGGAGGTCTACACCTCTGGCCGAGTGGTGGAAGCGCTTCAAGTGTGCGGCGTAGACCAGATCGTTAAGGGAATGGGCAAAACCGGTGTGGTCGCCTTGATCCATGGCAAAGGTCGATCGGCTGCTGTGCCCGGGCCGATGATCGGACTGCGGGCCGACATGGACGCACTGCCCATCCATGAGAAAAACGAATGCAATTGGCGGTCGACTCGCTCTGGCCTGATGCACGGATGCGGCCACGATGGCCACACCACCATGCTGGTGGGCGCTGCACGCTATCTGGCGCAGACCCGACAGTTCGATGGGACGGCTGTGCTCATCTTTCAGCCGGGCGAGGAGGGCTACGCGGGCGCGCGGGCCATGATTCAAGACGGTTTATTCGAGCGTTTTCCGTGTCAGAAGGTGTTTGCGCAGCACAACTCCCCGGATACACCCTTGGGTGTGATCGGCATCACACCGGGGCCGATGCAGGCGGCGGTCGATCGTGTGGTCATCACCATCCAGGGCCAGGGTGGGCATGGGGCCAGGCCGCACCAGACGGTGGACCCGGTTTTGGTCGCGGGGCATGTGATCACAGCGGTGCAGAGTATCGTGGCGCGAAATGTATCGGCCTTCGATCAGGCGGTGGTCAGTTTGTGTTCCATGCAGGGTGGGCACCCCGACGCGATGAGCGTTATTCCTGGTGAGGTGACTCTGGTGGGCACCGTGCGGACTTACGACGCAGGCGTACAGGATCACATTGAGCAGCGCTTGCATGCGCTCTGTCAGGGCGTGGCCCAGGCCTTTGGAGCGAAGGCGCAGGTGCGTTATGAGAGGGTCTACCCGGCCACCGTCAATACCGTACCCGAGGCCCGCTTTGCTGCCGATGTGGCGGCCAGTCTGGTTGGGTCGGACCGGGTTTGGCGTGAAATGACACCTAGCATGGGAGGAGAAGACTTTTCTTTCATGCTCCAGGTCAAGCCGGGCGCCTATATCCGGGTGGGGCAGGGCCTGCCCGAAGGACCCGGGCCATACCCCCTGCACAACAGCCGATATGATTTCAACGATGACATCCTCCCGCTGGGCGCTGCCTTGCATGCGGCGCTGGTGGAGCAGTCCCTGCCTTTGAGAATGTCTTAACCCCGGTCCGTGTTCGGATCCACTTCCAAGGAGACAGCAATGAAGTTAAAGAAAAAGTGGTTGGCGGTTCTGCTGCTGGCGGCCCTTGGCCTGTCGCAGGTCTCGGCCAAGACGGTACGAATAGCCAATCAGGGGGATGCCAGTTCGATGGACCCCCACTCGCTCAATGAATCTCTGCAGCTGAGTCTGACAAACAACATATATGAGTCTCTGGTCGGGGTCAGCAAAGACCTCAAGTTTGAGCCGGCTCTGGCCACTTCCTGGCGGCAGGTCTCACCGGTGGTCTGGCGTTTTGAGCTGCGCCGCAATGTGCGCTTTCATGACGGTACGCCGTTTACCGCCGATGATGTGGTGTTCTCTCTCAACCGCGCGGCGGGTGAGGGTTCCGACATGCGCAGCAACACCAATGACATCAAGGAAGTCCGTCGTGTGGATGCCAACACGGTCGACATAGAGACCAGGTCTCCCTTCCCGATCTTGCCCAACGTCTTGTCCACCGTGTTCATCATGAGCAAGAAATGGTGTGAGGACAACCAGGCTCAGCGCCCTGTGGATCGGCGCAAAGGCCTCGAGAATGCAGCCTCTTTCCGCGCCAACGGCACGGGCCCCTTCATGTTGGGCGAGCGTCAGCCGAATGTACGCACCACCTTTAAAGTCAATCCCAACTACTGGGGCAAGATCGAGGGCAATGTGACCGAGGTGATTTTCACCCCGATCGCCAGCGATCCGACCCGGGTGGCGGCTTTGCTTTCGGGTGAAGTGGACATCATGGAGCCCGTGCCGGTACAAGATGTACCGCGCATCAACGCCAACGCCAATACCCAGGCGCTCACCGGCCCTGAACTGCGCACCATTTTCCTGGGCATGGATCAGCAGCGCGATGAGCTCTTGTTCTCCAATGTCAAGGGAAAGAATCCCTTCAAGGACAAGCGGGTGCGTCAGGCCTTCTACCAAGCTATTGATATTCAGGGCATACAGCGCACTGTGATGCGCGGTGCCTCCAACCCCACCGCCCTGATGATTGGCCCTGGGATCAACGGCTTTACCGAGGACATCAACAAGCGTCTGCCTTACAACCCGGATGCGGCGCGCAAGCTGCTGGCTGATGCCGGTTACCCCAACGGTTTTGAAGTGGCCATGAACTGCCCCAACGACCGCTATGTGAATGACGGCGAGATTTGTCAGGCAGTGGCCGCCAACCTGGCGCGAATTGGCGTCAAGATCAATCTGCAGGCCGAGAGCAAGCTGACCTACTTCCCCAAGATCTTGCGCCGTGACACCAGCTTCTATTTGCTGGGCTGGACGCCAAGCACTTACGACGGTCACAACGCGCTCAATGCGCTGATGCGCTGTGTAGACGGCAAGGGTTCGGGTCAGTTCAACCTGGGTTCTTACTGCAACCCCAAGGTCGATGAGCTGATCCTCAAGATCCAGGGCGAGACCGACCAAAAGCGCCGTGACGCCATGATGCGCGAGGCCTTTGTGATGCATGCCGATGACATTGGGCACTTGCCTATTCATCAGCAGGCGCTGGCCTGGGGCGTCAACAAGCGCGTGACTCTAGTCCAGCGGGGCGACAACTTCATGCCCTTCAAGTCCATCAGCTTGAAGTAAGTGCGCCAGTGATTGCAGGCCGACCAGGCCCAGCAGTCACAGTCAAAAAAAAGCCGCCTTCGGGCGGCTTTTTCGTGGGCCTTGTGTCACCAGCTGTGCAGGCTCGCGTCATGCTGCAGCCGATTGACCGGCAGGTAGGCGCGCTGATAGGGGTACTTTGCAGCCAGTTTTTCGTCGATATCCACGCCGTGACCGGCGGACTCTCCGCAATGCAACATGCCTTTTTCAAAGCGCCAGTCGTGCGGGAACACGCTGAGCATCCGCTCACTGTGCGGCATGTATTCCTGGACGCCGAAATTGGGCACCCAGGTGTCAAAGTGCAGGGCGGCTCCCATGCAGATGGGCGACAGGTCGGTGGCACCGTGGCTACCGGTACGCACTTGATACAGGGCCGCCAGGTCGGCAATTCGTCGCAGGTGCGTGATGCCGCCTGCGTGGGTGACGGTGGTGCGGATGTAGTCGATCAGCTGCTCTTCAATCAGTTGTTTACAGTCCCAGATACTGTTGAACACCTCACCGACCGCAATCGGCGTAGTGGTGTACTGGCGTATCAGGCGGAAGGCCTCCTGGTTTTCTGCGGGGGTGGGGTCTTCCATCCAGAACAAGCGGTATGGTTCCAGGCTGCGACCGAGTTGGCCGGCCTCCAGCGGCGTGAGCCGGTGGTGCACATCGTGCAGCAGGTGGATTTCCTCCCCAACCGCAAGCCGAACCGCCTCAAAGAGCTTTGGGGTGTGACGCAGGTATTTGCTGCTGTCCCAGTCGTGCTCGGAGGGCAGGGCGGCATCGGCGGGTTCGTAGAGTCGGCCCTGGGTGCTGACGCCGTAGACCTTCTCCAGGCCAGGTATGCCGCTTTGAGCGCGGATGGCCAGGTAGCCTTCTTCCCGGTGGCGCAAGACCTCATCGACCGTCTCTGCGATGTCGCGTCCGGTGGCATGTCCGTAGGCCATCACACCGGTGCGGCTGCGGCCGCCCAGCAGTTGATAGAGCGGCTGCCCAGCAATCTTGGCCTTGATGTCCCACAGCGCGGTATCGACGGCTGCGATGGCAGTCATGGTGACCGGGCCGCGGCGCCAGTAGGCGCCCTTGTAGAGGTACTGCCAGATGTCTTCGATCTGTTGCGGATCGCGACCGATTAAGCAGGGCAGTACATGGTCTTGCAGGTAACTGGCCACGGCCAGCTCTCTGCCATTGAGTGTGGCATCTCCCACACCGCTCAGACCTTCGTCGGTTTCTATTTTGAGGGTGACGAAATTTCGCCCCGGGCAGCAGACGATGACGCGGGCCTGGGTGATTTTCATGGTCGTTCTCTGATCAATCGGTTTACGGATTCATCCATGCCCTGCGTCAGAATGGACTGGTGCCAGTAGGTCACGCGCTCCTTCCAGTGTCCATGGGTCACCAGCACGGGGCCCCAGAAATCCTCGCGGGAGAGCAGTTGCGACACGCTTTGCGCTGGCGCCGATTTCTGCTGTGCGGCCACCGCCTTGAGCCAATCGGCCTGCGGGTCAGAGATATCGTAGGCTCGCCCCTGTTCGTCCTCAGCCAGGCCATAGCGCAGCCAAGCGGCAGCGGCCAGAGCATGGTGTTCTATGGGATGCCCCCGGCTCAATTGGGCTTGGACCGAGGGTGGCCAGCGCTGTGGAATTTTGAGCGAGCTGTCGGTGGCAATCTGGTGCACGCTGTGCCTCAGGTGCGGATTGCTGAAGCGCTCGAGCAGGGCATCGCGATAGGCAGCCCAGTCGCTGCGCTGCAAATGGGGAGCCACCTCGCGCTCCATCAGGCGGCACACATACTCGCGCAGGGGCGGGTGGGTGATGCAGTGGCCGATGAAGGCCCGCCCGGTAATCGCCCCCATCAGCGCCATCGCGGTATGGCTGCCGTTGAGCATGCGCAGCTTGGCCTCCTCGTACACAGGTACATCGGGCGTGACGCGCACGCCCGCCCAAGACAGGGCGGCAGCATCTGTCGGGTCGGCCAGGCGGTCTTCAATCACCCATTCCCAGAAGCCTTCGGTCCCCAGCGGAGATTCGTCGATCACGCCGAGTTCCTGCACCACCTGCTCGCGCAGGACCGGGCTGCTGGCCGGTACGATCCGATCCACCATGCTGCTGGGGAATGCGCAGTTTGTCTCCACCCAATGGCGCAGGTCCGCCTGCTCACAAGCTTGCAGCACCAGCTGGCGCAAGTGTGAGCCGTTGCTGCGCAGGTTGTCGCAAGAGGCCAAGGTCACCCCTCCAGCCCCGGCCGAACGCCGAAGTGCCAGACCTTGTGCGATCAGGGTGCCCAGTTCAGGGGTGTAGCCCTTTTCGGTCACCGTCAGCGTGATCCAGCGCAGTGCAGGGCGGGCCATGGCTGCGAGCACCGTATCGCGCTCGGCGCTCAGAAGGCTCAGTCGCCACAGGGCTGCCGGGACCGTCCAGCGTACCGATTGGGCATCGGACACCCGCACGGCATAGAGCCCATCTTGGGCGCGCAGGGCCTCAACCAGCGCCGCCTGTCGCATACCCACCGCATGCACGCCCCAGCGGCCATCGCCGGCGGCAAGCAGCCGGTCGAAGACCATGGCCTGATGAGCGCGATGAAAGGCGCCAAGCCCGAGGTGAAGAACCCCGGGTTCGCCATCTCGACGATAGGCGGGGTGGTGTTCGACCCGTCCCTGCCAGCGAGGGCCGGTATCCAGGCTCAGACGCTCAGCGCTCAAGCACCCACCTTGACGGCGGCCGCCTCGATTTCCGACCAGGTCGTCTCATCGATCTCGATGCCGGCTTGTTCGCGCTGCTGGCGAGTCCGTCGCTCGGGGGCTCCCGCCAGCAAGACGCCTTCGTTGCCCGGTGCGGCCGGACTTTGTTGAACCCAATCGGCGAAAGCTTGGGCCTCGCGGACAAAGGCATCCCGGCCTCCGAGCTTACCCGGGTCGATGATCACGGTGAGCATGTTGTTGATGACGGCTCTTTTGTCGTTGGGTGGGTGATGCCAGGTACCGCCACCGGTCAGCGCGCCACCGAGCAGCTCGCAGGCAGCGGCCAGTCCATAGCCCTTGTGCTCCCCGAAGGTCATCAGGGCCCCCATCAAGCCATTGGCCTGGGGCACGACAACCACGCCCGGGTCGGTTGTGGGGTGACCGTGGCTGTCGATCAGGTAGCCCTGCGGCACCTTTCTTCCTTCGTTATGGGCCACCCGCATCTTGCCCTGGGCCACACGGCTGGTGGCAAAGTCCAGGAGGAAGGGCGGGTCCTCGCCCATTGGGATTCCCACGCAGAAGGGGTTGGTACCGAAGCGGCCATCACCGCCGCCATGGGGCGCGACCACCGGGCGTGAAATCACATTGACAAAGTGCATGGACACCAGGCCCTGGGCCACCGCCATTTCGGCAAAATGCCCAATCCTTCCGAGATGATGTGTATTGCTCAGGGCCGCCACACACACTCCATGCTGCCGAGCTCGGGCGATGGCCATCTCCATGGTTTGCACGCCGATGATCTGGCCGTAGCCCCTTTGTCCATCGAGTGCGAGCATGGCGCCGCCATCCAGGCGTACGGTTACATCGGTGTTGGGAATGAGGCCGCCTTCGAGCACGGCGTCCACATACCGCGGCACCATGCCCACGCCATGCGAGTCATGTCCACTGAGGTTGGCCATGACCAGGTTATCAGCGACTTGCTCGGCTTCCACGCGACTGCTGCCGGCCATGCCCAAAATACGGGCGACATGGGCCCTGAGGGCCTTGGCATCTATGCGATGACTCATATGTTTACACCTTGTCTCACATGACCGCGCCGACTTGCCAGGGCACGAATTCGTTTTGCCCATAGCCGTGTCGTTCGCTCTTGGTGGCTTCGCCGGAGGCGGTTTTGAGCATCAGCTCGAAGATGCGCTGTCCCATCTCGGCCACACTGGTGTGTCCGTCGATGATTTCGCCGCAGTTGATGTCCATGTCTTCCTCCTGGCGCTTCCAGAGCGTGGTGTTGGTCGACAGCTTTAGGCTCGGTGAGGGTGCGCACCCATAGGCGCTGCCGCGCCCGGTGGTAAAGCAGATCAGGTTGGCCCCGCCAGCCACCTGTCCGGTGGCGCTGACCGGGTCGTAGCCGGGGGTGTCCATGAAAACAAAGCCGCGTGCTCCAACCGGTTCTGCGTACTCGTAAACGGCTTGCAGATTGCCGGTGCCGCCTTTGGCGACTGCGCCCAGGGACTTTTCAAGAATGGTGGTCAACCCACCCGCCTTGTTGCCGGGTGAGGGGTTGTTGTTCATTTCGCCTCCGTTGGACGCCGTGTACTGCTCCCACCAGCGTATGCGTTCGATGAGCTTGTGGGCCACCTCGAGCTTGACGGCGCGCCGAGTGAGCAGGTGCTCGGCGCCGTAAATCTCCGGTGTCTCGCTCAGGATGGCCGTTCCGCCATGGGCCACCAGCAGATCCACCGCCGCGCCCAACGCCGGATTGGCACTGATGCCCGAGTAGCCATCGGATCCGCCACACTGCAGGCCAACGGTGATGTGTTCGGCGCTGCATGGCGTGCGCTGGACTGCATTGGCCTTGGGCAGCATCTCGCGGATCAGGGCGACGCCCTTTTCTACCGTCTGCCGCGTACCGCCGGTATCCTGGATATTGAACACCCGCAGCTGCTCACCCTCGCGCAGGCTGCTGTGGGCCAGCCAGGTATTGAGTTGATTGGTCTCGCAGCCTAGCCCCACCACCAGCACGCCCCAGAAATTGGCATGGGTGGCATAGCCGGCCAGGGTGCGCTCAAGCAAGCGCATGCCCAGACCTTCGTTGTCCATGCCGCAGCCGGTACCGTGGGTCAGCGCCACTACGCCGTCAACCTGCGGATAGTCGGCCAACGCCTGAGGATTGATTTGGCGTGAAAAATGATCGGCAATTGCCCGGGCCGCGGTCGCCGAGCAGTTCACGCTGGAGAGCACGCCAATGTAGTTGCGTGTGGCCACTCGGCCGTCGGGGCGCTGTATGCCCATGAAGTGCGCGATGCTCCGGGCAGGGTTGGGCTTGACGTCCTGGCCGATCGCGTAATCCCGGGCGAACCCGCCCTTGTCTGGTCCCATGTCCAGGTTGTGGGTGTGCACATGTTCGCCGACCGCGATCGGCCGACTGGCAAAGCCGATGATTTGGTTGTAGCGACGCACCGCTTGGCCGGCTTCTAGGGCGCGCAGGGCAATCTTGTGGCCGGGTGGGATCAGTCCTCGTACGGGGATGCCTTCGATGACGGCGCCGCCCAGAATCTGGCTGCGGGCAATCACTACATCGTCGGCCGGATGCAATCGCAGGTAGTTGTTCACCATATTGGTTTCCTCTCAGAGCAGAAGCTATCTGCCATGTTGTCTTCTTGTGCGGGGGGCTTCGTGTGAGCGAGCTGCTGCCCTCAGAGGCCTGTACCCTCCGGCTGCAGGCTGGCCCGGAGGGTGAGCGAGCGACCGGCCGTCTGCGCAAGCGACTGCAATCCGCCGGCAATCAGCCCTACATCACTGGCCATGCCCACCATGCGAAATCCCTGAGAGATCCGCTTGCGCAGATCGTCAGCGCTTGTGCACATGACGCCGCAGTTCTTACCGGCTGACAGCGCCAGCTCTTTGACCCCCAAAATTCGCTCGGCTGTCGGCCCACCTTCCCAAGCTCCCCTGTGTCCGTATGAGGCCGACAGATCGGCTGGTCCAAAGAAGATCAGCTCAATCCCGTCGACGGCCACGATTTCGGCAGCGTGGGCCACGCCTTCTGCAGTCTCAATGATTGGGACCACCAGCACATGATCATTGGCCTCCGCGGTGTGTTCGACAAAGGCCTGGCCCCAGCCAGTGGCTCGTTCGCCACCGATGCCTCGGTGACCTTGCGGCGGATAAGTCGCCATCGCAACGGCCCGTCTGGCCTCGGCAGCAGAGGAAACCCAGGGCACGACCACGCCGTCGGCTCCTAGATCCAAGGCCCGTTTGACCAATCCAGTCTCCAGCGTGGCGATGCGCACCAATCCGACCGTGTTTGAACGCGAGAGGGCGCGCAGGTGCTCGAGGATTTCCTTCCAGTCGAGATGACCATGTTCGGCGTCGATAACCACCCAATCCAGACCCAGTGCCGCTGCGATTTCGGTGATGCTGGGGCTCTCCAGGGTGACCCACAGTCCAAGGGCGGGCGCACCCGAAGCGATACGGCGGCGCAGGGCTTCGATGGCGCGTCGGTTCATGCGCTTACCGATTCAGGATTCAGGCCTAGCGAGCGAGCCGTAGCCATCAGTGCTTGCCAGGTGGCTGCATCGATCTGCAGGCCCTCGCGCAGGCGGGCGTTACGCGTCCTGTGTTCAATTTCGCCGGGCATCAGGATGCCCTGATCCGGATCGATGCGCTCGGCTGACTTCACCCAGTCCACGAATCGCTCGACCTCCGTTTTGAAGGCCGCATCGTCCCCAAAGGCATCGGGCCTCAGATAGATTGAAAGCATATTGTTGAGGACTTGGCCGGCGTGGGCGGGATTGCTGGCTCCACCACCCGTGAGTGCACCGGCCAGTAACTCGGTGATCACGCCCAGGCCATAGCCCTTATGACCGGCGATCGAGAGGATGGAGCCAGGCGGGTCGGCGTAAAAGACCCGTGGGTCATTCGTCGGCTGTCCCTGGGCGTCGATGATGCAACCCTCGGGTACTGTGGTCCCTTTGTTGAGCGCCACCTTGATCTTGCCCTCGGCGATGGTGCAGCAGGACATATCGAGAATGAGAGGCGGTCCGTCGGCCCTCGGAATGCCGGCAGCGATGGGGTCGGCGCTGAGCCTGCGGTTGCGTCCGCCAAAAGGTGCCACGAGGATGCCCCCGCCGGAGGTGCTGACAAAATGCACCGAAGCGCAGCCGGCCTGGGCAGCCTGCAGCGGCCAGGCGCCAATGCGCCCGAGGTGACCGCAATTGCGCAGTGCGATCACGGCAACGCCCTGCCTCTGGGCTTTTTCTATGCCCAAAGAGGTGGCCTCGATGCCGATTGCCTGGCCGAAGCCCTGCTCACCGTCGACGACGGCCAGTACGTTCGTCTCGTGGACGATCCGCATTCGACGGTTGGTCTGCACATGACCTTTGCGCAGCCAGTCGATGTAGGCCGAAACCCGGATCACGCCATGCGAATCGTGCCCGGCAAGGTTGGCTTCGACAAGGTGGCTGGCAATCTGGCTCGCCTCTGCGGCGTGGCATCCGGCGGCGAGGAAGATATCGCTGAC
Source organism: Polaromonas sp. (assembly GCA_040381515.1). Lineage (GTDB taxonomy): Bacteria > Pseudomonadota > Gammaproteobacteria > Burkholderiales > Burkholderiaceae_C > Polaromonas. The sequence goes on from JBEIHE010000003.1 coordinate 13,136, forward strand.
GAGCCCTTCGAGCCTGCGGGGGTCAATATTCATGACGGCTCAATAGAACATCTTGGGCAGCCACAACACCAAAGCGGGTACATAGGTGATGACGACCAGGCTGCCGAGTAAGGGCACCAGCCAGGGCAGGATCGCCATCGTCGTTCGCTCAACGCTCAGTTGAGCCACGCGTGCGAGTACAAAAAGCACCATGCCCATAGGTGGATGCAGCAGACCGATCATGAGGTTGAGCACCATGACCAGGCCGAAGTGAACCAGATCGATGCCCAGTTGCTGGCAGATGGGGACCAGGATAGGAACCAAAATTGTGATGGCGGCCACCGGCTCTAGAAAGCAGCCCACAAAGAGCATCAGCAAGTTGGCCAGCAGCAGGAAAACCAGGGGGTCGCGTGTGAAGCCCAAGACCCAACTGCTGATGGCAGTGGTCACGCCGGTGGCGGTGAGCATCCAGCCAAAGATGCTGGCAGCAGCCACTATGAACAGGACCGTTGCGGTCGTCTCCACCGTGTCCAGGCAGATCTTGATGAACATCTTCAGGTGAAGGGTGCGGTACCAGAAAAAGCCGAGGATCAGCGCCCAGACGCAAGCGGCGATCGCCCCCTCGGTTGGCGTGAACACGCCGGTGGTCATGCCGCCGATCAGCAGAACCGGCGTCATGATGGGCAGTACGGCTTGAAATTTGAAAACCCGATCGGCTGCAAAGAGCAGTACGATTGCGCCGATCACCGTGATTTGGGCCGGCCACTCCCACTTGGTGACCAGCCACCACAACACGACCGGCCAAATGATGACGACTGCGGTTTCGATCAGGGCCTTGAGTACGCGCGCCCAGACAAAGCCGATGTCCGACCCCCAGTTGTTCTTGTGCGCAAAATAGGCCACCGTCACCATCATCAGCAAGGCCATGATCACGCCCGGCAGTATCCCGGCCAGAAACAGCGCGCCCACTGACACGTTGGCCATCATGCCGTAGATCACGAAGGGCAGGCTCGGTGGAATGATGGGGCCCAAGGTGGCTGAAGCAGCGGTCACGCCCACCGCAAATTCTTTGCTGTAGCCATGGTCACGCATGGCCTTGATTTCGACCGTGCCCAGGCCGGCTGCATCGGCAATGGCCGTGCCGCTCATGCCGGCAAACACCACCGACCCCACCACGTTGACATGGCCCAGGCCGCCCTTGAGCCAGCCCACCAGAGCCAGCGCATAGTTGTAGATGCGGTTGGTGATGCCGGCGTTGTTCATCAGATTGCCGGCCAAAATGAAGAAGGGCACGGCCAGCAGCGGAAAGCTGTCGATACCCGAGACCATGCGGTGGATCACCACGAAGGGCGGTGAGCTCTGGACAAAAAACAGGTAAATCAGCGAGGCACCTGCCATGGCGATCGCCACCGGAATGCCGCCGCTCATCAGGAAGAGGAAGAGGATCTTGAGCATGGGGTGTGCGTCCGGTTTAACGGTCGGTCATTTCAGTGCCAGGCCGTTCAAGCACGGTGTAGCCTCTTTGCCAGTGGATGCGCAAGACCCATATTGCGCGCACACACATGGCGGCAAAGCCGGCCATGACAACTCCGTAGACGAGGTTCATGGGCAGGTCGATGATGGTCATCTTGTAGCTGCCTAGTTTCTGCATCATCTGAAAGGTCAGGACGGTGGCGGCACCAAAGAAGGTGATGCGCACCACGTCGACAAAAATGGCCATCCAGCGCGAGAGCGCGGTCGGCATGAAACGGTAGAAAAAATCAACCTGGATGTGGTTGTTTTTTGCCACGCCAATGGCTGCACCGGTAAAGACCGTGGCAATGAGCAGGTAGCGTGCAATCTCCTCGGTCCATGCGGCCGAGTCATTGAGCACATAGCGGGTGAAGAACTGGTAGAACACCGTCAGTCCCAGGGCCCAGAAAAACAGCAGGGACACCCAGCCCTCCACTGGCGTATCGGACAGGTTCACCTCGTCATCTACTGCATGGAACTGGCCGTCGTCCCCCATGACCTTGGGGCCGCTGTCAATGTCGGGTGGTTGGCTCATGATTGAAGGTCCTCAGAGGACAAGGGCGGACGCCCGCCACCGGCAGGCATCCGCTCAGGCGTTTGCTTACTTGGCGGCCTGAATCCTGTCGTAGTCGGCGCGGGTAAAGCGCAGCGACTCCAGTGGCCTGTTCTTCAGCACCGCATCGACAAAGCTCTGGCGATCGACTTGGACAATCTGCAAACCCTTCTTGCGGAATTCGTCGACCAGCTCTGCCTCACGCTTCTTGATTGCCGCGGTGGTGCGCACGGCCGCCTGCTGGGTGACCTCGGTAAAGATCCTCTTTTCCGCGTCGGTCAATTTGTTCCAGACATGCGGCGCGATTTGCGTGACCAGTCCGTCCACAATGTGCCCGGTCAGCATGATGGCTTTCTGCACTTCGAAGAACTTCTTGGCCTCGATGGTGGTCAGCGGATTTTCCTGCGCCTCGACCGTGCCGTTTTGCAGTGCCAGATACACCTCGGCAAAGGCGATAGGCGTTGGGTTGGCGCCGCAGGCCTCAGGCGTGGCGCGGTAGGCAGGCACATCGGGCACGCGGATTTTCAGACCCTTCATGCCCGCACAGTTGGTAAAGGGTCTCTGCGAGGTGGTGTGGCGTGCGCCATAGTAGGCATAGGCCGTGATCTGAATGCCGGTCTGGGCCCGGAACTCATTGACCATCTCCTGGAATACGGGGCTTCTTGAATAGGCGATCAGATGGTCGCCATCGCGGAAGATGAACGGGTAGTACGCAATGCCCAGCCGGGGATAAGTGCGTGCGGCAAAGGAGGGGCCGCTGATGATCATGTCGACTGTCCCCAGGGTTAGGCCCTGGTTGATGTCGGTCTCCTTGCCCAGCGATGAGGCTGGGAAGACCTGGATCTCGAACTTGCCGTTGGTACGTCTCTTGATCTCCTCGGCGGCCCAGACCGATTCGGTGTGGAAGGGCTCGTTGGTTTCATACACGTGGGCCCACTTGAGCTTTTGCTGTGCCAGGGCAGGTGCGCTGCCCAGGGTGGCCAGCGTGCCCAGCGCGATAGCGCCGGCCGCTGCCAGTTTCTTGATACTTGCTCGTTTGCTCATGGAAGTCTCCTCTTTTGGGTGGTGAAAAAACGGACGCTCTGGGATCTGACTCAGGAGGACGGCGCGCGGCGCCAACTCGCGCTGTACCTCTTATGTGCTTGTTTGAGGTGCTTGTGCATGGCCCGGCGCGCCGCCGAGCTGTTCCTGCTCTCGATCGCCGATAGCACCTGCTGGTGTTCGGCAATCGCGGCCTGCCAGGAAGCGGGGTGTTCAAAGTGCGCGCCAAGGCGCTCAAACAGCGGTCCGTTGCGGGCCTGCCATAGTCGCTTGACCGTATCGAGCAGGACGCTGTTGCCACACGCTTTGGCAATGGATTCATGGAAGGCTTCATCGCCCCAGCGAGGCACTTCACCGGCGGCGGCCTCGTCCTGCATTTTCTTCAGGGCGCTGTGCATGGCCCGTATCTGCGACTTGCTGGCCTGTTGAGCGGCCATCGCTGCCACCTCGGCTTCGATCACCAGTCGCGCGCTGATCACTTCAAGAGGTCCCCAGTCGGACTGCGCCTCGTCGGACAGGGTGCGTCCGGGCTGCGACTGCTTGACGTAAATACCCGAGCCGGTGCGCACCTCGATCATGCCCTCGACCTCCAGGGCGATCAGTGCCTCGCGCACGGAAGGTCGACTCACGCCCAGTTGAAGCGCCAGATCTCGCTCGGCTGGTAGGCGGGTGCCGATCTTGAATTCCCCTGCTGCCATGAGGTCGCGCAGCTGATCAGCGATTTGCCGGTACAGGCGCTGGGTTTCGACGGCTTGGAGCGGCATGGGGTCTCAGGGATTACGCGAATTGGACAAGTGGTCTGACCAGTTGAGAATCATCCCACGGCTAAAAAGAACGGGTCAAGCGACCCGGTCTCAGAGGAAACCCCTAGCGGTTGCCCTTCATTCGATTTTTTGCAATGTCTCGTTCCACTCCTCTGATTCAGGGGGCCACCCTGCGACAGGTGAATCTGCCTCCCAAGGTGGTGCGCACTGACGCCATTCAGTCCTTCGTTACTCAAGAGACGGTGATCCTGACCCTGCACACCGGTGAGGGGCTGTCGGGCACCGGCTACGCATACACCATAGGGACGGGAGGCTCTTCTGTTATTGCCCTGCTCAAGGACCATTTGGTGCCGCGTCTGCTTGGCCGCGATCCGGTGTGTGTGGAGGCGATCTGGAAGGATTTGTTCTATCACACGCATGCGACTGCGGTCGGCGCGATCACCAGCCTGGCCTTGGCTTGCGTGGACACTGCACTTTGGGACTGGCGTGCGCGCAGCCAGGGGCTGCCCCTCTGGAAGCTGCTCGGCGGTGCCAGGCCGCGTGTGCCGCTCTACACCACCGAAGGAGGGTGGCTGCACCTGTCCCCGCAGGAGTTGGTCGAGCAAACCGTGCAGGCCCGTGAGCAGGGCTTCAAGGGTGCCAAGATCAAGATCGGACGCCCACACGTGAGCGAGGATGTGGCGCGTCTGAGCGCTGTTCGCGATGCGGTGGGGTCAGGCTTTGATCTAATGACGGATGCCAATCAGGGCTTGAATCGACCCGAGGCGGTGAGGAGGGCGCGGGCCTTTGACGGTCTGGACTTGGCCTGGATGGAGGAGCCCTTGCCGGCTGAAGATGTAGCCGGCCACCGCCAGCTGCGGCAAAGCACGGCCATTCCGGTGGCTGTGGGCGAGTCGATGTATCACCCAATGCAGTTCCGTGAATATCTGGAGCAGGGCGCCTGTTCCATTGTGCAGCCCGATGTGGCGCGCATCGGCGGCATCACGCCTTGGATGAAGACGGCGCATCTGGCCGAAACTTTTGATATCCCGGTATGCCCGCACTTCCTGATGGAATTGCATGTCAGTCTTTGCGCAGCCGTGCCCAATGCACCCTGGGTGGAATACATTCCGCAGCTCGATGACATTACGCTCACTGGAATGCGGGTGGAAGACGGACATGCGGTCCCGTCTGAGGAGCCGGGGCTGGGCATTGCCTGGGACTGGAAAGCGATAGCGGCAAGACAATCAGTGAATATGGAGTTCAAAAAATGAAGCGACTTGAAGGCAAAACGGTACTGGTGACAGCGGCTGGCGCTGGGATAGGACGGGCCAGCGTACTGGCGATGGCGGCCGAGGGTGCGAAAGTCTGGGCCACTGATGTCAATGGCAAGCTGCTTCAATCGCTTGCCGGTGTTCCGGGCGTCGAAACTGCGGTTCTCGATGTGTTGGACAAGTCGGCGATTGCGGCTATTGCGGCTCGCGTAGGGACCGTGGATGTCCTCTTCAATTGCGCTGGCTTCGTGCACAACGACACTGTGCTCAAGGCCACGGACGAAGATCTGGACTTTGCCTTCCGGCTCAATGTCCGCTCCCATCTGCACATGATCCAGGCTTTTCTGCCCGGCATGATTGCCAAGGGCGGCGGCAGCATCATCAACATGGCCAGCGTCGCTTCCAGCGTGCGCGGCATTGTCAGCCGCTGCGTCTATGGCACCACCAAGGCCGCGGTCATCGGGCTGACCAAGAGCGTGGCCGCCGATTATGTGGGCCAGGGGGTGCGCTGCAATGCGATCTGCCCGGGAACGGTCGATACCCCGTCGCTGGCAGATCGCATCAACGCCTATGACGACCCGGTGGCCGCGCGCAAGGCCTTTGTGGCGCGACAGCCCATGGGCCGTATTGCACAAGCCGAGGAGATTGCGCCCATCTTGGTGTTCCTGGCCAGCGATGAATCGCGTTTTGTTACTGGACAGGCTTATTCAATCGATGGGGGCATGACTATATGAACCAATTGGACATGCAAGGTCGACATGCGGTGATCACCGGAGGTGCGGCAGGGCTCGGGTTGGCCATTGCCCAGCGCATGATTGCTTCGGGCGCATCGGTCACCCTTTGGGATCGCGATCCCAAAGCGCTGGAGTCAGCCTGCAAGTCCTTGGGTGGCCAGGCTAGGGGTGTTCAGGTGGACGTGGCTTTGCACGACAGCGTGGTGAAGGCCGTTGCGCAAACCGGGCGGCCGGTCGATGCGCTGGTCAACAGCGCGGGGATTACGGGTCCCAACACGACCCTGTGGGACTATCCGGTGGCCGACTGGGACCAGGTGATGAGGGTGAACATCAATGGCACTTTTCATTGCTGCAGGGAATTAGCCGGAAAAATGCGCGAGCAGGGCTGGGGCCGTATCGTCAATATTGCATCGGTGGCCGGTAAAGATGGCAATCCCAATGCCAGTGCCTACAGCGCCAGCAAGGCGGCGGTGATCGGTCTGACCAAGTCCTTGGGCAAGGAGCTGGCTCAGACGGGCGTGCGCGTGAACTGCGTCACGCCAGCGGCCGTCAAGACCGCTATCTTTGATCAGATGACCCAGGCCCATATCGATTTCATGCTTTCTAAAATCCCAATGGGTCGGTTTGGATTGCCAGAAGAGGTGGCGGCCCTGGTCACTTGGTTGTGCACTGATGATTGTTCATTCTCAACCGGCGCGGTCTTTGACCTCTCTGGAGGCCGGTCCACTTATTGATAACACCGAAAGGACACTATGAAGCTCGTTCGTTATGGTCAGCCTGGAAAGGAAAAGCCGGGCCTTATTGATGCGCAAGGCAAATTGCGTGATCTCAGTGCCGTAGTGGCCGACATCACTCCTGTGCAGCTCTCGGACAAGTCGCTGGCTCGACTGGCCAAGCTCAAGACCGACAAGTTGCCCCTGGTTCGCGGCACGCCTCGTATGGGCTCTCCGGTGGCGGGCACGCGAAAATTTGTGGCAATTGGCCTGAACTACGCCGATCATGCAGCTGAGTCGAATCTGCCCATTCCCAAGGAGCCCATCATTTTCATGAAGGCGCCCAACTGCATTCAGGGACCTGACGATGATGTGATGCTGCCACGCGGCTCCACAAAGACCGACTGGGAAGTCGAGCTCGGTGTGGTGATCGGCACGCGCGCCCGCTATGTCTCGCAGAAGGAGGCGCTTTCGCATGTGGCCGGATACTGCGTGATCAATGATGTGAGCGAGCGCGAGTACCAGATCGAGCGCGGCGGCACCTGGGACAAAGGCAAGGGCTGCGACACGTTCGGGCCAGTGGGCCCTTGGCTGGTGACCCGTGACGAGGTTCCGAATCCACAAAAACTCAGTATGTGGCTGGATCTCAATGGCAACCGGATGCAAAGTGGTTCGACCAAGACCATGATTTTTTCAGTGGCCAAGTTGGTCAGCTACGTGAGCGAGTTCATGACGCTTGAGCCCGGTGACATCATTACCACCGGCACCCCGCCTGGTGTGGGCATGGGCATCAAGAAGGATGGCAAGAGCGCGCCGCTTTACCTCAAGCGCGGTGATGTGATGACCCTGGGTATTGAGGGCCTGGGCGAACAGCGGCAGAAAGTGATCGCGTTCAAACGCTAAAACGGGTGCCGGACGGTCTGCGGTGCGCGCTTAGCGCGCTGTAGCCGTCTGCCAAGCTGCCAGGAAGGCGGCAGCCCGCTGAGCCACTTGATCGGCCGGCCGGCCGGGGCTGTAAAGCGCCGAGCCAATGCCAAATCCGTTTGCACCGGCCTTCAGATAGTCGGCCAGGTGGTTCGTGTCGATGCCGCCCACCGGCAGCAGCGGCACTTCACCCGGCAGCACGGCGCGCAGGGCTTTGACCACCGCCGGGCTGATCATCTCAGCCGGGAATAGTTTGAGTGCATGTGCGCCGGCCCGCCAGGCTGACCAGGCCTCAGTGGGCGTGGCCACGCCTGGCACGCACACCATCTGTCTTTTTAGCGCCGCCTCGAGCACCAGCGGGTCCCAGTGAGGCGAGACAATCAGTCGCCCTCCGGCCTGATGCACCTGATCGACTTGCTCTGCAGTGCTGACGGTGCCAGCGCCGATCAAAAGTTGCGGATGCGCCCGTGCAAGCTGCGCGATGCTCTGCAGCGGCTCGGGCGAATTGAGCGGAACTTCAATCAGTTCAAAACCCCGCTTGATGAGGGCCTGCGCGATGGGCAGACTCTCAGTTGGTGTGATGCCCCGCAGGATGGCCACCAGGGGGTAGCGGGTGAGGACGTCTCTAAAGGCTTGGAGCGCGTGGCTTGTCATGCTTAACCGTGCCATAAATGGGGTGCTGAGGGTTTGGTCAACCGCTTTGCCAGAGCCGCATGGCCTGCCCAGGTGGCTTCATCGGTGAGAACCTGGCACGGGCGGCCCAGGGCATTCAATGCCAGTGCGTAACGGGTGGTAAGGGCTGGGCTGCCAACCAGGAGCAGCGGATCGCTCGTCATCGCCGTTGTGCGCAGTTCCTCGCCGATAAGCAGGCCCGATAGATGGCTGGCCAGATGAGCTGGAGGCAAACGTTCAAACAGCGCGCTGGTCCTGTTGCCGAACAGATGGGTCAGCAGGCCAGGCTCACGATGAATCTGCAGTACGGCATCGATGAAAGTCGATTCGTGCAGGTCGCTGCTCGCATCGAGCGTGCGCGAGAGAATCGAGTGCTGGCTCAGCAGGCCATACAGTTCGCCGGTCATGAAAGTTTGAAAGCCCAGGACACGCCCACCTTCCACCCGAGCCCATTTGCTGTGCGTGCCCGGCAGGATCACGGTGGCCTGTCTCAATCCTGAGAGCTCGAGCGCGCCGAAGATCTGGATTTCCTCTCCCCGCATGACATCGTCCTGGCCCGGTCGGACGGTACCGTCGTCCGTCGAGGTCCGGATGCAGTGCAAGCCCGGTACGAGCGCCACCCGGGGCATCAGCCACAGCAAGTGATCGGCCAGAGCGCGTGCATCGGCTGGACAGGGGCAGTAGGCGGCCTCCTTCCAGCCTTGACGACTGCCGGCCATGCCCGAGATCAGGCACAGCGATTGATCACCGGCCAGCCAGTCGCCGAAGCACCGCGTAAAGACGGCTTCAAATTGCCCGGCGGGCACTTTCAGGATGCCTTCATCGAAGGCACGTGTTTCCAGCGCTTGCCCGCTTTCGTCCAACCTTGCGCCTCGCAGGCGCGAGGTACCCCAGTCCACCGCGACCAGCCCGCCTGCGGCGTTCATGCGCACGCCTCCATCAAGGTTCGGACTGCAGGCGGGTACGGTAGGGCCGCCACGGCGCCATACTGCTGGACCGACAGCGCTGCGGCAGCATTGGCGTAGCGGGCGGCACCCAGCAGGTCTTGCCCCTGCGCCAGCCGGGCCAGCAGATTGCCTGCGAAACAGTCGCCCGCGCCGGTGGCATCGACGGTCTGCACCGCGTACCCCTCGATGTGATCACGTTTTTCGCCATCACTGCACAGGGCGCCCTGGTCACCGAGCTTGAGGACGACCGTTCTGGCTCCACAGGCGTGGCTCCAGTTGATGATGGCCTGCGGATCTTTCAAGTCGGTGAGCAGGACCATGTCTTCCAGGCTGGGCAGGAAAAGATCGCAAAGCGGCAGCGTCTGCTGGAGGGCTTGGCGGGCCTGGTCGATCGTCCACAGGCGCAGCCTCAGGTTGGAATCGATGGATACGCGGGTACCGCTTGCCTTGGCATGGACGAGCGCGGCCACGACCGTCTGACAGGCCGAGGGCGCGATAGCCATCGAGATGCCTGAGACATGCAGCCATTGGCTGCGTGCGATGTAGGTCTGCCAAGCGCCTAGCAGGTCCGAGGGCTGCATGCGACTGGCTGCCGATCCGGCTCGGGCGTAGCTGAAGTGGTGCCCTGCTTCATCATGGCTGACAAAGTACAAGCCCGTGGGTGCGAGCGGATCCCTTAGAACGGCCTGGCTGTCGACACCTTCTTTACGCCACAGCTGCATCAACAGACTGGCCCAATGGTCTTGACCCAGCCGGCTCAGATAGGCTGTTTTTGCGCCGGCTCTTGCGGCCGCGATCACCGCATTGCTGGTGTCGCCGCCAAACCCTTGCAAATAATGAGGCGGATCGGGTTGAACCTGGTTGAATTCAAGCAGGGGCTCTCCCAAGGCCACCACATCCAGGTCGCGTCCGGCCAAGGGGGTCATAGACCCGCAAGCGCACCCTCGGGGTAGCCCGGTCGGTTGCGGCAGTCGGCGATGTACTGCTTGATGATGGCCTCAAAGGAGGCATCGGGCTGCAGTCCCAAGCGCTGTGCGCGTTCGCTCGATGCGCCCCGGGCCCAGTTGCCGACGATGGAGGCGATGCGCTCGTCTCGTTCGAAGCGCACCCGCGCCCTGACCGCCGGGCCCGCAATCTTTTCCAGCGCTTCCAGCATCTGTTGCACCGTCACATTCACGCTGGGTAAATTAAGCGCCAGGCGGTTGCCCAGCGCAGTGGCACTGGCCTCGAAGAGGGCAATCAGGCTTGCGATGGTAGTGCCCGGCGAGGACATTGGGTGCGAGACGCTGGCATCGACGGGGCAGATGCTCTCCACGCCGGCCAGAGGCTCGCGAATGATGCCGCTGAAAAACGAGGAGGCTGCGCCATTAGGCTTGCCCGGTCGCACGGTCACCGTCATCAGGCGGGCCGAGCGGCCGTCTATGAAGCCTTTGCGGGTGTGGTCGGCCACCAGGTATTCAAGCATTAGCTTGTGGGTGCCGTAGGAGGTCTGTGGCGAGGGCAGGGTGGTGTCGGTCACCAAGGCCGGCATCGGCTGGTCGGCATAAGGGCCGAACACGGCCACTGAGCTGGCAAATACAAGACGCGAGGCCTTGCCCGAGCGGCGGATGCTGTCGAGCAGCAGGCGGGTGCTGTCCAGGTTGGACCGCAGACCCAGGTCAAAGTCGAGCTCGCACTCGCCCGAGACGGCCGAGGCCAAGTGGAACACGCCGTCGAACCCACTGCCAAGCAGTTCGCCCTGCTCAAGCATGGGACCGGCATGGCTTTTGACGCGTGGATCGGCCTGCAAATCGGCCGGGGCCGGGAATAGGTCTGCAATGACCAGCTCTTTCACTGCCTGGCCACAGAGCTGGCCTCGCTGGAGAATTTCACGGGCCAGGCGGGCGCCCAGGAAGCCGGCGCCGCCGGTTACGAGAATGCGCATGATGGGTTCCTCGATGGGGTCAAGGCTGTGGTGAGGTATTGCGCCCGCCACTCGATCGACTGAGTAGCGGGAGTGAATTTGTACAAGGAGTTCAGTGGTTGTCCTTCGGGACGAAAGCCCCTCGCTGACCCACAAGGAAATCGAGGTCTGCACCCTCATCGGCCTGCAGCACATGATCGATGTAGAGCTTCCAGTAGCCAGATTTGAGCGGCGGCTCCGGGGCTTTCCATTTTGCAAGCCTTGCCTTCAACTCCTCATCGCTAATGAGCAGTTGCAGGCGCCTTTCGGGCACGTTCAGTTCGATCATGTCGCCGTTTTGCACCACGGCCAGCGGGCCACCTGCCGCGGCTTCGGGCGCGGTGTGCAGCACCACGGTGCCATAGGCGGTGCCGCTCATGCGGGCGTCGCTGATGCGCACCATGTCGGTGATGCCTTTGCGCAGCACCTTGGGGGGAAGGGGCATATTGCCCACTTCGGCCATGCCTGGATAGCCCTTGGGTCCGCAGTTTTTGAGCACCAGAATGCAGTGCTCGTCTACATCCAGATTTTCATCGTCAATGCGTCTGTGGAAGTCGTCGTTGTCTTCGAAAACCACAGCGCGCCCGGTGTGCACCATCAGGGAAGGCGTGGCGGCGCTGGGCTTGATGACCGCGCCGCGAGGTGACAGGTTGCCGCGCAGGATGGCGATGCCGGCCTTCTCCTTGAAGGGCTTGTCAAAAGTCTTGATGACGCGCGGATCGTGGTTGACCGCATCGGCGATGTTTTCGGCAACAGTCCTGCCGCTGACTGTGACCAGGTCACGGTGCAGCAGGTGTTCAATTTCCTTCATCACCACCGGCAGGCCGCCTGCGTAGCAAAAATCTTCCATCAAGTGCTCGCCCGAAGGCTGAAGGTTGAGCAGGCAAGGCATTTCGCTGCCCAGGCGCTCGAAGTCGTCCACCGTCAGCTTGATGCCCAGGCGGCCGGCCATGGCAATCAGATGAATCACGGCATTGGTGGAGCCACCAATGGCCGCGAGCGTGCGGATGGCATTTTCAAAGGCCTCGCGGGTAAGCACCTGGCCGATGGTCTGGTCGGTGTGCACCATCTCGACGATGCGCCGGCCCGCATTGCGGGCGATCACGTTGCGTCGGCCGTCTACTGCGGGGTAGGCGGCATTGCCCGGCAGGCCGATGCCCAGGGCCTCGACCATGCTGGCCATGGTGCTGGCCGTGCCCATGGTCATACAGTGACCGTGGCTGCGATGCATGCAGCTTTCGGCTTCAAAAAACTCCTTGAGCTTAAGCGTGCCGGCGCGCACCTGCTCGCTCATGCTCCACACGCCAGTACCCGAGCCCAGCTCCTGGCCGCGCCATTTGCCGTTGAGCATGGGGCCGCCTGAGACGCCGATGGTGGGCAGTCCCACGCTGGCGGCGCCCATCAGCAGGCTGGGTGTGGTTTTGTCACAGCCAAAAAGCAGCACCACGCCGTCGATCGGATTGCCGCGAATGCTTTCCTCCACGTCCATGCTGGCAAGGTTGCGGTAGAGCATGGCCGTGGGCCGCAGCAGGGTCTCGCCCAAGGACATGACTGGGAATTCCAGCGGAAATCCACCGGCCTCGTAGACGCCGATCTTGACCTGCTCGGCCAGGGTGCGGAAGTGCGAATTGCAAGGGGTCAGTTCGCTAAAGGTGTTGCAGATGCCGATCACCGGCCGACCATCGAATTGGTCGTGGGGCACACCCTTGCCTTTGACCCAGCTGCGGTAGGCAAAGCCGTCACGGTCCTGGCGGCCAAACCATTGCTGGGAACGAAGATCTTGGGGTTTTTTGCGAGGGCTGGAGCTCATGGCTTTATCGACAGGGACGGAGTTTCGAATCGTATGATGATAGGCACTCGGGACAGGATCTGTAAAGGTCGATGGCCCTGAACGCGGCGGGGGGGCGGCGTTTTCAAGGGTTTTTCCTGAGTGGGAGAAGAGCGGCCATTCATCATATGATTCCCCGCTGCTGAACGCTCATCATGAACAAGAACATCCATGGGCACATTCTCGACCGCCTGGGTCTGGCCATATTGTCGGGTCGTTATCCGGTTGGTGCCAGCTTGCCACCCGAGCCCGCGCTTTGCGAGGAGCTCGGGGTGAGCCGAACGGTGGTGCGCGAGGCGATTAAATCGTTGGTAGCCAAGGGCCTGTTGGTGACCGGTCCCAAGCGCGGAACCCGGGTGCTGTCCGATGCCATGTGGAACTGGTTTGATTCCGATGTGATCGCCTGGCGCGCACAAGCGGGACTGACGCCGCAATTCGTGAGAGATCTGCAGGAATTGCGATTGGTGGTCGAGCCCGCTGCGGTTCGCATGGCCGCTCTCAAGGCCACTGAGCAGGACATTCATACCTTAGAGGAGGCCTACGCGGGCATGAAGCAGGCGATCGAGCAGGGTGGGGACTATGTGACCCACGATCTGCGCTTTCATCAGGGCTTGCTCGAGGCTTCTCACAACCGCATGCTGGTTCAGATGGGACGTGCGCTGACGGCTCTGCTTCGCGTGAGCTTTGAGATCTCTACTCGCATCAAGGATGGACCACGCGAATCCCTGCCCCTGCATCGCGCGGTGCTTGATGCGGTGATCGCACACGCGCCTGCCCGTGCCGAGCGCGCTCTGATGGTGCTGATCAGCGAGGCCAATGAGGACATCGACCATGTCCTGGCCACCCGTCGCAAGTTGCCGCGTGTGGCCGGTGCTGCGGCCCCCTTGGCGCCCGCCTGAGAGACTATCGATGAAGCCGCTGATTGACCTTTTCTTCAAGGCACTCGAGGTGCTGATCGTCGTGTGCCTGGTGGCCATGGTGGTCATGGTGTTCGGAAACGTGGTTCTGCGTTACACCATGAATTCGGGCATTCTGGTCTCTGAAGAGATGTCTCGGTACTGTTTTATCTGGCTGACCTACATCGGTGCCATGGTGGCGATGCGTGAGAAGGGCCATCTGGGCGTCGACACCCTGGTGCGTCATCTTCCTTTACTGGGCAAGAAGACTTGCTTTTTTCTCAGCGAGTCCCTGATGCTGCTGTGCAACGGCCTGTTCTTCCTGGGGACCTGGAAGATGCATGAACTGCAGGTGACCAATGTATCCCCGGTGGTCGGTATTTCGATGATCTGGATCTACGGCATCGGTTATGTGGTTTCGGCAGTCATGGCGATCATGAACCTGGACATGCTGTACAAGTTGATCACTGGTCAATTGCGCGAGTCGGACTTGGTGGTGGTCCATGCGGAAGACCAGGTCGACTTGAGCGCTGTGGGCGTGGAGAGTCGCAAGTGACCGTAACCGTCTTCATTTTGAGCTTGCTGGGGGCCGTGGCCCTGGGCATGCCCATCGCCTACGCCTTGTTGGTCTGTGGCCTGGCCCTGATGAGCTATCTGGCGGCCACCGGCGGTATTGCCGCCTTTGACAGCCAGATCCTCGCCCAGCGCTTTGTCGATGGTGCCGACAATTTCCCGCTGCTGGCGGTTCCCTTCTTCTTGTTGGCCGGCGAGTTCATGAACGCCGGTGGCTTGAGTCGTCGCATTGTGCAGATGGCCATGGCCTGGGTCGGACATTTCCGCGGGGGCCTGGGTTATGTGGCGGTCATGGCCGCCATCATCATGGCTTCGCTCTCCGGTTCGGCTGTGGCCGATACGGCAGCTCTGGCGGCTCTGCTGATTCCGATGATGCGCAAGGCGGGCTACAACGTGGGGCGATCGGCTGGTTTGATTGCCGCCGGAGGCATCATTGCGCCGGTCATCCCGCCGTCTATCGGCTTCATCATTTTTGGTGTGGCCGCCAATGTCTCCATCACCAAACTCTTCCTCGCGGGCATTGTCCCCGGCATCATGATGGGGGTGGCGATCGGTATTGCGTGGTGGTGGGTGGCTCGCCGCGAGCAGGTGCAGCCCGGTGAGAAAGTCAGCATGGCCGGGCGCTTGCAGGCCACCCGCGAAGGCTTGCTGGCGCTGGCCCTGCCGGTGATCATCATTGGCGGCATGAAATTTGGTGTATTCACCCCCACGGAAGCGGCGGTGGTGGCTGCGGTTTACAGCTTTTTGATTGGTGCGTTTGTCTACCGCGAGCTCAAGTTTTCCGCCCTGTACCGGCTGATCCTGACCGCCGGCAAGACCACTGCGGTCATCATGTTCCTGGTGGCCGCCGCCATGGTCAGCGCCTGGCTGATCACGGTGGCCAATATCCCGGCGGAAGTGGCCAAGATGATGGAGCCGTTCATGGGCAACAAGATGCTGCTCATGCTGGTGCTGATGTTGCTGGTGGTGGTCGTGGGTACCGCACTGGACTTTACGCCCACGGTGCTTATATTGACGCCGGTGCTCATGCCCTTGGTGAAGCAGGCCGGGATCGACCCAGTTTATTTTGGCGTGCTGTTCATCATGAACAATGCCATCGGCCTGATCACGCCGCCGGTGGGTACCGTATTGAATGTGGTTTGCGGCGTGGCCAAAATCAGCATGGGCACGGCATTTCGTGGTGTGCTGCCCTTCTTGACGGCGCAGTTGATTGTGATGTTTTTGCTGGTTCTGTTTCCGCAACTGGTTTTGGTTCCGATGAAGTGGTTCTTGAGTTGATTTCCCCACCCCTGTGTTTCATTCATAAAGGAGACAAGCATGTTTAAACGCAGAAATCTTGTGACGCTGATGGCCGGCACTTTGCTGGTGACTGGCTCGGCCTTCGCGCAGTTTGCCGAGCGCAATATCAAGTTCACCAATGGTGTGAACGAAGACCATCCTGTCGGCGTAGGCGTCAAGAGAATGCAGGAAGTTCTGGCCGCCAAGACAGGCGGCAAGATGAAGATCACCGCCTTCTGGGGCGGCTCTGCGGGTGGTGACCTGCAGGCCACTCAGGCCTTGCGCGCGGGTACACAAGAGATGGTGTGTACCTCGAGCTCGCCGCTGGTGGGTATCGTCAAGGAGTTGGGTGTTTTCGATCTGCCCTTCCTGTTTGCCAATGAAAGAGAGGCCGATGCGGTGCTTGACGGTCCTGCAGGCCGTTTCTTCAACGCCCGTCTGGAGGCCGCTGGCTTGGTGAATCTGGCTTACTGGGAGAACGGCTTCCGTAATCTCACCAACAGCAAGCGTCCCGTCACCCGCTTGGAGGATTTTGAGGGCGTCAAGCTGCGCGTGATGCAGAACAACATCTTCCTTGACACCTTCCGGACCTTGGGCACCAATGCAGTGCCAATGGCTTTCCCGGAGGTGTTCACGGCCCTGGAGACCAAGACCATCGACGGCCAGGAAAATCCTTTTGTCACCATTGAAACTTCGAAGTTCAATGAAGTGCAAAGATTCCTTAGCGTCACCCGGCATGCCTACACCCCCTTCCTGGTGCTCTACAGCAAGAAACTGTGGGATCAGCTGAGCCCGCAGGAGCAGGCGGTCCTGCGTGAGGCCGCCATCGAGGGGCAGAAGGTTCAGCGCGCGGCCAACCGCGCCCTCAACGAGAAGTCTCTGGCCAGCCTGCGGACCAAGGGCATGCAAGTCAACGAGATTGCCCCCGCCGAGCAGAACCGTATCCGTGCCCGCGTGGCTTCTGTCTATGACAAGCACAAGGACTCGATTGGTCCCGATGCCATTCGTCTGGTTCAGGATGAACTGCGCAAGGCCCGCGGCGGTTGATTGGTGTTGAGACAGGCCCCACGACTGCGGTGGTGGGGCCTTTTTTTATGGAGATCCAGCCATGAAGATCACCCAAGTGGAGACGCTCAGGCTCGGGG
Source organism: Polaromonas sp. (assembly GCA_040381515.1). GTDB lineage: Bacteria > Pseudomonadota > Gammaproteobacteria > Burkholderiales > Burkholderiaceae_C > Polaromonas. The sequence goes on from JBEIHE010000003.1 coordinate 29,890, forward strand.
AGTTTCCCAACATCCTTTGGGTGCGACTGCATACCGATGAAGGTCTGGTGGGATTGGGCGAGACGTTCATGGGTGCGCAGGCGGTTGAAGCCTATCTGCATGAGTGGGCCGCGCCGCGCCTGTTGGGTCAGGATCCGCTGGCCATCGAGGCGCGCGGGCGTGAGCTCACCGGCTACCTGGGTTGGCGCGGCTCAGGTGTAGAGACACGCGGCAATTCGGCGGTGGATATTGCCCTATGGGACCTGTTCGGAAAGGCTGCGGGTATGCCGGTGCACACCGCGCTCGGTGGCAAGAGCCGCGACGGCATTCGGGTTTACAACACCTGCGCGGGCTATCAATACATTCGTAGCAATGTCAATCAGACCAGCTCCAATTGGGGCCTCGGTCAAAGCGCCGGCCCCTACGAGGACCTGCAGGGCTTCTTGCACCACGCCGATGAACTGGCCCTTTCCTTGTTGTCCGAGGGCATTACGGGCATGAAGATTTGGCCCTTCGACCTGGCGGCTGAGCGTTCGAATGGACAGTACATCAGCCCGCAGGAGCTCGATCGTGCGCTGGAGCCTTTTCGAAAAATTCGCAAGGCTGTGGGCGACAAGATGGACATCATGGTCGAGTTTCACAGCTTGTGGCGCCTGCCCATGGCCTGCAAGATTTCCCGCGCTCTTCAAGAGTTTGACACCTTTTGGCATGAAGATGCGATTCGGATGGACAGCTTGGATCTGCTCAAGCAATACGCCCCGAGTTGTGAGGCGCTTATTTGCGCCAGCGAGACGCTGAGCTACAAGTGGAGTTTTAAGGATTACCTGCAGACAGGGGTGGCGGGTGTGGCCATGCTCGACCTGAGCTGGTGCGGTGGACTGACTGAGGCGCGCAAGATTGCGGCCATGGCCGACGCCTGGCAGTTACCCGTGGCTCCACACGATTGCACCGGGCCGGTGGTCTGGGCGGCATCCACCCATCTGTCCTTGCATGCCCCCAATGCCCTGATTCAGGAGAGCGTGCGTGCCTTCTATAGCGGCTGGTACAAGGAGTTGGTCACCGAGCTGCCGACCGTGCGCGAGGGCATGATCTCTCTCAATGACAAGCCAGGGCTGGGCCTGGAGTTGTTGCCCGATCTGCACAAGCGGCCTGATGCGATCGTACGGGTGAGTTGACCCGCTGGCTGGCCCTCAGTTTTGCCAGTCTGTATGAAAGGGGCCCGGCTGATCGATTCGATGGTAGCCGTGTGCGCCGAAGTAATCGCGCTGAGCCTGGAGCAAATTGGCGGGAAGGCGTGCCGATCTATAGGCATCGTAGTAGGCGAGCGCACCTGACAAGACGGGGAGGGCGATGCCCTGGCTGGCCCCCAGTGCCACGACCTCGCGCAGGGACTGCTGTGCGAGGTTCATGCGCATCGCCATCGGGCCGTCGAGCATGAGATTGGCCAGGTCAGGCTGGCGTCGATAGGCCTGCTCGATATCGCCAAGAAGGCGGGCGCGGATGATACAACCGGCCTGCCAGTTTGCCGCGATCTCCGCCAGTTGCATGTGCCAGCCGTAGTGGGTGTCGGCGCTTTGCAGCAAAGCGAAGCCCTGCGCGTAGGCGGTGATGCGAGCGGCGATCAGTGCACCGCCCAGGCGTTCGAGGGTGAGCGCTTTGGGGGGCGCCGTGCCTGCATCGGGGCCGTGGAGCACTTGGGCCGCTGAAGATCGCTGCGTTTGGAGTGAGCTCAGGGTGCGGGCAAAGACCGCTTGGACCAGACTGGGCGCAGGCACGCCGAGGTCCAATGCGGCCTGGCTGGTCCACTTGCCGGTCCCTTTTTGCTCGGCCGTATCAAGGATCAGATCCACCAGCGCCTTGCCGCTGGCAGCATCGGTTCGGCGCAGGATCTGGGCGGTGATTTCCACCAAATAGGCAGCCAGTTCCCCTTCGTTCCATTGAGCAAAGACATCCGCGATCTCGGCGGCTGGCATGCGCAGTGAGTCACTCATGAGTGCATAGGCCTCGCAGAGGGCTTGCATCTCTGCATACTCAATGCCGTTGTGGACCATCTTCACAAAATGACCGGCGCCACCCGAGCCGATCCACTGGCAGCAGACCCGTCCGTCTTCGTCGCGCGCGGCGATCGATTGCAGCAGGGGCTGGATCAGGGGCCAGGCGGCCTGGTGACCTCCGGGCATCAGGGACGGCCCCTTCAGCGCGCCTTGCTCGCCACCGCTTACGCCTACGCCTGCGTAGAGCAAGCCCTTGGCCTGCAAACGCTCCATGCGCCGTTCGGTATCTTGGTAATGCGAGTTGCCCCCATCCATCAACACGTCACCCGGTTCCATCAGGGGTTCGAGTTGTTCGATCACGGTATCGACAGCCGGTCCTGCCGGCACCATGATCAGGATACGCCGTGGACGAGGCAGGCCGGCCAGCAGGGTCGGCAAGTCTTCACAACTCCAGGCGCGCCCTTCCTGCGCGCGCCTGGCAAAGCTCTGTCGACGCGATTTGTCGGTGTCGAAACCCACCACTGCGTAGCCCCGTCGCTCGAAATTGAGCGCAAGGTTTTCGCCCATCACGCCCAGGCCTATGAGTCCGATGTCGGCCTTGTGCATCATGATCGAGTGGCGCTGCGCATTGATCGCGCCGTCAGCCCCGACCCACGTAGGGCATATTGGTAGCCATCACAGTGGTAAAGAGGATATTGGCCGAAAGTGGCAGCCTGGCCATGGTCATGAAGGTTTCCACCACTGCAGACATGTCCATGCGCGGCTCGGTCTTGATGCTGCCATCGGCCTGCATAATGCCCTTTGCCATGCGCTCGGTCATATCAGAAGCCACATTGCCAATATCAATTTGGCCCACCGCAATATTGAACGGTCGCCCGTCCAGTGAGGCGGCGCGGGTCAGGCCGGAGATGGCGTGTTTGGTGGCGGTGTAAGCGATCGATCCGGGACGTGGCACATAGGCCGAGATCGAGCCGTTGTTGATGATGCGGCCGCCTTGTGGAGTCTGTTCCTGCATCAGCTTGAATGCCTGTGAGAGGCAGTAAAAGGCGCCGTTGAGGTTGATGTCCACCGCACGACGCCAGTCTTCGCCCTTGAGATCGCCTGGCAGGGTACCCGGTAGAGAGATACCCGCGTTGTTGAAGAGAAGGTCCAGGCGGCCGTGCTTCTGGCGAACCTGGTTGAACAGGGCCCTCACCTGGGCTTCGTCGGACACATCGGCCGCTATCGGCAGTCCTTGGGCTGCTTTTTCCCCTGCGCGTGCCAGGGTTTCGGTCAGGGCCTCTGTGCGTCTTCCGACAAGGACAACCTGCCAATCTTCCTGTAGCAGGGCCAGGGCGCATGCGCGGCCGATGCCGGAGCTTGCGCCAGTGACAAGAGCAACTTTTTTCATGGGATGTTTAGAGAAAGAGTCAGACGGGATCGTGGGCGAATTCAATTTGAACCTTCAGCGAGCGGGACTTGTCGCCCGCCAGATCGAAGGCTTCCACGGCCCGGTCTAGGGGCAGGACGCTGGTGATGACGGGACGGCCATCGATAAGTCCTTCGCTCAGAAAGCGGACCGCCGTTGCAAACTCGGGATGGAATCGAAAGGTTCCGCGCAGGTCGATTTCCTTGGCGGCCAATTGAGTCATGGGCAAGCTGATGTCGCCTCCCATGCCGACGCAAACCAAAACTCCGCGGGGGCGGATCAGATCCATGCCCAGCCGCAAGGCCGCCTCGCTGCCAGAGGCCTCAAATACAGCATCAAATTGCCCCTTGTCGGCCTTGTATGCCTCGATTCGGTCGGCTTGTGTTTTCAGATGGATGGTTTCATCAGCGCCCATCTGCCGGGCACACTCGAGCGGCAGATCGGCGATGTCGGCGGCGACGATGCGACCGGCGCCTGCGCGTCTGAGGGCCCCGATGAGAAGAGAGCCGATCGGACCACAGCCGGTCACCAATACCTGCTGCCCGAGTACGCTGCCTGCACGGCTGATCGCATGCAGGCCTACGGACAGCGGCTCGGCCAAAGCTGCAAGAGACAGGCTCAAATGATCGCCAATCGGGTGAGCCTGATGGGACTCGATTACCACTTGTTCGCTAAAGGCACCCTGAATATGGGGAAAGGGCATCGCACTGCCAAAAAATCGCATGTTCAGGCAGTGGTTGTGCTGACCGGCCTGACAAAACCTGCATTGACCGCAGGGACGCGAGGGCGAGATGGCGATGCGCTGGCCTGGGCGCAGATGGTTGACCTCTGCACCGATGGCGTCGACAAGGCCCGAGACCTCATGGCCCAGGGCCATGGCCTGGCGTATGCGCACAGTGCCGAAGCCACCATGCTGGTAGTAATGAAGATCCGAGCCGCAGATTCCGCCAAAGGCGATGCGCACGCGCACCTGCCGTGGGCCGGGATCGGGCACCGGGGCCTCTTCTATGCGCAGGTCTCTGGCGGCGTGGCAAATAATCGATTTCATGGGGCTCTCCTGGGCCGGTCGGGCGACATCTTAAAGCGTGGCGGTGACGCCGCCATCGACATAGAGGATGTGACCATTGACAAAACGTGAGGCGTCGCTGGCCAGGAACACCACAGCACCGCCCAGGTCTTGCAGATCGCCCCAACGTCTGCTGGGGGTTCGGCCTGTGAGCCAGGCGCTGAAGGTCGGGTCATCGACCAGTTTCTGATTCAACTCGGTCTTGAAATAGCCCGGCCCGATGCCATTGACGTTGAGCCCCAGAGGGCCCCAGTCGATCGCCATGCCCTTGGTCAGCATCTTCACCGCTCCCTTGCTGGCTGTGTAGGGCGCGATACCCGGGCGGCCGAGTTCGCTCTGCACTGAGCAGATATTGATGATCTTGCCTCTGCCACGTGCGATCATGGCCCGGGCGACGGTTTGTCCTACGTAAAACACGCTGTCGAGGTTGGTGCGCATCAACGTCTGCCAATCGGACTCGGCATAGTCCTGCAAGGGGCCTCGGATTTGCATGCCGGCGTTGTTGACCAGAATGTCGATCGGGCCTTCGCGCTCCAGACTGGCCACCGCATCGCGCACGGACTGGGCGTCGGTCACATCAAAGACCGAGGCGCTGGCTTTGATGCCCTGACCCTGCAGGGACCGCATTGCCGCCTCCACCTTGCCCTGGCCGCGCCCATTGAGAACGACAGCAGCGCCGGCCTGCCCGAGCGCCTGGGCGAGCGCCAGTCCAATGCCGGCCGACGAGCCTGTGATGAGGGCTCTGCGACCCTGCAAATTGAATTGATGGAGTACGGTCATCGCGTCATCAGCCATTTGAGTGGAGCCATCACCAGTGAGGGAAACGCAATCAGGGTGCCCATGACCACCACCTGCGAAACCAGGAAGGGCATCACGCCCCGGATCACGTCGTGCATGGGGATGCGCCCGACGCCACAGACGACGTTGAGAACGGTGCCCACCGGAGGCGTGAGCAGGCCGATGGCGTTGTTGATGATGAAGAGCACGCCGAAGTAGACGGGGTCAATCCCCGCCTGCTTGACCAAGGGCATCAGGACCGGGGTGAGGATCAGGACGGTAGGCGCAAAGTCAAGGGCCGTGCCGACGATCATGACCAGAATCATCAGCATGATCAGCAGCAGCGTCGGGTTGTCCAGAAACGGCCGCAGCAGCTCAACAATCTGGTTGGGGATCTGGGCGACGGTGATCAGCCAGGCGCTGATCAGTGCGGCGGCCACCAGGAACATAACCACCGAAGAGGTTTTGGCCGCCGCCAGGATGATGCCGTACAACTGCCGGACCTTGATTTCCCTGTAGATGAACAAGCCGACAAACAGCGAATACACCACCGCCACCACCGCAGCCTCGGTGGGGGTGAAGACGCCCATCTTCATGCCGCCAATGATGGTGATGGCCAACAAGTAGGACCAGAAGGCATTGGCCGTGACTTTGAGGCGCTTGGCCATCGGAACTTTTTCGGCTACCTTGACCTGGTCTTTTCGGGCGACGATGGCCCAGGTGATCACCAGAGCCAAGCCCATCAAGATGCCCGGAACAATGCCGGCCATAAAGAGCTTGGAGATGGACACCCCCCCAATCACGCCAAACAGGATAAAGCCGATGGACGGGGGTATGACCGGTGCAATGATGCCGCCGGCCGCAATCAAACCTGCTGACCGGTCCATGCGATAGCCGGCCTCGCGCATCATGGGCAGCAGCACAGCGGCCAGAGCAGCGGTGTCGGCTACGGCAGAGCCTGAGAGGCTGGCCATGACGATGGCGGCAAAGACGGCCACATAGCCCAGTCCGCCGCGCAGATGCCCGACCCAGACCATGGCCGACTCGACAATGCGCCGGCTCATGCCGCCGGCGTTCATCAGCTCCCCGGCCAGCATGAAAAAAGGCACTGCCATCAGCGGAAAGTTATCGGCGCCGCTGATCAGGTTCTGAGAAACGATCTGCGTATCGAAATTGTCCAGGTGCAGCATCAGGGCTACGCCTGAGACGATCAGCGCGAAGGCCAGCGGCATGCCCAAGGCCATGGCGGCCAGCAGTGAAACGATGAAAACCAGGACGGTCACTGGCTTTCCTTGCGCACCTGTCCGATGGCGCTTTCTTCAGAGTCTTGAATTTGGATCAGATCGGACTCTTTGAAACGTCCGCGCATCAGGTCAATCAATTTGCCCAGGATCATCAGTCCCATTGCGATGCTGGTGATGTAGCCAATGCCGTAAACCCAGATCATCGGGATTTCCGTCACGGGCGAGCGTGTGCTGGCATTGATGCCGTGTTGCTTGTAGGTGCCGTAGAACATCAGCACGCAGCAGCCCAACATGAGCAGGTTGGACAGGCCGTAGGCCACCTTTTTGCCTTGGAAGCTCAGTCGTCTAACCAGTGAGTCAAGACCCAGATGTGCGTTGTCGCGCAAGGTCACGATGGCACCCAGGAAGGTGATCCAGATGAAGAAATAGCGCGACAACTCCTCTGAGGCGATGAGGCCGTCATTGAAGCCGTAGCGCAGCACGACGTTGCCGAATACCATGATGACCATCAGCGAGAGCAGGATCACCAGAGCCAATTCGGCCACCTTGAAGAACAGGTGGCTGATTTTTTGCATGGCTGGTAGCAGCCGGCCGCCTCAGAGTTGAGACAGCCGGCTTGCTGGCTCTTACTTGGTCGACTCGATGGCCTTGAGCAGGGCCGGGCCGTTTCTCTCGGCAAAAGTTTTCGCGATCTCGGCCGACACGATCTTCTGGAAAGGGGCCATATCCACGTTCTCGACCACCTGCATGCCTGATTTTTTGAGATCGGCAATCACCTTGCTGGCGTTTTGTGCGTTGAGATTGCGCTGGAAGGTGGCCGCTTCGCGGGCGGCATCGACGATGATTTTTTGGTAGTTGGCCGGCAGGCTGTCGAACTTGGCCTTGTTCATTGCCACCACCAGTGGCGAATACACATGGTTGCTCACGGTTAGGTGCTTTTGCACCTCGTAGAACTTGGAGGACCAGGTCACATTGATCGGATGCTCCTGCGCATCGAAGGTGCCGGTCTCCAGGGCGGTGTAAAGCTCCGCAATGGGCATCGGCGCCGGATTCATGCCCAGCAGGCGGAAGGCTTGAATATGGTAGGGATTGGGGGTAGAGCGGATCTTCAGGCCCTTGAGATCTTCGGGCTTGGTGACCGGCCTTTTGTTGTTGGTAAAGGCGCGCCAGCCGTTTTCCCAGTAGGCCAGACCTTTGAGGCCGTGCGGGGCCAGTTCGTTGAGTACGCCGGTGCCCACCGGGCCGTCGAGCACAGCGTACGCATGCTGAGCGCTGCGAAAGACGAAGGGCAATTCCATAGCGGCCGTGTTGGGCACGATGCCGTTGAAATTGGAGGCGCCGCTGGAGACGATATCGATGGTGCCGCCGCGGGTCCCGTTGATCATGGCCGCATCGTTACCCAGTTGATTGGCCGGAAAGATGGTGATTTCTACATCGCCGTTGGTGCGCTGTTTCACCAGTTCGGCCAGCTTCATGGCTGCGGCATGCTGGCCATCGGTGGTGTTGACCGCATGGCCTAGTTTGAGATTGAACTTGGCCGCCATGGCGGTGGCGCCGACGGTGGCCATCAGAACGGCAGCAAGAATCTTGGTTAGCTTCACGGGAGTCTCCTTGGGTTATTGAAAGTTTTAGGCGGCGCATCATCGTCTGCACCCATGACGTTGGCAAATGGTTGAGTGTCATCCTCAGGGTTCGGCAGCTTGCATCAGCCCGCCCACGGCGGCAGTGACCAACTGTGTAACGGTTTGATCGACCGGCAAGGTCAGGACATCGACCTCATCAATGCCGGGGCGTTCTAGTGTTTCAAACTGGCTTTGCAGCAGCCCCGGCTGCATGTAGTGTCCCAGGCGAGCGCTCAGACGTTCGCGGATCAGGTCGAAACTGCCATCGAGAAAGATGAAGCGCAGGCCTGGCACCTGCCTGCGGATGCGGTCGCGATAGCTCCGGCGCAGTGCTGAGCAGGCCACGATTCGCCCTGGTCCGGGATCTTGTTGGGCCAGGACCTGTGCGACGCGGTCCAGCCAAGGCCAGCGGTCTGTGTCTTCCAGGGCGACGCCCGATCGCATCTTGGCCACGCTCTCGGGCAGGTGAAGGTCGTCACCATCGATCATGTCCAGTCCCAGTTGTCGGGCCAGGGCGCCTCCCACTGTTGACTTGCCGCAACCCGATACGCCCATGACGATCAGTCGCAGTGAATCCGTGGGCAAGTCAGGCATGATGATTTCAGCGGTGGTCTCGTGAAGTCCACTCAGGGATCGGCGTGATCAGTGGCCGGCCCTCGATCCCGGCCTGCATGTTGGCAAAAGCCAGATCGGCCATGGCTTGCCGGGTCTGCGTGGTGGCGCTGGCCATGTGCGGTGTGAGGACGACCTGAGGCAGGGTGCGCAGTGCCTCGGGTACCCGCGGTTCATCGGCGAAGACATCAAGGCCGGCACCCGCAATGGTGCCCCGGGTGAGGGCTTCAATGAGGGCTTGCTCATCGACCACGCTGCCACGGGCGACGTTAATCAGGTAGGACTGGGGGCCCAGCGCGGCGAGCACCGATGCGTCAATCAGATGACGGGTGGCCGCGCCGCCAGGAGTGATCACAACCAGAAAGTCCGATTGGGAGGCCAGTGTCTTGAGGTCGGGTTCGTAGCGGTAGGCCAGATCGGGCTTGGCGTTTCGGGCGTTGTAGGCGATGGACATACCGAACGCTTGCGCACGCGCTGCAATCGCTTGGCCGATGCGCCCCATGCCGACAATACCCATGCGAGCGCCAGAAACCTTTCGACCGAGTGCGATGGGGCCTTGCAGCCAATGACCTGCGCGCACGAAAGCGTCGGCTTGCGCAACGCGCCGGGCGACCGACAGCACCAGGGCCATCGCCAGATCCGCCACGTCTTCGCTAAGAACGCCGGGGGTGTGGGTGACCGGAATCCCGCGGGCGATGGCGGCTGGGACGTCGACTCCGTCGTATCCAACGCCGAAGACCGAAACCACCCGTGCCGAGGGCAGTCGTTCGAGCAGGCTGCCCGATACGCCTGATTCGCCGGTGGCCGCAACGCCCACAATCCGTGGGGCTATCAGATCGAAGGCGGCTGGATCGAGCTCGTGCGTGCGGTCATGCACCGTGTAATGGGCATCGAGCGCCTGCCGGTAAAAAGGATGCAGCTTGGCTACGGCCAGTACCTCGGGTTTTGACAAGAATTTTTCTCCGTGGGATGCGGCGCAGTAAAGACCTTGATCCTACGCGTACTTAGGGTTGAAATTGTGAGGAATAACCCTCTGTCATCTCTTTTGACCAAGGTTGTCTGGTGGGCAGGGCCCGCGCCTCGGTCGGGCTTGGGTCGCTTCAGGCCGGATGTACTGGACCTCTCAATTGATTGATCAAGGGGCGTCCCTCGACCAGTCTGCTGATGTTTTCAGCCAAGGTCTGCTGCCTGCGTTCGACGGTGCCACGGGTCCAGCCCGACATATGGGGCGTCATCAGCACGTTGTCCAGGCTGGCGAAATCAAGCCGTGAAGGCGCACCCGATGTCTGCCCCGGGCCTGGATACTGGTACCAGGTGTCGATCACAGCCCCGCCAATCTGCCGGCTCTGAAGGGCATTGAAGAGGGCCTGCTCGTCGACCACCGGGCCGCGCCCCACGTTGATGAGCACCGCATGGGGCCTCAGGGCCGCCAGAGCGCGATGGTCCACCAGGGATCGGGTGTCCTCGGTCAAGGGCAGGGTGATCACTGCGGCATCGACGCTGGCCATGAATTCAGGCAGCCGATCCAGTGGCCAGATCTGGTCCACCGCATCGGTCTGGCGTTTGCTCCGATTGCAGCCGTGAACCCTCATGCCAAAGGCGCGCGCACGCTGAGCCAGCGTGCTTCCAATATGACCGAGTCCCACGATGCCCAGGGTCTGGGCCCCTAATTCGGTTCGCAGGGCGTTTGGTGCTCCCGCCCAATAAGTCCAGCGCTGCTGGCGAAGGTCGGCGTCGGCCCGTGCCAGCGGGACATGGCGGCTGAGCAGCGCAGCAAACACATATTCGGCGATGGCTTGCTCGTGGCCGAAGCAGTTGCACAGACTGCTGCCGGCGGGCAGCAACGAGGTGTCGATTGCGTCGGTGCCGGCCGCTGGGGCGTGATAAAGCTTGAGCCTGCGCAATCGAGGCATTTGGGCGTTCAGACGGATGCCGACGACCACATCGGCCTGCTCAAAGCGCTCAATAGAGTTCGGCTCGCTCAGGTCGTCATCGAGCAACTCGATGGAGTGAGTCGATCCAATCAGATTCTCCAGGCCGGGCCTGAACTGGGCGGCGTTTGTCCCGTGGAAAACGATTTTCAGGGGCGAGGCGATCATGATTGGGTTCAGCCTCTTAGTCCAGTTTCATGCGTTGGTCTGAAAAACGTACCTGCACGGAAAATCCACCTTCCATCACGCTCCACTGCTTCCAGCTGAGGCGGACCGCACCTTCTGCGACAAAAGGATCCTGTTGAAGCAGGGCTTGGGCCTGCTGCAAATTTTCGGCCCGAACGATGGTCATTCCGCCGGCTGCGCCGGGCGGCTGGCCCTGCGCCACAAAGGGTCCCGATGCCAATAGATGGCCTTCGCGCTCAGCTTGCACGGCCCATTTCAGATGAGCTTCGAGCAGGGTATCCATTCGGGAGAGGTCGGCCGGTTCACGCAGTGCGACGAAGAAGGATTGATTGAGCATGGCCGCCAGAAGGGCCTTGGCGTTTTCACTGGGCATGATTGCCTTGTGGTGGGTGTGATGTACGCGCCTTTGCTTCCAGCAGTTTGATGACGGCGCTGATGTCCTCGTGGGCCATACCCTCGGCCATGGCTTGTCGGAAGTAGGGGACTGCGGTGGAAAAAAGAGGGGCCGGACAGCCCAGGTCCTGGGCCATTTGTTCGCCCAGATCGAGATACTTGGCCAGAGTAGTGAAGGGACCAGGGGCTGGGGTGAATTTTCGTTGGGCCATCAGCGGCGCGCGCACGCTGAACATGGCCGATCCGCCGGCCCCCTGCGCAATCACCTGCGCGACCAAGGCCGGATCGAAGCCCGCACGCGTGCCCATGTCGATGGCTTCGGCCGCAGCCAGCGTGTGTATGGTCAGCAGGTAATTGGCAATGAGCTTCATGGAGACTGCCGAGCCGTAATCCCCAAGATGGAATTGGTGTTCAGTGATGGCTTTGAGAACCGGCTCGCATTCTTTCATCAGGTCTAAAGAGCCCCCGACGTACAAGGCGGCCTTGCGCGCCGAAACCATGGGTGGCGAGCCGCTGACCTCCACTTCGAGAACGCGCGCACCACGTTGGCGCAGACGCTCGGCTTGAGCCAGTTTGAAGGCGCGACTGTAGGTGCCCAACTCGATCACGACCTGTCCCGGCTTGAGATGGGACAGCAGCCCCTCGGGGCCGTCCAGCGCATTCAACTGGGCTGCCTCATCGGGCAGACACATCATCAGCAGATCACTTTGCCGCGCGACATCGCCAGCGCTGCTCAGGGCGCGGCCGCCCGCTTCGGTAAAGGCTTGCAGATCTGTACGTCGGTAGCCCAGGACCGGGTAGCCCGCCTGGAGCAGGTTGCGGGCCACCGGCAGGCCCAACTGACCAATGCCGATGATGCCTAGAGTGGGAAGTGGTGGGGTCAAGGGATTCTCCTGGCGCGCAAATGCGATTGCTCAATGCCTTTCATTTTGCTTCAAGCGAACCCGGGTCCGGAGCCCTCCCGTCGGTCTGGCTCGGGTTTTCACTGAAGCGGCCTCCCAGTTCCTGCTGCTGGCGTGCCTTGCCGATTGCCCCGGTTTCTCATATAGTTAGGCATCTAAATAAAAAGAAACTCCATCAGGGAGACTTGAAGATGATCACGCCTGAAGAGAACGAATTGCTTTGTCGAGTCGAGGGTCAGGCCCCCATGGGCCGGCTTATGCGCAAGCACTGGCTGCCCGTCTGTCTCATCGAGGAGGTCAGCGAGCCCGACTGTCCCCCGGTGCGCGCCCGGGTTCTGGGCGAGTCCGTGGTGGTGTTCCGTGACACCGATGGCCAGGTGGGTGTGCTTGAGGAGTCCTGCCCGCATCGGCGGGTTTCCTTGGTCTACGGCCGCAACGAGGAAGGTGGGCTGCGGTGCCTCTACCATGGCTGGAAGATGGATGTGAAGGGCAACGTCATCGAGATGGTGTCGGAGCCGGCCGCCAGCTGCCTAGCTGCCAAGGTCAAGCACAAGGCCTATCCGGTTAAGGAGTGGGGCGGCATGGTCTGGGCCTGGTTCGGCGATGCTCAAGAAGTGGCCGATTTCACGCCGCCACCCTGGGCGCCGACCGAAGAGGCGCGCGTGACGATCGCCAAGGCGGTCATCCCCTGCAATTGGGCGCAGATCCTTGAAGGAGCCATCGATTCGGCGCACAGTTCGAGTCTGCACTCTTCTGACATGGTGCCGGCTCGCGTCGATGGGGCCAAGGCGACAACCAATAATTGGCTGCGGCCCTCGACCGACAAGGCCCCTCGCATGCAGGTTCAGCGTGGCTCTTATGGCTTCCGATATGCCGCCATCCGCCGACCCATACAAAACGCAGCCACTCACGAGTATGTGCGGTCCACGGTGTTTGTGGCGCCCATTTCGGTGCTGATCCCGCCGAATAATTTGTACAACGTGGCCAATGTGAATGTGCCCATTGACGACACTCATACCGCCTTTTACTTCATCGCCTGGGGCCATCCTTCGCAGACGCCTGAGACTGAAACCTGGCGCAAATTTCTGCGTCAGACGGTTGGCGTGGATCTTGATCCTCACTACCGGCCCCTGCGCACCGATGACAACCGTTTTTGGCAGGATAGACAGGCGATGAAGGCTGGAAACTTCACGGGCATCACCGGCTTCCCCAATCAGGATATTGCGATGTGGGTCACCATGGGCCCGATCGCCGATCGCAGTCATGATCGGCTGGGCGCCAGCGACATGGCGGTGGTTGAGTTTCGCAAGCAAATGCTCGAGGCGGTGCGTGCCTTTGAGTCAGGCGAGCCCGCCATCGGGACCGGAGAGCGGGCCATTCCGTCCTCGGTGGTGGCCTATCAGGCGGTGATTCCCAAGACCGTCGACTGGCGCGAGCATCCTTGTACCTATGTGTGGGCTGATGGGCAGGAGCGGCCCGAACTGGAGCCCTCCTATTCGGTCAAGGCCTAACCCCCTCTGAGAAAGACTTTCCTTCATGAGCAAGCTTGAGCTATCGGTTGCGATGGGCGACTATGACCGCACCCGCGCCTTGATTGATGGACGTGTGCAGATCGATGGGGTGGATCCGGTCTACATGACCCTCTACCCGGAGGAAATGTTTTTCAGGGCGATGCGCTCACAGGACTTCGATATCTGTGAACTCTCGTTTTCCAGCTACACCGTCAAAACCGCCAAGGGTGAATGCCCTTATGTGGCCGTACCGGTTTTTCTCTCGCGCGCATTCAGGCACACCTCGATTTATGTGCGCAAGGACAGGATTTCTCGGCCCGAAGATCTCAAGGGTAAGCGCATCGGCTTGCCGGAGTACCAACTGAGTGCCAATGTTTGGGCTCGCGCCATCCTGCACGATGATTACGGGGTTGCCCCGGAAGACGTTACTTGGGTGCGAGGGGGAATTGAAACGCCGGGGCGACCGGAGAAGATTGCCTTGCAGCTGCCTGCCGGCGTGCGGCTTGAGTCGGCTCCTGCCGATCGGACCATCTCGCAGATGCTCGACAGCGGCGAGATCGACGGCTTTATGGCCCCCAGGCCCCCTAGCGCCCAGGCCCTGCGCAATCCCAATGTGGGATGGCTCTTTGACGATCCGACCGCGGTCGCTCGCGATTACTACAAGCGCACCGGCATTTTCCCGATCATGCATGTGGTGGGCGTGCGCAAGACCTTGTGTGAACGGCATCCTTGGCTGCCAGGCGCGGTGTTCAAGGCCTTCAGCCAGGCCAAGGATGCGGCTTTGCAGGCGCTCTCGGACACCTCGGCGACCAAGGTGACCTTGCCTTTTGTCGAGGAGCAGCTCAAGGCCGCGCGGGAAACCCTCGGCGAGGATTTCTGGTCGTATGGGGTCGAGCGCAATCGCGTCACGATTGATACCTTCTTGCATCATCATCACGCGCAGGGACTGTCGCCGCGTCGCCTGCAAGTGCAAGAGATCTTTCACCCTGCGACTTACGAAACTTACGCGATCTAAAAATCGCTCAAATGGGCTTCAGGCCGCAGATCGGGAGTCTGACGACTCCTGGGCCGCCAAATTCTCCAGCATCTGCAGTAGAAATTGACGGGCAGCAGCCAGCTGGGCATCGGTACTGCCCGCAACGCTGACCCGATTGACCTCTTCAGCCAGCGGCACCAGTTTTTTCTGCAGGCTTCGGCCGGTGCGGGTCAGAAAGACATGCATGTTCTTTCGGTTGCCGGCCAGTTGTTTGCGTTCGACCAGGCCCATTTCCTCCATGGCCTTGACGGCGGCGAAGGTGGTGGGCTCCATCACGCCGGCCAGTTCGCTTAGCTCTCGCTGAGTCAGCCCGTCTCTGAGCCAGAGAATGCGCAGGAAGGTCCAGTGCCCGAAAGACACGCCGTGGTCGGCCAGCCGCACTTGCAGCGCTCGCATCTGAGCCCGTGCCACATCACGAATCAGGTGGGCCAGGCGATCATCGGGAACTGCTTCGCGCCAGTGGCGCAGGAGTTCCGGCATGGGGTTTTTCTTGTTCATGCAAAGGCGGTCGAGAGGGCGCTCTGATTCAGGCGCGAGTGGGCACCTGGTGCTGCATCAGGATGTCGCGGCCTTCGCGCTGGGATTGCAGCAGCGCCAGGCACACTTCCAGGGTGGCCCTGGACCAGGCGCCGCCGTGTTGCGGCATCCGACCTTCATGGCTGATGGCGCACAGCTCATCGACCACTTCACCTCGGGGCACAGGCGGCAACACGGCTGGGATCCGTCGCATCCCATGGAGGTCATGGACCTCAACCCCGTGCGGGGTTAGCCGCAGATCTGCTCCCTGGCAACTAACCAGAACCGGACCGAAATGCTGGCTGGCTTGCGGGCTCTGGCGAGGCGGACTCTGAAAGTCCGCGCCGCCGAAATTGCGCTCCGCCTTGGCTTGGATTTCGGCGGCCTCGTCGAGCAAGCGGGCTTGGCGGCTGCGCGTGCGTGAGTGCGTGCTGGGGTCTTTGGCCTGACCCAGCTCGCCAATGCCGTCCATCAGCGTGTCACTGTCGTAGTACCCATACCCGTTGTAGCTCAGGCTGGCAAAGGCGCCGTCCTTAAACGTAAGCAAGGCGCTGTAGGCCCCTTCGGTGGGACGGCTCGCATCCCATTGGCCGGTCACTGCGCGTACGCGCTCAACTTGCCCGCCGGCCAGCAGGCGCACGATGTCGACCTGATGGGCCGCCTGGCTGAAGACCACGCCGCCACCCTGGGACGTGTCGAGCTCCTCTGGCCGTCGAGGCCGATACAGAAAATCGGTGTATTGCATGGCGTGAATCATGCGCACCGCTCCGAATTGGCCGCTGGCGATCAGGTCTCGGGCCAGCAGGACTGGCGCATCGAAGCTGTGGCTGTGTCCGACCACCAGCTGAGTCCCCGCGTTGGCGCATGCCTGAATCATCCGGTCTGCCTCTGCCAATGTCAGCGCCATGGGCTTTTCGACCAGCACGTGCTTGCCCGACTGGGCCGCCATACAGACATGGTCCGCATGAAGGCCGTGGGGCGTGGCAACGTAGATCCATTGCACGGAAGGATCCTGGCACAGCGCCTCGGCGCTCGCATGGGCGACCCCTCCGAAGTGCTCAACGAAGGCCTCTCTGGCCTGCGGTCTGGGATCGAAGGCTGCCACCAGCTTGACGCGCGGGTCGTCGCGCCAGGTGGGGAGCATCAGGGTGAAGGCCCGCCCCAGGCCGAGTACGCCGATACGCAGTGGGTTCATGTTCAGGGGCGTCTCAGAGGTCGAGCACCAGACGGCCGCCTCTTGCGCGAGAAACGCAAACCATGATGCGGTGCGACTTCTCTTCGTCGAGCAACACCAAGTCTCGGTGGTCGGGCTCGCCCTCGATCAGTCCGGTCTTGCAGGAGCCACAGGTACCGCTCTCGCAGGAAAAGGGCACCGCGATGCCGTGGTTGCGCAGCACCTGCAGAATGCTGCTGTCGGCCGGCACCTCCATGATTTGGCCACTGCTGTTGAGCTGGACTTCAAAGCTTTGATCGTCTGCCTGCTGGCGGCCGTCGACGGCAAAACTCTCGAAATGCACGGCCTGGGCGGGCCAATGCCCTGTCATGTCTCGCACGGCATCCATTAGTCCGGTCGGGCCGCAGCAATAGAGCTGCAAGCCGGCGATGCTACCCGGCTTCTCCAGCCAAGGCCAAAGGTCCAGGGCGCGGGCCGGATCGCCGCCATCATGGTGTATCTTGACCTTCGACGCCCATGGGGGCTGACTGAGTTCCTCAAGAAAAGCCGTGCTCTTTGCGTCGCGGGTTAGATAGAGGAGCTTGTATCGGCGACTCTCGGCCTCGAGTTGTCGAGCCATGGCCATCAGGGGAGTGATGCCGATACCTCCGGCGATCAGCAGCACCTCTTTGGCTCTGTCGTCCAGTGCGAACTGGTTTTGTGGGGGACCCACTTCAATCGAATCGCCAACTTGAACGCCATCGACCAGGCTCAGGGAGCCCCCGCGACCCTGACCTTCGCGCTTGACGGCAATCCGGTAGCGCTCGGTCTCCGAAGGGTCGTTGCAAAGCGAGTATTGCCTGGTGGCGCCGGAAGGGGTTTTTACCGCGATGTGTGCCCCGGCCGTGAAGGCAGGAAGCGGCTGGCCCTGCGGGTGTCGCAGTTCAAAACATCGGATGTTGTGCGCTGCTTCTTCGGCCGCGGTGACCCGCAGGCGCAGGAATTGAGACGACATGGTGAGTGCAATTGCTGATGGAGCGCAGGGGAATTGTGGTGCAGACTGTCGACGCTTGACCTGATCTGCACCTAGAATGATTCTATTAGCCGTCTAACTATTTCGCAAATCGCGCGGGTTCCGAAAGCCGATTTGAAACGTTCATCCTGAGGAGACTCTCATGCAACGCAGATCCCTGATCAACTCGGCTTTCGCAGCCTTGTTTGCCTTCCCCATGCTTGCCGGTGCTCAGACGTATCCGTCCAAGCCGATCAAGTTCATCGTGCCGTACGCAGCCGGTGGGCTGCCCGATTCGGTGGCGCGCGTGGTGGCCCAACGCCTGACGGAGCGACTGGGGCAGTCGGTGGTGGTGGATAACAAGCCGGGCGGTAATGGCGTAGTGGCCTATCAGGCGCTGCTGCAGAGCACGCCCCAGGACGGTCATGCCTTCATTGTTTCGGATGGTTCCATGTTGTCCATCACGCCCTTGGTGAACAAGTCGGTTCCTTACAAGGTCGGAACCGATATCCTGCCTGTCTCGCTGATCGCGCGCTCGCCGCTGTTTTTGGTGGCCCACCCCAAGACCAATGTCAGCACCATGCAGGAGTTTGTGACGCTGGTCAAGAGCAAGCCCGGAGACTTCACCTATGGCTCTTCAGGGATCGGCAGCACGCATCACCTCACGATGGAGGCGCTGAAGGCGGCGCTCAATCTCGATGTGCGCCATGTCCCCTTCCGTGGCTCGGGTCAATCCACTCCGGCTCTGGTGGGCGGGCAGGTGGACTTCTCAGTGGCCGCTTTGCCTTCGATGCAGGCCTTTGCCAATGCTGGCCAGGTGCGCCTGCTTGCCAGCAACGCGGCCTCGCGATCCCCGCAGGCGCCAGAGATTCCCACGCTCGCCGAACTGGTGCCGGGTTTTGATTTTTCGGTGGTCATCGGGGTGATGGCCGCTGCCGGTACGCCCCAGTCGGCTATTGCGCGCATCAGCCAGGAGATTGCGGAGGTGGTCAAACATCCGGAGGTCGTCAAGACCTTTCAGACGGCGGTGATTGATCCCGTGGGCGCTGGCCCGCAAGTTTATGGCCAAGTGATTGCGCGTGAGAACGAAGCCATGGCGCGGGCGGCGAAGGTCGCCAATCTGAAAGCCGAGTGAGGCGACGGGCAGGTTCGCCGCGAGGGCGCGGCGAACCTCTATTGCCCCTGTTCCTTGTAATAGCCGATCACATCGCCTTCTGTCGTCACCCCCAGGCCATTGAGCAGCCTGTTGGAGTAGTTGAAATAGGCGCAGACCTGATTGACCTCCAGAATTTGCCCGTCATCGCAGCCGGCATCGCGTAGGGCATCCAAGTCGCTTTTGACCATGCGGGCCACGTCGGTCGTGAGCTTTCCAGCGTATTGCAGCAGAGCCAGTTCGCTTCCCTGAAACACTCGTTCGGGGGCACGGTCGAGTAGGGCTTGACGCACTGCTTCGGCGCGCGCGGGGTCCTTCATCAGGCGGCTCGCGTTGGCAAAGTGATGGCTCAGGCTGTAGTCGCAGCGGTTGAGCATGCTGACGTACGAGGCCACCACTTCCAAGAACCAGAAGGGCAAAGTGTTGTCCGGGTTGTGCAGGACACTGCGGTAGAGGGCCACATGGCCTTCCATGGTGTGTGGCCTCAGGCTGTGGGCCTTCATCACGTTGTCCACTGTGCCGTGCGGCGTCTTGACTTTCTCGTATGCCGCGGCCAGCGCGCCTCGGGCATCTTCCAGTGCAATCATCTTGATCCAAGCGGACATGGCGGGCTTTCGTTTGGGTTCAGGTCAGGGGCAGTACGCGCGGCGTGCGCGAGAAGATTCGCATCACCATCGGCTCGAAGACCGACAAGGGCGCGCATTCGTAGCTGGGGTCGATGGCGGCTTGGTCGTAGCGTTCAACGAAGGTGGCGGCCCATTCAAAGTGAGGATGCCCACGCCAGCGCTCCCTGGCATGGGGGTCGCTCACCGGGTGATGCGGCGAGTGCGCATCTTGAAACAGGGCGTGGCGCTGTAGCATCCAGTGGTTGCGCTCCGATACGTAACTGCCTAGCAGAGCCGCAGCAAATTCGCCGTGGGTTTCCGGGCAGGTGATAAAGCCCACATCGTGCAGGAGGCAGACCACCACATCTTCCTCATCGAGGCCATCGCGCAGCGCCATCGTGGCCGATTGCAGGCCATGCCGGTAGTTGTTGATGCGGTAGCCAAAGGTGGGGTCGTGCTCGGAGTCGGCCAGCAGTCGCAGCACCTGTCGGGCCTGTTGTTCACGGTAGTAGGTCTCGCGCTGGCTCAGCAGCAATTGCCAGTCACCCGTGCTGAACTCTTCCAGCCGGTTTTTTTCGATGTAACGCCAATCGGGTCGTAGGAGCGGGCTCAGGTCGTCCATAGCGGGGATCAGGAGGGTCGTCCGGCTGCGTGCAGCCAGGCATCGGTGGCGTCGCGCCAGGGCTTGAGGGCTTCTTGCGCGGTGGAGTCCTTGTCCAGCGCATCCTGCCATGGGCGCAGGCACGCGGGCAATTCCAGGGGTGATTGCAGGGCCCGCATCAGACGTTCGGCCAGAGGCAGGGTGACAGCAAATCCGCAGTCGGCCAAGGTGGGGGCAGGGCCTGCCAGATAGGGCTCGGGCCGGACCACTTCGCCCAGGCGAGCAAGTTTGTCTTGTAGCGCCGACTTAAGCTGCGGCAGGCGTTCGCGTTCCTGCGGCTGTCGTATCAGGGGGAAAAGGGCCCGGACCTGAGGCTCGACATGCAGGTCGTGCAAACGGGCCAGAAGGCGAACTTGCGCGCGTTGCTGCGCTTGTCTGGGCAGCAGGGGTCTAGCGGAGCGTGTCTCTTCAAGATACTCCAGGATGGTTTCTGATTCGGCCAGCATAAAGCCCTCGTCATCGATCGCGGGTATGGTTCCCATGGGCACGATCTCGCGCCAGGCTTGCGAGCGGTAGCCGCCAGGCGGTTCGCGCTCTTCGAAAGGTAAGCCGCGCCAGCACAGAGCCAGCCTCACCTTGGCGGTGTAGGTGGAGACTGGCAGTCCGTAGAGGATCATGAAGCAAAAAACTCCGCAATGTCTTGCTGCGCCGCAGCCGCAGCCGTTTCAAGCAATTGTTGTCCGTGTTCGGGGCGGGCCAGGGCCGAGTGCGATCCCACCCGACCATCCGGAAATTGCTGCCGGTGATGAGAGGCGTCACGGTGGTTGTCACCAGCGTGCAGTCGGGCATATTCGGCGGGTAGGGGGGAGGGCGGTTGTTCTGCCCGGCCCTCATCGTCGACCGGATAGGCCGGGCCCAAAACCGTCATGGCTATCGCAAGTTCGCTGGGCGTGGCATGCATGCCTTCCCAGTCTCCGTAGAGTTCTTGGCGCAGGGCATTGGCTTGCGGGTAGTCCCACCAAGAGCGCAATCGGCACTGCGGCGCTGGACCGGCACGATGGCCCAGACTCCAGGGCAAGTAGAAGTCTTGGCAGGCCGCTTGCACGGTGGCTATGTTGGCGCCGTGTCCGTTGAGGAAATAAAAACGCGTGAAGCCTTGCGCCTCCAGGCTAGTGAGTACGTCGGTGACAAGCGCCATCAGGGTGGACGCGCGCAGCGAAATGGAGCCGGGAAAGGCCAGGTTGAACTGGGCAGGCGAAATTTCGAGGGTGGGCGCCACCAACCACCCTTTGCTTTCGGCGGCTTTCAACGCAATGGCCTGCGCCACCAGGGCATCGGTTCCGATTGGGCCCATCGTCCCGTGCTGTTCGGTCGAGCCGGTCGGGATGATGATGCCCTTGCAGCTTTCGAGGTAGCGGGCCACGCGCGGCCAAGTGGAGTGAGCAAGACGCATGGGCTTCAATCATAATGGCCGGTTTTCCCCAATATAAGGGTGTTTTCCATGAGCGAATCGGACGTCGGGCCGGCTCCCCTGATCCGCGTGCAGGCGGTCGGTAAGTCCTTCGGCAGTTTCAAAGCCCTCGATGGGGTCAGTCTGTCGGTCGCCAGCGGAGAGAAGATCGTCATTTGTGGCCCTTCGGGCTCGGGCAAGTCCACCTTGATCCGCTGCATCAGCCAGCTCGAGACGCACGACGAGGGCCAGATCTGGGTCGACGGGGTTGAACTGAACGACCGGTCGCCTGCCGGCGCCCACCTGCCCGGCGACATCGGGATGGTGTTTCAGCAGTTCAATCTGTTTCCGCATTTGTCCGTCCTGGACAACCTGGCGCTCGCCCCGATTCGCGTGCGCGGCATGCAGCGACACGAGGCCGAGGCATTGGCCCTGCAGTATCTGGAGCGGGTGGGCATTGCGGAGCAGGCACACAAGTTTCCGGGCCAACTCTCGGGTGGCCAGCAGCTGCGTGTGGCGATCGCGCGCTCGCTGTGCATGAGGCCGCGCATCATGCTGTTTGACGAGCCCACTTCGGCGCTCGATCCCGAGATGATTCAGGAGGTCCTTTCGGTGATGGAGGGGCTGGCCCGTGACGGCATGACCATGATCTGCGTCACTCATGAAATGGGTTTTGCCCGGCGTGTGGCCGATCGAGTGGTGTTCATGGATCAGGGGCGGGTGGTGGAAGAGGCCGCGCCTGAGTTGTTTTTCAGTGCGCCGCGCAGCGAGCGCTGCCGCGTGTTCCTCGATCGCATCTTGCACCACTGAGCCCTAAGGGGGCTGCCGCGAGGTGGCCGGGCTGGCCTGCGGGCCGGCCAATTATCTGGGCACCGACGCCATCCGTTTTTCCAGGCGGCGCACGCCCCAGGAGGTAAGCAGGATCAGCAGCAGGTATTCAAAGACCAAGGCGGTGTAGATTTCCAGCGGCCGGTATTCGGTCACATTGAGCTCGTTGGCACGACGCGTGAGCTCCTGCAGTCCGATCACCGAAACCAGGGAACTCATTTTCAGCACGTAGACAAACTGATTGCCCAGAGCCGGCAGGATGGTGCGTATTGCTTGTGGAAAAACGATGTAGCGGAAGGTGTCGCGACTTGAGAGCCCAAGTGTGTGGGCTGCCTCTCGCTGACCCTTGGCTACAGATTGAATGCCCGCCCTGAAAATTTCCGATTCAAACGCCGCGTCGGAGAGCGCCAGTGAGATCACGCCGGCGGCGAATGCTCCGAACTGAAGGCCGCTGACCATGGGCAGGCCGTAGTAAACCCAAAGCAACAACACCAAGAGGGGGATGGCCCTGAACACCTCGACGTAGGTGCGCGATAAGGTGCGAAGTGGGCTTGAGCGGGATAGACCGGCCAGTGCCAGCATCACGCCCAGAAGTACCGACACCACGATGGCGGTGACTGATAACCCAATGGTCATCCCCAGACCAGCCAGAAGAAATCTGAGATTGGTCGCCCCCTTGTCGGTAAAGGGATTGATGACGTACCAGCCCCAGGAGTACGTGCTGCCCTCGGCGCCTGCGCTGCAGGCACCCAGGAGGACGAGCGAGGACAGGGCCAGCCAGAGGGCCGGACGCACACTCATGGTGTGGGCTGGGTCAGGCGATCAGCGGCCGAGCCACTTGGCCTCGAGGTTGTCGAAAAATCCTTCCGACTTCTTCAGCGCAATCCAGTTGTTCACAAAGGTGGTCCATACGGGATCACCCTGGGGCAGCGGATAGGCAAAGGGCCGCTTGTTGCGCAGCTCTGCCTTGGCGACGATGGTCAGGTTGGGATAGGTCTTGATCAGGGTGGCGGCCTCCACGTTGCTCGTGATGGTGGCCAGTGCGCGGCCAGCGAGCACCTCTTGGTAGCCCGTGGCCGGCTTCTCGATCGCGCGGACGGTCGCTTGCGGGAAGTGAGCCCGGGCCTGTTCCTCAAACACGGTGCCCAGGGAGACGGCAATTACGTTGCCGGCGCGATTGAGATCGCCCCAGCTGCTGATGCGGGCCGCATCGGCCCTGCGAACCACGGGGACGGTGCCTGCTTCAATGTAGGGGTCTGAAAATGCCACCGTCCTGGCTCTTGCCATGCTGAGCGAGGCGCCGGAGAAGATGTCGTAGCGATTGGCCGTAATGCCAGCCACCAGGGTGGCCCACTCAGCCGGGACCCACTCGATCTTTACGCCCAGATCTTTGGCCAGCTGCTCCATGGCCTCAATATCGAAGCCGCGGTAGCTGTTGCTGGCCGCATCGCGAATGGACATGGGATTGAAGTCACCGGTGGTGCCCACGCGTATCGTGCCTCTTTCCAAGATGGTTTGAAGGCGGCTCTTCGTCGAAGCCGCCTGCGCGAAGGCTGAACTGCCGAACGCCACCAGTCCGCAGAGGACGAGGGTCAGCAGGGACTTGATCAATTTCATGGGGCACCTTTCATGGAGTCGAAAAGAGAAAAGCCGTCCAGCAACACCAGGCGCGGCGCTGGCGGGGCTATGCGGAACGGGGATTTGTGCACGATCGTAGCAGTTTCGGCCAGTCTGGGCCTGAGGGGCGGGCGATGGGGGTCCGGTGCGCTTTGTTTTTGTCGGCATTTTTAAGGGGGGTCTCCGGAGGGTCCGTTAAAGTGCGAGTTCGCCGGCGTTGCAGCGGCCTGCTGCTTGTTCATCTCCTATCGTGCGCTACAGTTTTTTCCAACTTTTTAAACAAAGTCTTCGCGCTCACCGCGGCTGGCCGCGGGCTTGGCGCGCGGCGCAGCCACAAGCGAGCTATGAGGCCGTGGTGATCGGCGGCGGAGGTCACGGGCTGGCCACGGCCTGGCATCTGGTGCACGACGAGGGGCTGCGTCGGGTGGCGGTCCTCGAGCGCGGCTGGTTGGGGGGGGGCAACACCGGCCGCAACACCACCGTGATCCGGTCCAACTACTTGCGTGAGCCGGGTATTCGTTTTCAGGACGAGAATCTGCGTCTCTGGCAGGACTTGAGCCAGCGTCTCGATTTCAACTTGATGGTCAGTCAGCGCGGTCAGATCGAGATCATTCAGACCTGGGCCAAGCTGCGCGATGCACGAAGGCGCATGCATGCCATGCGCCTGGTTGGGGCCGACTACCAATTGCTGGACCCGCAGGCGGTCTATGGGCTGCTGCCCCTTTTGCGCCGCGATCAGGACATGCGACTGCCGGTGCTGGGCGGCGCCTGGCAGGGCCGAGCCGGCACGGTACGCCACGATGCAGTGGCTTGGGCCTATGCCCGTGCGGCGAGCGCGGCCGGGGTGGATCTGATCGAGGACTGCGAGGTCACCGGGATTGAACTCGCACAGGGGCGGGTGCAGGCGGTCCAGACCCGACGCGGCCGTATTTCGACCGACCGGCTGGGGCTGGCCGTGGCAGGCTCGAGCAGTCGGCTGGCGCGCATGGCAGGTCTCCGACTGCCTTTGGAGACGCTGACCTTGCAGGCCTTTGTCTCCGAGCCACTCAAACCCATGCTCGATGTCATCGTGTCGTGCCCGGCCCTGGGCTTGTACTTCAGTCAGTCAGACAAGGGGGAGCTGGTGATCGGTGGCGGGCCGGACGCAGGCCTGTCCTGGACGCAGCGGGGTCAGCCCGGCGTGATTGAAGATTGCGTCGCCGGTTTGTTGGAACTTTTTCCCGCCTTGTCTCGTGTCAAGTTGCTGCGCTCATGGGGTGGAGCCATTGATGTGTCGGCCGATACCAGTCCTATCCTGTCGACCACGCCGGTGCAGGGCTTGTGCGTCAGCGCGGGTTGGGGATCGGGCGGTTTTAAGTCGATTCCGGCCGGTGGACGCAGTCTGGCCGCCCTGATGGCCAGGGGCAAGGCAGACCGTTTTGCGGCTCCATTTTCACTTGAGCGCTTTACCAGTGGCCGCCTGTTGTACGAGACCGCCAGTGCTTCTAATCGCTTCTAGCCGATGCTGCTTCTTCCCTGTCCCTTTTGCGGTCCGCGCAGTGAGCAAGAATTCATCTGCGCAGGCGAGGCGGTCGATCGACCTGATCCTCAGCAGGTCCTCGACGATGCGGCCTGGGCCGATCACCTTTATTCCCGTGACAACCCCGACGATCCGGTTCGAGAGCGGTGGTGGCACGTGCAGGGCTGTCGGGCTTGGCTGTCCGTGCACCGGGACCCCCACACTCAGCGCATCCTGAGCTGCACTGTGCAGGTGCAGCCATGAGCGGTTGGCGCCTGCCCCAGGGAGGACGACTGATCGACCGCGACCGCCGCTTGAATTTTGAGTTTGAGGGACGGGCGCTGCAGGGTTTTGAAGGAGACACTCTGGCTTCGGCCTTGCTGGCGCAGGGGGTCGATTGCCTAGCGCGCAGTTTCAAGTATCACCGGCCGCGTGGAGTCTTGGCTGCTGGCTGGGAGGAGCCGTGCGCTTTTGTGGAATTGCAATGCCCGCGTGCAGAGCCAAATGTGCTGGCGACAGTGGAGCCCTTGGCCCATGGGATGAAGGTGCGAGGACAGCACGGTTGGCCCAGCCTGCGCTTTGACGTCTGGGCTCTGGCCGGTCTTTTTTCGCCCTTGCTGCCGGCCGGCTTTTACTACAAGGCCTTCAAGTCGCCGGCCTGGGCCTGGCCCTGGTTTGAACGGGCTCTGCGGCACGCTGCGGGTCTAGGTCGCTTGCCCGAGCAGCCGCGTATTCCAAGCGCTTACGATAAACGCTTTGCCCACGCGGATGTTCTGGTGGTCGGCGCTGGGGTGGCCGGCTTATGGGCTGCCGATGCGCTGGCGCAGGCCGGAGCCCGTGTGATCCTGGCCGATGAGGCCCCGCAGCCCGGTGGACGATGGCTGGATCGTCCCGCTGGGCATGCGATGGAGGCCTGGATTGCACAGACGGTCCAGGCCCTCGATTCAAATCCGAATGTGCGACGGTGGCCCTGCACGCAGGTGATCTCCGGCCATGACCACGGGCTTTTTGTGGCGCTCGATCGCAGCCGGCCCGGGTGTGAGCGGCTCTGGCGGGTGCGCGCCCGCCACGTCCTGCTGGCCACAGGGCAGGTCGAGCGTCCTTTGCTGTTTCCCGACAATGACAGGCCCGGCATTCTGTTGGCGGGTGCCGTCAGCAGTTATCTGCATCGGTGGGGGGTGGCGGCCGGTCGGAAGATGGTCCTGGCGACCAACAACGATGCCGCCTGGATGGCGGCCTTTGAGGCCCACGCGGCGGGCGTGGAGGTGTCCTTGGTGGCCGATCTGCGTGATCAGGTGCACCCCCAGTTGCTACAGCAGGCGCAGAGATGCGGTTTGCGGGTGGAACTCGGTGCGAGGCTGGCTGGCGTGCGTGGGCGACAGGCCGTTCGTTCAGTGGCGATTGATCGGCCAGCCGGTCGGCGGCAGTGGGTACAGGCGGATCTGCTGGCAGTCTCCGGTGGCTGGAATGGTGCCCTGGCCTTACAGGCGCAAATGGGCGGACGCAGTCGTTATGACGCTGTCTTGCAGGGCATGGTGCCCGATGAGAATGGCCTTGAGTTCACGAGCATCGGCGCCTCTACCGGGGTCCAGGCCAGCGCTGATGTGTGGGCCAGCGCGGTACGAGGCAGTCAGCGGGTGGCCAGCGCCATGGGCTTGCGTCTGCCCGAGCTTCCTTTCCCCGCCGTCGTTCCGGAGCCTAGCGCTTGCAGCGCCCTCGAGCTGCAAACCATAGCCCCTGGGCGCGTATTCGTTGACTGGGCCAGTGATGTCACGCTCGATGACCTGAAGTTGGCCCATCGAGAGGGATATGAAGCGCCCGAACATCTCAAGCGCTACACCGCTTTGGGCATGGGGCCGGATCAGGGGCGCACTTCATCGCTCAATGGTGCGGTGCTGATGGCGCAGTTGCGTGGTCAACCGCCGGGAGCCCTCGGCCCGACGCGATTGCGACCGCCGCTCAGTCCCGTGCCGTTCGGGGTGATGGCCGGCATTGAGCCGGGTGTGCTCATCAGGCCAGTGCGCCGTACCCCCATGAGCGCCTGGCATGAGCAGCAGGGCGCGGTGATGTATGAGTCGGGACAGAACTGGCGCCGGCCCGGCTATTACCCTCGGCCCGGTGAGAGCATGGCGCAGGCGATAGAGCGCGAATGTCGGGCTTGTCGGGAAGCGGTGGCGATCTACGACAGCTCGCCGCTGGGAAAGTTTGAGGTGACCGGCCCGCAGGCAGTTGACCTGCTGGAGCAGGTCTATGCCTGTCGAGTGGCCGATCTGGCGCCCGGCCGCGGACGCTATGCGCTGATGCTGCGCGAAGACGGTCGGGTGTTCGACGACGGCACGGTGTTTCGTCTGAGCGAGCATCGCTGGTGGATCACCACTACCAGCGCACAGGTGCAGGCGGTGCATGCCGCGCTGGAGTCCCTGCTTCAGGTGCACTTCAAGGGGGCGTTGAACGCTTTCGTGACGCCTCAGACCGATCAATGGTCAGTCCTCGTGGTTTGTGGGCCCCGCGCGCGGGAATTGCTCCGGGCTTGCGCTTGCAGCGTGGATCTTGCCCCTGCCGCTTTTCCGTTCATGACCCTGCGCGAGGGCAAAGTCGCGGGGCAGCCGGTCCGTCTGTTTCGCGTCAGCTTCACCGGGGAGCTGAGCTACGAAATTCATGTGCCCGCCGGGCGTGCGCTGGACTTGTGGCGTACTTTGGTGGAGGTGGGGCGGCCATTGGGTTTGGCGGCCATCGGATCTGAGGCCAATCATGTCTTGCGAGTAGAAAAGGGATTTATTTCGGTTGGCCACGAGGTCGACGGCTGTGTCAATCCGCTGGATCTGGGCCTGGCTTGGGCTGTGCGCCTGGACAAGGATGATTTCGTTGGGAAAAGGTCTCTGCAGCGTGATTTGCAAAGGCCGTCCGGACGGCCCGCCCTGGTGGGCCTGTTGGTCGAGGCGGGCGAATCGCCGCTGGAAGAAGGGGCGCAGATTCTTCGGGCTGATCTCGACATGGACTCGCAGTCAGCCCTGGCCATCGAGCAGGCCAGCGCTGGGTTTGTGACCGCCAGTGTGTTCAGTCCAAGCCTGGGCCGAGCGGTAGCCCTGGCTCTGCTGGAGGACGGAGCCTCACGGCATGGGCAAAACGTGTGGGTCACTGTCAGCGCTCCTTCGGGCCTGGCTCGACGGCCTGCACAAGTGGTGCCACCCGTCTTCGTGGATGCCAAGGGAGGGAGGATGCGTGGCTGAGTGGCTGACCCCTCTTCCGTGCTCAGGCCGCTTGTGGTGTCTGCGTGCTCGGCCGGCGGATTGGCTGGAGGCGCTCGCCCCGGGCTTGGCCTCGCTGCCCTGCAGCCGTTTTCTGCAAGGCGGTCAAGCCTTGTGGATGCGCCTGGGGCCTGATGAATGGTGGTGCTGGACCGGCGAGGGGGATGAGAAGGCTCCGGCTGATGGTCTGATATCGCAGGTGGCCGGCTCACAGCCTCATGCCTGGATCGAAATTGGCGATGCCCATCAGGCCTTTCTGCTGCAGGCGCCGGTTCGGGACATTTTGTCGCAGGGTTGCGATCTGGATGTTGAATGCGTGCCTGGTGATCTGGCCACTCGGACCCGCTGCGCGGGCTTTACGGTGGTGATCTGCCCGCAGACCGATGGCTGGTGGCTCTGGGTAGAGGCCAGCCTGGGGCAAAGTTTTGAGCAGTGGTTGCGCAGGGCCAGTGCAATGAGCGGGGCGTGAGAACCTGTGTGCCTGCGCGGTTGATTTCCTTCTCAGACGGATCGCGTCAGGCCCCCATCGACTCGGATGTTCTGTCCTGTGATGTAACCGGCGCCCTCTGAAAGCAGGAAGGCGATGCAGGCTGCGATTTCATCGGTGCGGCCATAGCGCTTCATGGGAACGCTGTCACGCCGCGCGTCGGTGGCAGGCAGGCTATCGATCCATCCGGGCAGGATGTTGTTGATGCGGACATTGCGCGCCGCATAGCTGTCAGCCAGGATCTTGCTGAAGCTCGCCAGCCCGGCACGAAAGACCGCTGAGGTGGGGAACATTTCCGAGGGCTCATGAACCCAGGCTGTACTGATATTGACGATGGCCCCGCCACCTTGAGCAGCCATCAGGGGCGCGACCAGCCGGATCGGCCTGAGAGCGCTCAGGAAATACACCTCCAGGCCCGCATGCCAATCGGCATCGGAAATATCCAAAATCGGACCGCGCGGGCCATGCCCTGCCGAGTTGACCAAGGCGTCAATGCGTCCCCAGCGCTCAAGGGTGAGATCGACGATGCGTTGCACATCCTCGCTGGACTGGTTGGAGCCGGTCACCCCAATACCGCCGAGAGACTCGGCCAGCGCCTGGCCCTTGCCTGAGGAGGAAAGCACTGCGATTCGGTAACCATCTGCGGCCAACTTGCGTGTGGCTGCAGCGCCCATGCCGGAGCCGCCCGCCGTGATCAGTGCTACTTTTTCTTTTTCCATGGAATCTCCAGATGGGTGTAACTTATCTAACGCTATTATCCCTTTGACGGCGTCGGTTCTACAGACCGTTGTGGCTGCCGTCGCACAGCGCGCCATTTTTTGAGTGTTTGCACCCGCAGAAATAAACAGTCTTTGATTCGTTGGCTTTGAATTCCTGGGGTGTAAAGCCGCTGCCGGCATGCGAACCATCACAGAAGGGTTGGTTCTTGCTCTTGCCGCAGGAGCACCAGTAGTAGCTTTTGCCCGCCTCGACGGCCACGGCATACGGAGACTTTTGTGCGATGGTGGGGATGCTCATGGGGAACTCCAGTCTGAAAAGGGTGATGGAAAGGGAAATGATATTCCGCGGTCTCGGAACCTACCGTAGCCGCTCAAGGGTTCGCGGCCTGTCGATCGCTTGCGGCTGCTGACAGCTTGATCGCTCGGCCCAGTACGTAGGACTCCATGGACAACACGCCATACCGAATGTCCCCGTCGAGCACGGTCACTTGAGTCGGCCAAGAGGCCGCGCCGGCTGCCACCAGGAGAGGCAAGAAATGCTCGGTCGTGGGGTGCGCACGACGGGCGTGGGGGGCGATCTGCAGTGTTTTGCGCAGCCGCTCCGTCTGGCCTTCGATCAGCGCCTGTCGCACCCAGTCCGAAAACTCTGCTGCGTAGGCGGTTGCCTCGGTTGCGTCCATGCGGATCTCCCGGAGGTTATGCGTCAGGCTTCCTGAGCCCACGATCAGCAAACCCTCCTGTGCCAGAGGCGCAAGCGCCTGCCCGAGCGCCCAAGCCTGGTCTTCATCGGCATGCAGGGGCAGCGAAACCTGGATCACTGGAATCCGCGCATCGGGGTAAAGGTGCATCAGCGGAACCCAGGCGCCATGGTCTAGGCCTCGCCGTGTGTTGAGCTGCGCCCCCAGACCGCACCGGCGCAGCTCAAGCTCGATCCGTGCGGCCAGCGCGGGCGAGCCCGGGGCGCGGTACTGCAGGCTGTAGAGCGCACGTGGAAAGCCGCCGAAGTCGTGCAGAGTCCCCGGCGGGTCAGCGGCCGTGATTTCGATGCCGGGCGTCATCCAATGGGGCGAGATCACCAC
>JBEIHE010000004.1:0-56509 GCA_040381515.1 Polaromonas sp.
CGCCCAGGGCCTGCCATCCCGAGAACTTGCTTCTTACTTGGCGCGCGCGGCCATGATGGCCTCCGACACGTTGCGCGGAGCCTCGCTGTAATGCTTGAACTCCATCGTGTAGGTCGCGCGGCCCTGCGACATGGAGCGCAGGGTGGTGGAGTAGCCGAACATCTCGGACAGGGGCACCTCGGCCTTGATGGCTTTGCCGCCGCCGACCATGTCTTCCATGCCCTGAACCATGCCGCGGCGTGAGGACAAATCGCCCATCACGTTGCCGGCGTAGTCTTCCGGGGTTTCCACTTCCACCGCCATCATCGGCTCGAGGATGACGGGGCTGGCTTTCTTGCAGCCCTCCTTGAAGCCAAAGATGGCCGCCATCTTGAACGCCAGTTCGTTGGAGTCCACATCGTGGTAGGAGCCGAAGTGCAGGGTGACCTTCACGTCGACGACCGGGTAGCCGGCCAGCACGCCGGAGGTCACAGCCTCGGTGATGCCTTTTTCAACCGCAGGAATGAACTCGCGCGGCACCACGCCGCCCTTGATCGCGTCGACAAATTCGATGCCCTTGCCGGCCTCGTTGGGCTCGATCTTGAGCACGACGTGACCGTACTGGCCCTTACCGCCCGACTGACGCACGAACTTGCCTTCGGCGTCTTCCACCGTCTTGCGAATGGTCTCGCGGTAAGCCACCTGCGGCTTGCCCACATTGGCCTCCACGCCGAACTCGCGCTTCATGCGGTCAACAATGATCTCCAGGTGCAACTCACCCATGCCAGAGATGATGGTCTGGCCGGACTCTTCGTCGGTCTTGACGCGGAACGACGGGTCTTCGGAGGCCAGGCGCTGCAGGGCAACGCCCATCTTCTCCTGGTCGGCCTTGGTCTTGGGCTCCACCGCCTGGGCAATCACCGGCTCGGGGAAGACCATGCGCTCGAGGGTCACCACAGCGGCGGGGTCGCACAACGTTTCACCTGTGGTGACGTCTTTGAGACCGACGCAAGCAGCGATGTCGCCCGCGCAGATTTCCTCGATCTCTTCGCGGTTGTTGGCATGCATCTGCACGATCCGGCCGATGCGCTCTTTCTTACCCTTGACCGGGTTGTACACCGTGTCGCCCTTGGACAGCACGCCTGAATACACCCGCACGAAAGTGAGCTGCCCCACAAAAGGGTCGGTCATCAACTTGAAGGCCAGGGCGGCGAATTTTTCCTTGTCGTCGGCCTGACGCGTGACTTCTTTCTCATCCTCGTCAAAGCCGGGCACCGGCGGGACATCCAGTGGCGAGGGCATGAGTTCGATGACGGCGTCAAGCATGCGCTGCACGCCCTTGTTCTTGAAGGCGGTGCCGCAGAGCATGGGCTGGATTTCACCGGCGATGGTGCGGGTGCGCAAACCGAGGGTGATCTCGGCCTCCGAGAGGTCGCCCTCTTCCAGGTATTTGTTCATCAAGTCTTCGTTGGCCTCGGCCGCGGCCTCGACCATGGCCTCGCGCCATTTCTTGGCATCGGCCACCAGATCGGCCGGGATGTCCTCGAAGGTGAACTTCATGCCCTGGGAAGCCTCGTCCCAAATGATGGCCTTCATCTTGCGCAGGTCAACCACGCCCTTGAAGTTCTCCTCAGCACCGATCGGGATGACGATGGGCACAGGGTTGGCCTTCAGGCGCAGCTTCATCTGGTCATAGACCTTGAAGAAATTGGCGCCAGTGCGGTCCATCTTGTTGACGAAGGCCAGACGGGGCAAGCGGTATTTGTTGGCTTGGCGCCAGACGGTTTCAGACTGGGGCTGCACGCCACCGACGGCGCAATAGACCATACAGGCGCCGTCGAGCACGCGCATGGAGCGCTCCACCTCAATGGTGAAGTCCACGTGGCCAGGGGTGTCGATGATGTTGATGCGATGCTCCGGAAAGGACATGTCCATGCCCTTCCAGAAGCAGGTGGTAGCCGCCGACGTAATGGTGATGCCGCGCTCCTGTTCCTGCTCCATCCAGTCCATAGTGGCTGCGCCGTCATGAACTTCACCGATCTTGTGGTTCACGCCGGTGTAGTAGAGGATGCGCTCGGTCGTGGTGGTCTTGCCAGCATCAATATGCGCCGAGATGCCGATATTGCGATAACGCTCGATGGGGGTCTTGCGAGCCATGGTGAACCTCAGGAATTAGGGAAGTCGAACAGGAAAACCGCTGAACCAAAGTGCCGGCTCAGCAAGCAGACCCCAGAGCCTTGAGGGCATCGACCCGCCACAACGGCAGGTCGATGCCCGGCGAAGCCGGGGGTTGCGCAGCAGGCTTTAGAAACGGAAGTGAGAGAAGGCCTTGTTGGCCTCAGCCATGCGATGCACTTCATCGCGCTTCTTCATGGCGCCACCACGGCCCTCGGTGGCTTCCATCAATTCATTGGCCAAACGCAAAGACATGGACTTTTCGCCACGCTTCTTGGAGGCCTCCTTGATCCAGCGCATGGACAGGGCCAAGCGGCGGATGGGACGAACCTCCACGGGCACCTGGTAGTTGGCACCACCGACGCGGCGGGACTTGACCTCGACCATCGGCTTGACGTTGTTGATGGCGATGGTGAACGCCTCGAGAGGGTCTTTGCCGGGATTCTTTTTCTCGATGAAATCGAGGGCGCCGTAGACGATGCGCTCGGCCACGGCCTTCTTGCCGCCTTGCATGATGACGTTCATGAACTTGGCGAGCTCGACATTGCCGAACTTCGGATCCGGCAGGATTTCACGTTTGGGGACTTCGCGACGACGTGGCATTTGATTTCCTTTTTGCTTCAGTTGGCACCGCTCTTATCGAGGGCACCGCGAGGGCCATAAAACCCTCACTTACTCGACCGGCTCCCACAGGAAGACTTCGGTCACTACGCTCCGGCCGCCTGCCAAGGCTTGAGGAGCACCAAGAGGCGCCCTGACAAACGCCAGGACACCCTGAACTGAGAACGGCTTACTTGGCCTTGGGCTTCTTGGCGCCGTACTTGGAACGCGCCTGCTTGCGATCCTTGACCCCCTGAAGGTCCAGAGAACCGCGCACGATGTGGTAGCGAACGCCGGGCAGATCCTTAACGCGACCGCCCCGCACGAGCACCACCGAGTGCTCCTGCAGGTTATGGCCCTCGCCCCCAATGTAGGAGATGATCTCGAAACCATTGGTCAGGCGGACCTTGGCCACCTTGCGCAAGGCCGAATTGGGCTTCTTGGGCGTGGTGGTGTACACACGGGTGCAGACACCACGGCGCTGCGGCGAATTCTGCATCGCGGGGCTCTTGGACTTGCTCTTCTCGACTTCGCGGCCCTGGCGCACGAGCTGATTAATGGTTGGCATGAAAACGTCCCTGAACATGGAGCCTGAACGGCCCCACCACTGTCGGGCCGCCTTCGCAGGCGTATAGACTTTTCTTCCGGCTAAAAGTCGGAAAGCTTTCTAGTGTATCAGGTCAAGCCCGCCAGGGCAAACCCCAGTCCCCGACGGGCGGACAAGAACCCCTTCGATCGGCTATTTGATCCACAGGCGCAGCGAGTCCCAGGCGCGGCCGATCAGGCCAGCCTCCTCGACGCCCTCCAGGGCGACCAGGGGCACTTCACTGAGGATCGCCTGCCCGTCGAGACGGACTCGCAGGGACCCCATGGTCTGCCCGAGCTGGAAAGGGGCCACCAAGGGATCGCGCCGGACCACCTCAGTGCGCAAGCGAGAGGCAGTGCCTGTGGGCACCGCCACCACGATGGGCTGGGGCAGGCCGATCTTGACGACCGAAGCACGCCCCTTCCAGACCGGCGGCGAAACCACCGGCTGATTGCCATCAAACAACTTGACCGCCTCGTAGACGGTAAAGCCCCAATTGAGCAATTTCTGCGCCTCATTGGCCCGGCCATTCTCGCTGGCCGCACCAAGCACGATGGCCATCAGGCGCCGCGGGCCAGGCTGGCCGCCCGCCCCGAGATTGGGGAAGTCGCGCTTGGCCGTCGCGATCAAGCAATAGCCGGCAGCTTGAGTATGGCCAGTCTTGAGGCCATCAACGGATGGGTCACGAAACAGAAGCAGGTTGCGATTGCTGTCGTTAGCGGCCGGCGTCCCAGGGTATCGGTACTTCTTGAGCGCGTAATAGCTCATGAACTCCGGAAAATCGGTCATCAATCGACGGCTCAAGATGCTCAGATCCCCCGCGGTGGTCAGATGGCCGG
Source organism: Polaromonas sp. (assembly GCA_040381515.1). GTDB lineage: Bacteria > Pseudomonadota > Gammaproteobacteria > Burkholderiales > Burkholderiaceae_C > Polaromonas. The sequence goes on from JBEIHE010000004.1 coordinate 4,180, forward strand.
GCTCAGTCAGGCCCTCGGGGTTCTTGTAGACCGTGCCCTTCATGCCCAGCGCTCTGGCCTGCTCATTCATGCGCTGCACGAAAGCCTCCACGCTTGCGGCCACCCCTTCGGCCAGGGCCACGGTCGCATCGTTACCCGACTGGACCACCATGCCCTTGATCAGGTCCTCCACCGGAACCTGCATCTTCGGGTCGATAAACATACGCGAGCCGGGCATCTTCCAGGCTCGCTCGCTGACCGGCAAAGGCTGCTGCAAGGACAGCTTACCCGCCCGAATGGCATCAAACACCAGATAGGCGGTCATTAGCTTGGTCAACGACGCCGGCTCGACCGGGGTGTCTATCTCCTGGCCCGCCAGAACCTGGTTAGCCGTGATATCGACGAGAAGAAAGGAGCGAGCCGCTATCTGAGGCGCCTGCGGCACCTGGGCAAGGGCGGTCTGGAAGCAGGCGACCAAGGCCAACCCACACAAGGCAAGACACTTTAGAAACATGGCTTTAAAGAAAGGGATGCGGCCCGGCTGGTACGAAAACAGCACGGAAGAAAGTCAAGTCAGGGCGACAAGTGCCTGACCACCAGAGTCTTGAGCAGCGGCAATTGTCCATGAAAGAAATGCCCTCCACCGGGTATCACCAGCACAGGCAGCACCTGAGGCCGGGCCCAATCCAACACCGCAGAAAGGGGGACGGTGTCATCGGCTTCACCGTGAATCACCAAGGTGCGCTCGTGCCAGTCTGCGGGAATGGGAGCCACCTCGAAGCGACTGGCAGCGGTGCCGACCAAAACCACGCGCTCCACTGCGCGCTGGGGCTGCAAGCGTGCGCAGGCCTGACTGGTGATGAAGGCGCCGAAAGAAAAACCAGCCAAGGAAAGAGGGCCCTGCGGTTGCACCTGCTCAACCACAGCCAGCAAGTCCTCGATTTCACCGCGCCCCTCGTCATACCGACCCTGACTGGCTCCCACGCCCCGGAAGTTGAACCGTACCGTGTCCCAACCGCGCTGGTTGAAGGCGCGCGCCAGGGTCTGTACCACCTTGTTGTCCAGGCTACCCCCGAACAGGGGGTGGGGATGCGAAATCACGCAAATCCCGCGGGAGGGGCTGCCGGCCGCATCATGGGCCAGTTCCAAGTCGCCAGTCGGGCCGGCGATCAACTCCCTGCGAGTCTGTGAATTCATACCCTTGGCCCGCTCGAATCAACGCCCCGCGTGCGGCGGCGTGAGCAAGCGCTCAACGACTTGGCCCTTTTTTAGGTGGGACTCGACAATTTCCTCGATGTCGCTGACATCGACATAGCTGTACCAGGTGCCCTGGGGGTAAACCACCGCCATCGGGCCAGCCGAGCAGCGATCCAGGCAGCCAGCCTTGTTCACCCGAACGCCACCGGGGCCAGCCAACCCCGCCGCCTTGACCAGCGCTTTGCAGCGGTCGAAGGCCTGCTGGGCGCCATGGTGGCCGCAGGCATCTTCCCCATTGCTGCGCTCATTGAGGCAGAAAAAGACATGGTGGCGGTAATAGGGCTCGGGTTGAACCGAATGATCAGCGTCGTTCATCGCTCGATTCTAAGAGTCGTCCCATCACAACCCCGATCGCCCCGCTCCACCCGAAATCCTTCTCAACAGATAGATCAGCGCTGCAAACGGCCAGAGCCAGCCCAGCCATTTGGTCAGTCCATTAAATCGTACGAAACGGCCCTGCTCCCACACCTGCCGAGTCTGTTCAAAATACGGATCGGCCGCGGCCTGATTAAGTAAAGTCAGCTGGATCCCCAAGGCAAGCAAACACAGCGCAAGCGCGCCACGCTCGGGAACCAGAATCAAGACCAAAGCCAATCCGGCGCCCATCCACATGCCCCAACGTGAAGCCCTATCGAGCCAGGCCCAAGCGTGTTCAGGGCCAAAGCTCAAGGCCGAGGACAAACCGCCTGCCAATACAGCGGCCAAAGCAACAGCCATGAGCACCGCAGCGCGCTGCCAGCGCTGACGGACGATGGAATAGCCCATCAGGATGGGAGCTAGCAGGCCCAGCGCCACACAGACCATCTCTGCACCGGGCAAGAGTGGCTGCAGTTCCACATCGCGAATCGGTAGCCACTCGAGGAAGGGCGTGCCCGCCAGCAAGGCGGCAAGACCATCCTCCGCCCTTTGCATGACCTGACCGAGTCCCAGGGGAATCGAGACCGGGAACAAAAGAGCGATGGGCCAGAGGGCCAGCAACACCCGCCCGCCGGCGGTGCGATCGAGAAACCAGCGCCTTCGAAAATCGCTCCATCGCTGCAGCAAGCCCAGGCGCTCCAACAAATCGGCCATCAGGGCGCCCAGCCAGGCTCCACTGGCGTTAAGTGCGAAATCCAAATTCGATGGCACCCGAGCCGGCAAATACGCTTGCAAGGTCTCCAGGGTCAGGGACAGCCCCGCTGCGGCCAGGGTGGCCAGGCTGACTGGCCAACGCCAGTCCGTGCCGCGCAAAACAGACAAGGCCAGCAGAAAACCCAGTACCGAATAGCCCAGCAGATTGACCATCAGGTCAAAGCCGGTCCAATAGCGGGGCCAGGGTGCAGCTAGAAAGACCCAGGGAGGCAGGCCCTGGTCGCGCCAGCCAGCGAAAGGATAGAGACTGGCGTATATCGCAACGCAGGCCGACGCCAGAGCCAGCGGCCAAGCCGAAGTCTGTTTATGAGAGGGCCCGTTCGCCATGCATGATTGCCTTCAGGGCGCCCGTCTCAACCCAAGCCCGATCCCATGCCAAGCTCACCATGGCTTGACCACAACCAACACCACCGCCACCAACATGAACAGTACCGGCAATTCATTGAACCATCGGTACCAAACATGGCCCTTCAGGTTCTCGCCGCGCTCGAATACCCGCAGCAAGCGCCCGCACTGGTGGTGGTAAACCAGCGTCAGCAGCACCACCAGCAGCTTGGCGTGCATCCAGCCATTGCCGCTGCCCAGGCCAATGCCGTACCCCAGCCAAAGCCATAAACCCAAGCCCAAGGCTGGAACAGCCAGCAGGTTGGTAAATCGCAACAGCTTGCGCGCCATGAGAAGCAGGCGCTCACGTTCGGCACTGCTTTCGGCCGGCACCATCGCCAAATTGACATAGATCCGCGGCAAGTAAAACAAACCGGCAAACCAGCTGGCCACAAAGACGATGTGCAAGGCCTTGATCCAGAGCATGGCCCGAGTTTAGAGGTCTGAGCCGCTTGAGGCCAGAGGCCTATGAAGGGCCGAACTGGTGTGGTTTTTAGGCGAGTGTATTTGTCAACTTTATTTGGCACAATTTCAGCATGACCCCTTACGCCGCCTTCCCCTCTGGCCGCCCGCGCCGCCTACGCCGAGACAGCTTCACCCGCAACCTGGTGCGAGAAAACGCCGTCTCGGCCCACGATCTGATCTACCCGGTCTTCGTCACCGAAGGCCAGGGTCAGCGCCATGCGGTGGCCTCCATGCCGGGCGTCGAGCGACTGAGCCTGGACCTGCTGCTGCCGGTGGCCGAACAATGTGTGGAGCTGGGCATCCCGGTCATGGCCTTGTTCCCGGTCATCGAAAGCCCACTGAAAACCCCGGACGGCGTTGAGGCCTGTAATCCGAACGGACTGGTGCCACGCGTGGTGCGCGAGCTTAAAAAGCGCTTTCCAGAGCTGGGCGTCATGACCGATGTAGCGCTCGATCCCTACACCAGCCACGGCCAAGACGGGCTGCTCGATGAAACCGGGTACATCCTTAACGAGGAGACCGTGGCCATGCTAGTGCGGCAAGCCTCGGCACAGGCTGCGGCCGGCGTGGACATCGTCGCCCCCAGCGACATGATGGACGGGCGCATTAGCGCCATCCGCAGGGCGCTGGAGGCCGGTGGGCATATTCACACCCGCATCATGGCCTACAGCGCCAAGTACGCCAGCGCCTTCTATGGCCCCTTCCGAGATGCGGTGGGCTCGGCAGGCAACCTAGGCAAGGCCGACAAGAAGGTCTACCAAATGGACCCGGGCAACAGCGACGAGGCGCTCAAGGAGGTGGCCATGGACATCGCTGAAGGCGCCGACATGGTGATGGTCAAACCGGGCATGCCCTATCTGGATGTGGTGCGCCGCGTCAAGGACGAGTTCAAGGTGCCTACTTTTGCCTATCAGGTCTCGGGCGAGTACGCGATGATCAAAGCCGCTGCTCAAAACGGCTGGCTCGATCACGATGCAGTCATGATGGAGAGCCTGATGGCCTTCAAGCGGGCCGGCGCCGACGGCGTGTTGACCTACTTTGCTCTGGACGTGGCGCGCAAGCTTCGGGGCTAAGACGCAACGCCCGATTCAATGACCGAGGATCTTGGACAGGAAATCCTGCGCCCGATCGGTCTGCGGCTCATTGAAGAAGCGGTCGGGCGTGTTTTGCTCCACGATCTGGCCCTGATCCATAAAAATCACCCGGTCGGCCACCGCCTTGGCAAAACCCATCTCATGGGTCACGCACAGCATGGTGATTCCTTGACCGGCCAGCTCGATCATGACGTCCAGCACCTCCTTGATCATCTCGGGGTCAAGGGCTGATGTAGGCTCATCGAAAAGCATGATCTTCGGAGTCAGGCACAAGGCGCGAGCGATGGCCACGCGTTGTTGCTGGCCCCCAGAGAGCTGCAGCGGGTACTTGAGCGCCTGCTCTGCGATTCGGACACGCTCGAGCTGCTGCATCGCGCGCTCCTCGGCCTCCTTCTTGGGCAACTTGCCCACCCACATCGGCGAGAGGGTCAGATTCTCCAGAACCGTCAGATGGGGGAAAAGATTGAACTGCTGAAACACCATGCCCACCTGCTTGCGGATGGTGTCGATCGCCTTGAGGTCGTCAGACAGCTCGATGCCGTCGACCACCAACCGTCCTTGTTGATGCTCCTCCAGCCGGTTGATGCAGCGGATCAGAGTGGACTTGCCCGAACCGGATGGACCGCAGATGACGATGCGCTCACCCTTGGCCACGTTCAGATCGATATCGCGCAAGACATGAAAGTCGTTGCCGTACCACTTGTTGACTTTGTCAAAGGAAATGATGGGAGTGCTCATGGTGGGAACTGTCCAGTGAATCAGCGTTGCTTGCCCTTGTTGACCTGCGCCTCCACCCAGAGGCTGTAGCGGGACATGGCAAAGCAGAAGGCGAAGTAGATGAGAGCGATGAAGACATACCCCTCGATCTTGTAGGGACGCCAATCCGCATCGGAATTGAGCGCCAAGCCCAGGGCACCGGTCAGCTCATCGAGACTGACGATGGTCACCAACGAGGTGTCCTTGAAGATGGCGATGAAATTGTTCATGATGCCCGGCACCACCATGGCCAGCGCCTGCGGCAACACCACCTTGCGCTGGGTCTGCCAGTAAGACAGCCCCAACGAGGCCGCTGCCTCCACCTGCCCCTTGGGAATGGCCTGCAAGCCCCCACGAATCACCTCGGCCAGATAGGCCGCTGCAAACAGGGTGATGCCGGCCAGAACGCGGATCAGCACATCGATCTTGGTGCCCTGAGGCATGAAGAGCGGGAACATGAAGGAGGCCATGAACAGCACCGAAATGAGCGGCACGCCACGGATCAATTCCACGTAAAGAGTGCAAAGCGTCCGAATGGCGGGTAACTCAGAACGGCGGCCAAGCGCCACCAACAAAGCCAATGGGAAGGCCATCGCGATCGACAAGGTCGACAGCAGAATGGTCAGCGGCAGCCCTCCCCAACGATCGGTCTCCACCCGGCTCAGACCGAAGCCCCCGAGCATGAGCCAGAAAAACACCGCCAGCACGACGGCCCAGGCCAAGGCCAGCCAAGGCTTCCAGAAAGCGCGGGTGCAACTGGCGATCAGCAAGGACATCATGAGCAAGGTCGCCACCAAGGGCCTCCACTGCTCCTCAAAAGGATAGCGACCGAAAATGATGAGCCGGTACTTCTCGGCCACCACGCCCCAGCAGGCTCCCACCTCCACCGGATGGCAGGCCTGCGCATCGGGCAGCCAGTAGGCCGAAAAGATGGCCCAATTGAAGAAGCTGGGCAGGTACCAAAGCAGCAGCCCTCCCAAAATCAAGGTGCTGATGGTGGTCCGGGTATCGGCGAAAAGATTGCTGCGCAGCCAGCCCACCAGGCCGCCCGTCTGCGCCGGCGCCGGACGAGCCGGCAGGGATTGAAAAACACGCACGCCCATGATCAACGCTCCTTGATCGCCGCGCGGGCGTTGTACCAATTCATGAAGGCCGAGGTGGTCAATGAAGTGGTCAGATAAACCAACATGACGATCGCAATGCACTCGACCGCACGACCGGTCTGGTTGATGGCGGTGTTGGCGATCGAGACCACATCGGGGTAACCAATGGCCACCGCGAGCGACGAGTTCTTGGTCAGATTGAGGTACTGGTTGGTCATCGGCGGGATGATCACGCGCAAAGCTTGCGGCAACATCACCAGCCGCATTTCCTGCCCGCTGGAGAGGCCCAGCGCGGCAGCCGCTTCACTCTGCCCACGTGGCACGGAAGCGATACCGGCGCGCACCACCTCGGCCACGAAGGCTGCGGTGTAGACCACCAGGCCCAGCAGCACCGCCATGAATTCCGGCGTCAGGGCGCCGCCGTTTTCGATGGCGAATTCACCCTTGCTGGGGTAGTTGGCCTGCGTCGGAGCCCCCCCGAGCAACCAACCCAGGAAAGCCATCACCACCACGATGAGTAAGGGTACCCAGAACACGCTGCGGGGCTGTCCAGTCGCCTCAAATTGGGCCTGCGCCCAGCGACTGCGCATCCAAGCCAGCAGCAGACCGGGCAACAAGCCCAGGCCAGCCCAGAGGTGGCCCTGTTCCCAGACCGGGATGGGGAAATTGAACCCTCCCTTGCTGAGGAAGACTCCGCCCACCTGTATGGCCTCGCTGGCATCAGGCAGCAGCTCGGTAAAAAGAAGGTACCACATCAGCAGCTGCAGCAGGATGGGTACGTTTCGGAAAAACTCGACATAGGCCTGACACAGGCCGCGAACCAGTGCATTGCGGGAAAAGCGCCCTACCCCCACCAATGTGCCCAGGACGGTGGTCAGAATGATGCCAATCACCGCCACGCGCAAGGTGTTGACCAGGCCCACCAGAAAGGCTTTGAAGTAGCTCTGGTTCGAGTCATAGCCGATCAGGTCTTCACCAATATCGAATCCGGCCGTCTGGGTCAGAAAGCCAAAGCCGCTCTGGATACCCCTCTCACGCATATTGAGCAGGGTGTTATGACCGAGGTACCAGATGCCCAGCGCGATCAGCGCCAAAGCCACGACCTGGTACACCAAGCCTCGAAAAGCTTGGCTGCGCCAGGACCAATTCTTTTTCTTAGGGGGTGCAGAGGGAGGACGGTTCATGGGATCGACTCATGCAAACCAAAGGTCTCGACAAAGCTTCACAAAGCTTCATCCCATCGGAGAAAAACCGCCTGCCAGGTCAAGCCCGACAGGCGGTTTCTGCTGATGACCCGATGCTTAGCGGATGGGATAGGCGTACATCAGGCCGCCTTTGTTCCAGAGGCTGTTGACACCTCGGGGCAGGCCCAAGGCCGACTTCGGCCCGACATTGCGCTCGAAGATCTCGCCGTAATTGCCCGTGGCCTTGACGGCGCGGACCATCCAGTCACGATCCAGACCGAGCAGCTTGCCGGTGTCCTCGGTCGCACCAAGCAGACGCTGCACCACAGGATCCTGGCTGCTGGCCTTGAGCTGGTCCACATTGGCCTGGGTCACGCCGTACTCTTCCGCTTCCAACAGACCGTAGATGGTCCACTTGACGATGGCAAACCACTCGTCATCACCGCGGCGCACCATGGGGCCCAGAGGCTCCTTGGAGATGAGCTCAGGCAGGATCACATGGTCTGCGGGGTTCTTGGCTTCCTTGTTGCGCACCGAGGCCAAGCCCGAAGCGTCCGTGGTGTAAGCCACGCAACGGCCGGCGAAGTAGGCGCCGGTAGCGGCCTCGACCTTCTCAAACACCACCGGCTTGATGCCCAGGTTGTTGGCGCGAGAGAAATCAGTCAAGTTTTTCTCAGTAGTTGTGCCCGACTGCACGCAGACCGTCTGGCCTTTGAGCTGCTTGGCGCTCTTGATCTTGCTCTTGACCGGCACCATGAAACCCTGGCCATCGTAGTAGGTAACGACAGTCTGGTGCAGACCCAGTGAACCATCGCGGGTCAGGGTGAAGGTGGTGTTGCGGGACAGCACGTCGATCTCGCCAGACTGCAGAGCGGTAAAGCGCTGCTGGGCGTTGAGAGGCACATACTTGACCTTGGAGGCATCGCCGAGCGTGGCAGCCGCGATGGCCTTGCAGATATCCACATCCAGACCACTCCAGTTGCCGCTGGAATCAGCGGCCGAAAATCCAGCCAGGCCGGTGTTAACGCCGCAGACCACTTGGCCGCGCTGCTTGATCGCATCGAGGGTCTTGCCAGCATGAGCGGGGGCCAGCACCGCCAGGCAGAGCCCTGCGGCGGCCAGGGCCTTCAGGCCCTGCGTTTTGGTGAGTGTGAACACGAGGTACTCCCGAAAAAAGAAAAAGTTGACCGCGCCTGTTGTGGGCTCGGAGGCGAGGATGCTATCCGAAACTCAAGCATCGGCTACAGGCCTGGGAGCGGAAATCCCTAGGACTAACCCGGGTCTAGCGCCGGTCGATGCAAGAAAGGGCATCGGACCATGCCCGCTCAGCATAACCCTCATTCAGCCCATCTGTGTGCAAATCTGCAGCACCTGCGCACCATAGGCGTGCCGTTTTTTCTCCCCCAGGCCGGCGATGCCCACCAGGGCCTCCGGGGTCTGCGGGTTGAGGTGAGCGATCGCTCGCAAGGTGGCATCGTGAAAGATAACGAAGGCCGGCAAGTTGTGCTCCCGCGCCACCTCGGCCCGCCAGGCTTTGAGCCGGTCCAGGCGCTCAAGGGCGCCCGCGTTTAGCCCGGCCTCCGCCAGCCCGCGGACGGAGGTGCGCTTGTGCCGTAGCGAGGATCGCCCGGCCTTTGATTCCTGCGGACCATGGCGCAACATCAAGCTGCCCTGACCTTGCAGGAATTGGCGCGCCGCTGGCAGCAAGCTCAGCGTGTTCAGACCCTGGCTGTCAACCTGCACCATGTCTCGGGCAATCAGCTGGCGCAATACCGCACGCCACTGCGCCGCTGAGAGGTCGGTGCCTATGCCAAAGGTCGAGAGCCGCTCATGCCCGTGCTGACGCACTTTTTCGGTGCTTTTGCCCAGCAGGATGTCCACCAGATGCCCACCCCCGAAGTCCAAGCCACTGGCCTGTCGAACCCGGTAGATGCAGCTCAGCAGCTTGCGGCCAGCCTCGGCGCCGTCCCAAAGCTGAGGCGGCCTGAGACAGTTGTCGCAATTCATGCACGGCTGGCTGGCTTGGCCAAAGTAGCCCAGCAGATCGACCCTTCGACAGCTGCTGCTCTCAGCCAGAGCCAGCAAGGCATCGAGCTTGCCGCGCATCACTTGCTTGAATTCCTCGCTGGCCACTTCGCCGGCATCGATCATGCGCCGTTGATTGACCACGTCCTGCAGGCCATAGACCATCCAAGCATCGGCGGGCAGACCATCCCGACCGGCGCGTCCAGTCTCCTGGTAGTAGGCCTCGATGTTCTTGGGCATATCCAGATGCGTCACAAAACGCACGTCGGGTTTGTCGATGCCCATGCCAAAGGCAATCGTCGCCACCATGACCAGGCCCTCTTCGCGCAGAAAACGATCCTGCCGCTGTTGCCGTACCTCAGTGGGTAAGCCCGCGTGATAAGCCAGGGCCGGTACCTGCGCAGCCTGTAACTGATCGGCCACTTCCTCCACCCGCCTGCGCGACTGGCAGTAGACGATGCCGGCCTCCCCCTCGTGCTCGCTCTGAATAAAGCGCAGCAGCTGTCGCATCGGGTCGGTCTTCTCGACGATGGCATAGCGAATGTTGGGGCGATCAAAGCTGCTGATGAATTGGCGAGCGCCCCCAAGCTGAAGCCGCTCGATCATGTCCTTGCGTGTCAGATCGTCCGCTGTGGCGGTAAGCGCCACCCGCGGCACCAAGGGAAAGCGCTCGTGCAACAAAGACAGTCCACGGTATTCGGGCCGAAAGTCATGCCCCCATTGACTCACGCAATGCGCCTCGTCGATGGCAAACAAGCTAAGCAGGCCGCGCTGGTACAAGCCCTCGAGCAGGAACAACATGCGCGAGGTGTTCAGGCGCTCGGGCGCGACGTAAAGCAAAGTCAAATCGGCGCGCTGGAGCCGGCCCTGCACCTCCTGAGCCTGCTCCAGACTAAGGCTGGAGTTGAGATAGGCGGCCGGCACGCCGGCCTCCAACAAGGCGCCCACCTGATCGTGCATGAGCGCGATCAGGGGCGAGACCACCAGAGCCACGCCGCGCCCAAGGGCGTGACGGGCAATAGCCGGCACCTGGTAGCACAGGGACTTACCTCCCCCGGTGGGCATGAGCACCAGAGCATCGCCGCCTGCAATCAGATGGTCAATGATGGCCTGCTGCGGGCCTCGAAAGGAGTCGTAACCAAAGACTTGCTGCAGGATCTGCAGCGGCTGCGCCGAACTCATCGCTGTGTTGCGATGCAGGCCTTCACATCTGTTCCCAGGGCAGGCCTTCGAAGCGCCAGCCCGAAAGGCTCGAGCGCTTGAAGTGTTCGTCAAGCTCGCCCTCGAAGCCATGTACCACATGGGCGACTTCGGCAAAGCCAGCCGCCTCCAAAGCGGCACCGGCATCCAGAGTGCGCTGCCCGGATCGACAAATCAGCAAAACCGGCCGCTCCTTGTGGCCGGCCTCCCGCTCAACAGCCTCCACAAAACGCTGTGGGTGGGCCGTCATCTCCGGATATTCGTACCACGGGATGTTGACAACCCCCGGGGGGCGGCCGACGTACAAGGATTCGATTTCCATGCGCACGTCCACAAAGACGATGTCGTCGCGGCTGTTGAGCCAGTGCCAGGCTTGCTGGGGTTGGAGATGCTTCATTCTGGAGAGTCGATGCCAAGTCGCCGAAATCGCTATTGTCGAGCACCCGAGGCAGCCCCCGCACGGAGCGGACAGGCCGGGGGCGCTACCTACAATGTCGGCATGAATTTTCCCAGCTACACCCGAGCACAGGCACTTCCCGACCTTCTGCGCCAGCGTCTGGTCATCCTTGACGGGGCCATGGGCACCATGATCCAGCGGCTCAAGCTCGGCGAAGCCCACTACCGGGGAGAACGATTCAAGGATTTCGCGAGGGACGTAAAGGGCAATAACGAACTGCTGAGCCTGAGCCGACCCGACGTAATCCGCGATATCCATGAAGGGTATCTGGCGGCAGGAGCCGACCTGATCGAAACCAATACGTTCGGCGCCACAACGGTTGCTCAGGCCGACTACGACATGGCCGATTTAGCTCGCGAGATGAATTTGCAATCGGCCCGTCTGGCCCGCGCCGCCTGCGACAAGTTCAGCACGCCCAACCACCCACGCTACGTGGCCGGCGCACTGGGCCCAACCCCCAAGACCGCCAGCATCAGTCCTGATGTGAACGATCCCGGCGCACGCAACATCGATTTCGAGCAGCTGCGACGGGCCTATCTGGAGCAGGTTCAAGCCCTGGTCGAGGGTGGCAGCGACGTGCTGCTGGTGGAGACCATCTTCGACACCCTCAACGCCAAAGCCGCCCTGTTTGCGATCGAGGAATACTTCGAATCCAGCGGCGAGCGTCTGCCGGTATTGATCAGCGGTACGGTGACCGATGCCTCAGGCCGCATCCTCAGCGGCCAGACTGTCACGGCTTTCTGGCACAGCGTCCGACATGCCCAACCCCTGGCCATCGGACTGAACTGCGCGCTCGGCGCTGCCCTGATGCGGCCTTACATCCAGGAGCTCCACCGGGTGGTCGGCGACGAGGCCTTCATCAGCTGTTATCCCAACGCAGGCCTGCCCAATCCAATGAGCGAGACCGGCTTTGATGAAACCCCGCAGGTCACCAGCCGCTTGTTGCACGAATTTGCCGCCGAAGGCCTGGTGAACATAGTCGGGGGCTGCTGCGGCACGACGCCCGAGCATATTGGGGCCATTCGCGCCGCCGTTAGCCCACTACGGCCGCGCAGCCTCTTGGCTCGCGAGCAGCTGACCGCCTGAGTCTGCTTTGACGAGCCCGCCGAAGGTCAGCCCGCCAGACCGGAAGTCGACACGGCTAAAATTAAGTCCCCCAAGGAGCGTTGCAGCCGTTCAGTGAAACGGCCAGGCTTGGGGAACGGGTCAGCCCCGCCCTGCAACGACGCTCACCTTCGCTTCAAGGTGAGTTCATGTCTGCAACCGTCCCTCTCCCCGCCATGCGCCTGTCCGGCCTCGAACCGGTGGCCGTAGGCCAAGGCAGTCTGTTCGTCAATATCGGCGAACGCACCAATGTCACTGGCTCCAAAGCCTTTGCCCGCCTGATTCTGGCGGGCGACTACGAACAGGCCCTGGCTGTGGCCCGCCAGCAGGTGGAAAACGGTGCCCAGGTGATCGATGTCAATATGGACGAGGCCATGCTCGACAGCCAGGCGGCGATGGTGCGGTTCCTCAATCTCATGGCCAGCGAGCCCGACATCGCCCGCGTGCCGGTGATGATCGACAGCTCCAAGTGGAGCGTCATCGAGGCTGGCCTGCGCTGCATTCAGGGCAAGGGCATCGTCAACTCCATCAGCATGAAGGAGGGCGTGGATGAATTCAAGCGCCAGGCCCGACTGATCCGGCGCTACGGTGCCGCCGCCGTTGTGATGGCCTTCGACGAGAAGGGTCAGGCCGACACTTTTGCGCGCAAGATCGAAATCTGCGAGCGCGCCTATCGGATCCTGGTGGACGAGGTGGCTTTTCCTGCGGAAGACATCATCTTCGATCCCAACATCTTCGCCATCGCCACCGGCATTGAAGAGCATGACAACTACGCAGTGGACTTCATCGAAGCCACCCGCTGGATCAAGCAGAACCTGCCTGGAGCCAAGGTCTCCGGCGGCGTCTCCAATGTGAGCTTTTCCTTTCGCGGCAACGACCCGGTGCGCGAAGCCATTCACACCGTTTTTCTCTATCACGCCATCCAGGCGGGCATGGACATGGGCATCGTCAATGCCGGCATGATCGGGGTGTACGACCAACTCGATGCGGTGCTGCGCGAGCGAGTCGAAGATGTGGTGCTCAACCGCAGGTCCGACGCGGGAGAACGATTGATCGAGATCGCCGAGACGGCCAAGAGCGGTGCCCGAGACGACACCCAAAAGAACCAATGGCGCGCACTGCCGGTGCGTGAGCGTCTGGCCCATGCCCTGGTGCATGGAATCAACGACCATATCGTGCCCGACACGGAGGAAATGTGGCAACAAATTCAAGCCCAGGCAGGTCGACCACTGCATGTGATTGAAGGCCCGCTAATGGACGGGATGAACATAGTGGGTGATCTGTTCGGCCAGGGCAAGATGTTCCTGCCGCAGGTGGTCAAGAGCGCCCGCGTGATGAAGCAGGCCGTGGCTCACCTCATCCCCTATATCGAGGAAGAAAAGCGCCAACAGGAAGCGGCTGGCGAGGACGTGCGGACCAAAGGCAAGATCGTCATTGCCACCGTCAAGGGCGATGTGCACGACATCGGCAAGAACATCGTCACCGTAGTCCTGCAGTGCAACAATTTCGAAGTGATCAACATGGGCGTGATGGTGCCCTGCCACGAAATCCTGGCGCGAGCCAAGGTTGAGGGTGCCGATATCGTGGGGCTGTCGGGCCTGATCACGCCCTCGCTGGAAGAAATGCAATATGTCGCTGCAGAAATGCAGAAAGACGAGCATTTCCGGGTCCGCAAGATCCCGCTGCTCATTGGCGGAGCCACCACCAGCCGGGTGCATACCGCCGTCAAGATCGCGCCCCACTACGAAGGGCCGGTGGTTTATGTGCCCGATGCCTCGCGCAGTGTGAGCGTGGCGCAGAGTCTGCTGAGCGAACAGGCCTCGCAGTACATTGCCGAACTCAATGCCGACTACGAAAAAGTAAGGGCTTTGCATGCCTCGAAGAAGCAAACCCCGATGGTGCCTCTGGCCAAGGCAAGAGCCAATGCCACCGCCCTGGACTGGGTGCACTATCAGCCCCCGGCACCCAAGTTCATCGGCCGGCGAATCTTTCGCAACTACGATCTGGCCGAACTGGCCCACTTCATCGACTGGACCCCCTTCTTCCAGACCTGGGACCTCGCCGGACCCTTTCCCGCCATCCTCAAGGACGAGGTAGTCGGCAGCGAGGCGGTGCGCGTCTACGGCGATGCGCAGCGCATGCTGCGCCGGCTGATCGAGGGGCGCTGGCTTGCCGCACACGCGGTGGTGGGCTTCTGGCCGGCCAACAGTGTGGGCGATGACATCGAGATCTACACCGATGAAAGCCGCAGGCAGGTCGCCATGACTTGGTACGGGCTGCGGCAACAAGGCGAGAAGAGCGCGGCTCCAGATCCGGATGGACGGACGCGCATGCGACCCAATCGCTGCCTGGCTGACTTCATAGCACCCAAGGTGCTGCCGGCCGAAGTGGCTGCTGCTCGGGCGGGTGCGGCCGGGGCGGAGGGCGCCGACGGCTTTCACATCGCCGATCACATCGGCCTGTTCGCCGTCACCGCCGGCATTGGCTCGGAGAAGAAGGAAAAGTACTTCCTCGACGATCACGACGACTATTCGGCCATCATGCTCAAGGCCCTGGCTGACCGGTTGGCCGAGGCCTTTGCCGAGGTGCTGCACCAGCGGATCCGCAAGGACCTCTGGGGTTACGCTCCCCACGAGGAGCTGAGCACACAAGAGCTGATCGCGGAAAAATACCGTGGCATTCGACCCGCCCCCGGCTACCCGGCCTGCCCGGACCATAGCGTAAAGCTCGATATGTTCAAGCTGCTCGAAGCACAAGAGATTGGAATGGGCCTGACCGAAAGCCTGGCCATGACCCCCGCGGCCAGCGTCAGCGGCTTCTACCTCAGCCACCCCGAGGCGGTGTATTTCAATGTGGGCAAGATCGGAGAAGACCAGCTTCAGGACCTCGCCCAGCGCCGCGGTCGGGACCGGCGGGAACTGGAGCGGCTGCTGGCGCCCAACCTATGACCGGGTGAGAGTTGGCGCCGACTTACAAAAACGCTTAACGCTCTGTTGCAAGAATTAACTTTTAAGTCTGGGGGCACTGACATCATGCGGGAACAGGAAACCGCCGATGTCACTCGAACAGCTCATGATTCTGGCCAGCCA
Source organism: Polaromonas sp. (assembly GCA_040381515.1). Lineage (GTDB taxonomy): Bacteria > Pseudomonadota > Gammaproteobacteria > Burkholderiales > Burkholderiaceae_C > Polaromonas. The sequence continues at coordinate 19,408 of JBEIHE010000004.1, forward strand.
ACTGGCACAGGCTCCGCGACTGCCCAAAGGGGAGGGAGGCGACCCCCACTTTAGGGCCGCCCCGCGGAGGGCATCGGCCGAGCTCTCACCAGAGGAGCTGGAGGCGCTCAGCCAGATCTGGTCCCATCCGCCGCGCTCTCAAATGGCCCAACCGAGCAGCCGGGTGCACCACTGAGGCGTCGACCACGACGCTCAGTGAGCAGCCGCCCCACTCAAGCGCTTATCGACCGGCAAGCGCCTTTTCAGCCTTCTCCACCAGCGGAGCGCCGATCTGGCCCTTCCACTTGGCGACCACGCCTCGGGTCGCTGCGACAAACTGGGCACGCTCGGCCGGAGTGAGCTGGGTGACCTTGACGCCCAACCCCTCAATTTCCTTGAGCAGCGGGCGGCCGGCTTCCACCAATCCAGCCCGCGCCAAGGCGATTTCCTGCTTGCCGGCATCAACCGCCGCCTGGCGCACGATCTCGCGATCTTGCGGAGTCCAGCTATTCCAGACCTCTTTGTTGGCCACGAAGACCAGCGGGTCGATCATGTAGCCCCACATCGTCACATTCCTCTGTCCCACAGTGTGCAGCTTGGCCGCGGTGAAGATGGACACCGGATTCTCCTGGCCGTCGATAGCGCCCGAGGACAGCGCCGGCTGCGCGTCAGCCCAACTCATCTGCACCGGATTGGCCCCCAGTGCGGTGAACATGTCGATAAACAGAGGTGAGCCCACCACACGAATCTTCAGGCCCTTGAGATCAGCAGGGGTGCGAACCTCGCGCTTGGAATTCGTCAACTCACGAAAGCCGTTTTCGCCCCAGGCCAGAGGCACTACGCCGGCACGGTCGAGGATGCTGAAGATATCCTTGCCGACCTCGCCGGAAGTCAGCGCATCCAGCGCCGCATAGTCGCTGATCAGGAAAGGCAAGGAAAACAGATTGAGCTCCTTGACCTGAGGCGACCAGTTGATCGAAGAGCCAATGGCCAAATCGATTACCCCCTGGCGGATGGCCGTGAATTCGCGGGTCTGATCACCACCAACCAAGGAGACCCCTGGGTACATCTTGATGTTGATTCGACCTTGCGTGCGCTCGCGCACCAGATTGGCCCAAATTTCGCCACCCTTGCCCCACGGGAAGGCGGTCCCAACCACGGTGGAGAGTTTGTACTCGGCCTTGTAACCCGGAGGCAGGGCCTGCTGGGCCTGTACGGAAAAGCCCAGCCCCAAGCCCAGAGCTAGCGCAGCCATCATCCGACGGGTGGGCGGTTTGAATGCAACGGACATATCGTCTCCTTGTATCGAGTCTCGTTTGAAAAATCGCATTTGAAAATCAATAACCCAGATAGCGGGGCAGCCACAGCGCCAGTTCAGGCATGAACAGCACAGCCAACAAGCTGACCATCATGCCCAGGACCAACCACCAGACCCAGGGAAAGGTCTGCTCCATGGACACACCGGCCATTTTGCACGAGACCATCAGGTTGACCGCCATCGGCGGGGTGAACTGGCCCACCGCCACCATCATGGTCATCAAGATGCCGAACCACACCGGGTCCCAGCCATAGGTACGCATCAGGGGCATGAGCAGCGGCACAAAGATCAGAAAGATGGACACCCCGTCAAGGAACATGCCCACGACCAAGAGCAGCGCGACGACACAAATCAGCACTCCCGCAGAACCCAGGCCGCTGCCCGTGATCGCGCGGGCCACTGGATCAATAATGCCCAGGGTGTTGACCGCATAGGCAAAGATGGAGGCCAGCCCGATGACCAAAAGAATCAGGCCGGAAATCTCGGCTGCCTCGCGGAAGATTTCACCTAAATCGGCCCAACCTATCGTGCGGTGCACGGCCATTCCCACGAACAGCCCGTAGGCCACCGCCACCGCACCGGCCTCAGTGGGCGTAAACCAGCCCATCCGCATGCCGCCAAGAATGAGCACGGGTGCTAACAAACCCCAAGCGGCCTCGCGCAGGCTGGTCCAAAACGGTGGGCGCGGCAAGCCTGCCTCAAGCCGGCCCATGTTGTGCTTGCGCGCCAACCACAGCGCCGGGACGATCAAGGCCAACCCAGCCAAGATGCCGGGCACCATGCCAGCAGCAAACAAGGCCGGCACCGAAGCACCCGGCACCATGACGCTGTAGATGATGAGTGCGATCGAGGGCGGGATCAGAATGTCCGTGGCCGCTGCAGCACCGACCACCGAGGCCGAGAAGGGGTTGGGGTAGCCGGCCCTGGCCATGGCGGCGATCATCACCCCTCCAACCGCCGCCGCATTGGCCGGCCCGGATCCGGAAACGCCGCCAAGAAACATAGCCACCAAGATCGCCACCACCGGCAGCATGCCAGGCCCGCGTCCGACGACAGCCACCGCAAAGTTGACCAGACGGGAGGCGATCCCCGAGCGGTCAAAGATCGAGCCCACCAGCACAAACATGGGCAAGGCGAGCAAGGGATACTTGGTGAGCGAGGCGTAGAAGTTTTGCGGCACAGCCAGCAAACCCCAGTTCGGCACATCAAGATTGGACAAGGCAATCGCCAGCGCACCACCGATGCCCAGCGCCACGCCTATCGGGGCCCCGGCGAGCATTAACAGCACGAAAACCAGAAAAAGACCGGCTCCAATCATGCGCCCGCCCTCAGGCGCTGCCAGCGCTGCAAGGCGCGCGCGCACAACACACCACTGAAAACGGGCAGCCAAATCGAATACCACCACTTGGGTACACCGATGGCCGGAGAAGTCTCCTCATAACGAAATTCGTCCCAGGCCATCTGCGCCGACAGCAGCCCCAGCAGGCCAAAAAACAAGGCGGTCGCCAAGGCCGAGGCCAGCGCCAGCCGACGCTGGCGAGCGGCCGGCCCCGATATCAAAAAGTAGTCCACCCGTATGTGGCTGTCACGCACCAGAGCCGCCGCGCTGCCCGCTAGGCTCAGCACCAGCATGAGAAAACAGGAGATCTCCTCAGTCCATGCAAAGGACTGATCCGTGAAGTACCGCACGAAGACGTTGACCAGGGTAATCAGCAGGAGGACGGCCATCAGCAAGGCGCCTAGCCTGTCTTCCAGAACGGGGGGAGATTTCATGCGGATGAGCATAGCCTAAACTGCCCACACCCCAGCCGATCGGGCCCCAATCCATGGGCCGCCCAGCGCAGGCCAGAGGTGCAGAGAAAGGACTTCAATTGCAGATCGACACAGAGCTTGAGCACCTACGCGAACTCTATCGCTGCATGGCGCGCATACGTGCTTTCGAAAATGCGGCCGAGATCGTCAGCCAGGGTGGGGTAAGCGCCTACAACAAGACGGCCGATGGCAGCGCCAAGGTGCGAGGACCACTGCACTTGTCCACAGGACAGGAGGCGGTGCCCGCGGGTGTCTGCGCCCATCTTGGAAAGAGCGATCTGCTCACCTCCACCCACCGTGGACATGGCCATACGCTTGCCAAGGGCGCCGACCTGCAGCGCATGATGTGCGAGCTCTACGGCAAAGCCACCGGATTCAATGGTGGCAAGGGCGGCTCCATGCACATCGCCGATTTCTCTGTCGGCATGCTCGGTGCCAACGGAGTGGTGGCCGCAGGGCTCCCGATTGCCGTCGGCGCGGCGCACGCGCAAAAGCTGCAAGGGCGCCCCCACATCACGGTTTGCTTTTTTGGCGACGGCGCGATCAACCGCGGCCCTTTCCTGGAGTCCCTCAACTGGGCGCGCATCCATCAACTGCCCGTCCTTTTTGTCTGCGAAGACAACCGGTGGAGTGCCACCACCGCCAGCGCGAACATGATTGCCGGGGAAGGCGCCGGGGCCCGCAGTCAGGCCCTGGGCATCACGGCCCACCCGGTCAACGGCAACGAGGTCTGGAATGTGCACGCGCTGGCCGGCGAGCTGATCAAGGAGATTCGCGCCGGCAGTGGGCCGCGGCTTTTGCATGCCATCACCTACCGACTCAAGGGCCATGTATCGGTGGACCCAGCAGCCTATCGGGATCCCAAGGAAGTCGAGCAAGCGCGTCTGCTCGACCCGCTGCTGCTGGCACAGGCGCGCTACGAAGAGCGAGGTGGGGCCGCGCAAGACCTGTCGCATATCGATGCCCAGGCGCAACAAGAGGTCCATGCGGCTCTGGCGGCGGCCGAAGCAGCGCCCTGGCCGGACCTGAACGAGGCTTACACCGACATTCAGACAACAGGAGCGGGGCAATGGTTCTGAAATCCGAGAGCAGCTACGGTGCGGCGGCGCTGCGGGCCCTGGAGAGAGAAATGGAGGCCGACGCGCGGGTGGTGGTCCTCGGCGAAGATGTGGGCCGCGGCGGCATTTTCGGCCAGTACAAGGGCCTGCACGGGCGATTTGGCCCGCAGCGCGTGATCGACACGCCCATCAGCGAGGCGGCCATCATGGGCGCCGGTGTGGGCATGGCTCTGGCCGGCTTGAGGCCGGTGGTGGAGATGCGGGTGGTCGACTTCGCCCTGTGTGGCATGGATGAGGTGATCAACCAAGCTGCCAAGAACCGCTACATGTTTGGCGGGCAGGGCCGCGTGCCCCTGGTGGCGCGCATGCCTAACGGCATCTGGGACGCCTCAGCAGCGCAGCACTCGCAATCCCTGGAAGCCTGGTTTGCCCACATACCGGGGCTGGTGGTGGTTTGCCCGGGCACGGTCCAGGACAACTACAGCCTGCTGCGTGCCGCTTTGCAATGCGGCGACCCCGTGATTTACATGGAACACAAGACCCTATGGGGCCTGCAAGGTCACCTCGACGAGGCCCTAAACGTGCCGCTGGGCCGCGCCGCCTGTATGCGACCGGGCAAGCACCTGACCCTCGTCAGCTGGAGCCGCCAGTTGCAGATCTGCCAGCGCGCCTGCGATCAGTTGGCCACTCAAGGGATAGAGGCGGAGCTGATCGACCTGCGTACCCTATGGCCCTGGGACCGCGAGACAGTACTCGCCTCCTGCGCCCGCACCGGTCATTTGCTGGTTGTCCACGAGGCGGTGCAAGTGGGCGGCTTTGGCGCTGAAATCGCAGCCACTGTGGCCCAGGAGTTGGGCATTCCAGTGCGCCGTCTGGGCGGGCCGCGCATCCCGGTCGGCTATGCCCCCATCCTCGAAGCACAGGCGCGGGTCGGATCTGACCAAATCGTTGCCGCTGCGCTGAGTTGCGTGCAAAGTCCTTCGCCTCAGGCACACCGCACGCAGCGCGCCTGAAAGAGCAGGCCCTCAAGCACAAGCTGCGAGACCTTCAGGGTCGCCCTGCATCCGGTCTCACTACCGCCAAGGCCAGAACGATGAGTCCCGCCACCACCCAAAAAACAGGGCCGGTTCCGAGGGCTGAGCCCATGGCACCAAATACGGCGGGCAGGAAGGTCTGACTGGCGCTCACGATGACCGACCGCATCCCAATGGCTTCCCCGGCACGCCCGGCGGGTGCATTCTGGTGCAGCAGGCTCATGGCCAAAGGCTGGCCCACCCCCAGAATCAGACCGGTCACCAAACCCAACAAAAGCAAGGACACAAAACCGGTGGCCAAGGGGGTCAGTGCATAAACCAAGGCCGTCAGCAACAGGGCGAAGGTCAGCAAGCGCCCTGGACGGATGTGGGCTGGCAATCGTCCCAAGACCAGACGCACGGTCAAACTGCCGGCCGAATAAGCCGCCACGATCATGCCAATGGCGGTGGCCGACAGGCCCAGGGCAGCCGCATGCACCGGCATGAAGAAATTGAAGAGATCCCAAGACAGGGCGACCAGTGAGGCCGTGATCAGAGCGGCCCGAATTGGCCCTACCGCCAGCAGGCTGCCACGGTGGTCGCCGCCTGGCTCGGGCTCGGATCTGAGCACCGGGGCAAGCAGCGGCGAATCAATCGCACGCAGGACCAACAGGGCCGTCGGCAGCGCGATGCACAAGACCAGGAACGTGGGGGCGTGGCCTATGCGGTCAATCAACATTCCCGCCATGAGCGGACCCAAAAAACCGGAGGATGAAAAGCCCACGCTCAAACCGGAAAAGCCCCAGGTGATGCCCTCAGGACCAGCCGCCTGCGCAATCGCCTGACTGGCGGCCACCTGCGTCATGGTCATGCCCCAGCCCACCAGCACAATGCCCGTCACCAACACCAGCAGATGGGGCACCCAGGCGGCGAGCAAGCCCCCGACAAAGATCATCCACAGACCCAGCCGAACCGGGGGACGAAAGCCCACCCGGTCGCTCCAGCGCCCCATGGCCACTGAAGTGAACATGGGCACGATCATCAGCGCGCTCAGCAAGAGGCCTACGGCCAGCGGCGACATGCCTCGATCGACCGCCCAGAGCGTAAGGGTCAGGCGGACACCGGAAAAGGCCAGATGGGCCAGCATGATCACCCCGATGATTCGAAGCACCAGGGGCTTGTCAAGAACGCGCGAATTCATGCACGGATGGATCCGGTCGTTGGATCAGGCAGACAACAGAGATGGATATCAGACACCAGGCACGCGAAAACCACAGCGCCTGCAGGGGGCCCCAGTGTCCCACGCCAGCCGGGGTGGGACTGGCCCAAAGGCGACAGAACACCGACCGCCGACACCACCTGGGCTCGAAGGCCAAGGTGCCTCACCGCTCAGTCGACCCTCAGCCCTCGCCGGTACTGCACCGCCTCGGCCACATGGGCCGACTCAATCGCGGGGCTGTCCGCCAGATCAGCAATGCTGCGGGCCACACGCAAACAGCGGTGGATGCTGCGGCCCGACCAACCCAGGCGGGTGGCCGCGCTGGTGAGCAGCGCAGCGGCCGCCCTATCCATGCGGCAGTGGGCGTCGATCAAGGCGCCCACGAGCGCATGGTTGGGACACCCCTGCCGGTCCTGCGCGCGGGTCCGGGCTGCCAACACGCGGGCCGCCATGGGCGCACTGGGCTCACCCGCTGGGGCGTGAACGAGATCGGCAGCGGGCAATGCCGCCACCTCCACCTGCAAATCGATCCGGTCCAACAGAGGGCCGCTGATGCGGGCCTGGTAGCGTGCCACCTGATCGGGACTGCAGCGACAGGCGCGCACAGTCGAGCCCAGATAACCGCAAGGGCAAGGATTCATCGCCGCCACCAGCTGGAAGCGAGCAGGAAACTCTGCTTGCTGCGCCGCACGCACGATGCGAATGCTGCCGGTCTCCAAAGGCTCGCGCAGCGCCTCCAGGGCCGAGCGGGGAAACTCGGGCAGTTCATCGAGAAAAAGCACCCCGCCGTGGGCCAGCGAGATTTCACCAGGCCGCGGCGGCGAGCCCCCACCGACCAGCGCCACCGCACTGGCCGTGTGATGCGGTGCGCAGGTGGGCCGCTGGGCCCACCGCTCGGGCACAAACCGCCCGACCAGAGAGGCGATGGCTGCACTTTCGAGGGCCTGATCAGGGTCCATGGGGGGCAGCAAGCCCGCCAAGCGCTGCGCCAGCATGGACTTGCCAGCTCCGGGCGGACCCATCAGCAGCAGGCTGTGTCCGCCAGCGGCAGCAATTTCCAGGGCCCGCCGAGCCATGGCCTGGCCCTTGACATCACTCATGTCGGGCACTGCCATGGGCGGGCCCTGCGCCACCCTCTCAGGCAAGGGCTGCCAGGGCTTTGCATTGACGGGAGGCTCCGAGAGGAAGGCCTGCACGACCTCCATCAGCCCGCCAGCACCGAAGACACGGACGCCGGGCACACAGGCGGCCTCCTGAGCGCTTGGCAAAGGCAGCACCAGAGCCCTGGGCTGGCCTGCCTGCCTGGCCGCCAAGGCCATGGCCAGGGCCCCGCGCACTGGACGCAACTGGCCCCCTAAAGACAGTTCGCCCGCAAATTCGCAGCCATCGAGACGCGTCGTGTCGAGCTGACCGGCCGCCGCCAAAATGCCCAGGGCAATCGGCAGGTCAAAACGACCCGAGTCCTTGGGCAGATCGGCCGGTGCGAGGTTGACGGTGATCCGCTTGTTGTGCGGAAAATCCAGCCCGCAATTGGCCAGTGCCGAACGCACCCGCTCACGCGCCTCTTTGACCTCGGTATCAGCCAGCCCCACCAGAGTAAAACTCGGCAAACCATTGGCCAAATGAACCTCCACCAGGACCGGACGCGCCTGCAATCCCATCAAAGCGCGACTGTGCACGATGGAAAGGCTCATGGTTCAGATGAAAGAGGGCAGTGAACTAATTCGGTGCAGGCGAATGCACCAAGTTTGTGCATATGCCGAGGCTAGGATTTTTTGACTTTAGCCCCTGAGCTCGAATCTGGCCCTGCGGTTTACAGAGTAGGGGGCCCCTGGGCAATCATTCTTTTCAGAGCTTGGGCCAATTGCACCCAAGTCCTTGGCACAGACCCTGCTATCAGGCTCCCGGATCTGTCTTCCAGCGTGCCAGAGAGAAAGGAACTTCCCACATGAAACTCGTCACCGCCATCATCAAACCCTTCAAGCTCGACGAGGTGCGCGAGGCGCTTTCGTCCATGGGCGTGCAGGGCATCACCGTGACCGAAGTCAAGGGCTTCGGACGCCAAAAAGGACACACCGAGCTGTACCGGGGAGCCGAGTACGTGGTGGACTTCCTGCCCAAAGTCAAGATAGAGGCGGCAGTCTCCGACGATCTGGTCGAGCGGGTGATCGAAGCCATCGAAGGATCTGCCCGCACGGGCAAGATCGGCGACGGAAAGATCTTCGTCTACGACCTTGAGCAAGTTGTCCGTATCCGCACCGGCGAAACCGGCAAGGAAGCCCTGTAAGCCTGCGAGGCTTTTCATTGATTGAGAAAGAGATCGACTGCCATGAAAAAACTACTCGCTTCCCTGGCCCTGGGCTTGAGCCTGTTGGGCACCAGCGCAACTGCGCTGGCACAAACACCCGCCCCTGCGGCGGCCTCGGCGACCGCCGCAACGCCAACCCCCGCGGCCGCAGCTGATACGGCCAAACCCGCCGATGCAGCCCCGGCTGCCGCTACAGCCGCCCCCGCTGCTGCAAGCGCCGAAGCGGCCGCGCCAGTGCCCAACAAGGGCGACACCGGCTGGATGATGGTGGCCACCTTGCTGGTGATCATGATGACCATCCCGGGCCTGGCCCTGTTCTACGGCGGACTGGTCCGCAGCAAAAACGCGCTGTCGGTCCTGATGCAGGTCATGGTGACCTTCTCCATGATCGTCGTCTTGTGGGTGATTTACGGCTACAGCATTGCATTTACCGAGGGCGGTGCCTTCTTCGGCGGCTTCGACCGCTTTATGCTCAAGGGCATCTGGGACAACGCAGCGGGCACCTTCGCCAATGCAGCGACCTTCAGCAAGGGCGTGGTCATTCCGGAGATCGTGTTTGCGGCCTTCCAAGCCACCTTTGCAGGCATCACCTGCGCACTGATCGTGGGTGCCTTCGCCGAGCGCATGAAGTTCTCCGCTGTGCTGACCTTCATGGTCTTGTGGTTCACCTTCAGCTACCTGCCCATTGCTCACATGGTCTGGTTCTGGATGGGCCCGGATGCTTACACCAGCAAGGAAGTCGTGGACGCGATGACGGCCAAAGCCGGCTACATCTGGCAAATGGGCGCCCTGGACTTCGCCGGCGGTACCGTGGTGCATATCAATGCAGCCGTCGCCGGCTTGGTGGGAGCCTACATGGTGGGTAAGCGCGTGGGCTATGGTAAGGAAGCCATGGCGCCGCACAACCTGACCCTGACCATGGTGGGCGCCGCGCTTCTGTGGGTGGGCTGGTTCGGCTTCAATGCGGGCTCGGCCCTGGAAGCCAACGGATTTGCCGCTCTGGCCTTCATGAACACGCTGGCCGCCACTGCCGGTGCCGTTCTGACCTGGTGCATTGGTGAGGCCATGCTCAAGGGCAAAGCCTCCATGCTCGGCGCCGCCTCCGGCGCAGTGGCCGGTCTGGTGGCCATCACACCCGCTGCCGGCAATGTGGGCATCGGCGGCGGCCTGATCATCGGCCTGATCGCGGGCTTTGCCGGACTGTGGGGCGTTAGCGGCCTGAAGAAAATGCTCGGCGCTGACGACACCCTTGACGTGTTTGGCGTGCATGGCGTCTGCGGCATCCTCGGTGCAGTGCTTACCAGCGTCTTCAACAGCCCCAGCCTGGGCGGCCCGGGCTACGTAGCCGATTGGTCCAGCGTCACCATGGTGACCGCTGCCGACTACTCGATCGCCAGCCAGGTCTGGGTGCAGCTCAAGGCGGTCCTCATCACTCTGGTCTGGTCGGGCGTGGTGTCGGTGATTGCCTTCAAGATCGTGGACATGACCATCGGCCTGCGCGTGACCGAAGAGCAGGAGCGCGAGGGTCTGGACATCAGCTCGCATGGCGAAACCGCGTACAACCGTTAATCGCCAAGCCCCGTGCGCTGCCAGCGCACGGGTAGGGTGAGAGAGTCTCTTTTGGACATTGGCCCGTCAGCGCAAGCTGACGGGCTTTTTTTTGACCAGGTCCCAAATAAAAAACTGCAGAGGCCTCGCAAAAAAATATCAAGCGGCCGGCCCTGGAGAGCCGTTTACCATCGCTCTCCATGAACAATGCGGCGACCCTTATTGAGCAATGGTGCGAACAGGTGCGGGAGGCTGCGCGCACCGGGCAGCGGCTGCGCCTGCGAGGCGGGGGCAGCAAGGACTTCTGGGGAGCGGCCTCAGCGCAGACCTTGGAGCTGTCCACCTGCGCCCTCACCGGTATCACCAGCTACGAGCCCAGTGAGCTGGTGATCACCGCCCGGGCCGGCACGCCCCTGCAAGAGCTAGAGGCCGAGCTGGCCCGTCACGGTCAATGCCTGGCCTTCGAGCCGCCCCATTTCGGCCCCCGGGCCACGCTAGGCGGGGCGGTGGCCTGTGGCCTGAGCGGGCCAGCGCGAGCCAGCGTTGGCGCCCTGCGCGACTATGTACTGGGCGTGCAATGCATCAACGGCAGCGGGCAGTTGCTCTCTTTCGGCGGGCAAGTCATGAAGAATGTGGCTGGCTACGATGTCTCGCGCCTGCTGGCGGGCAGCTGGGGCACGCTGGGCCTGATGACCGAGGTCTCGCTCAAGGTCTTACCCGTAGCCGCAGGTCAGGCGACGCTGGGATGCACAGGCTTGGGGCAGCAACAGGCGCTCGACCTGCTCAATGGCTGGGGCGGACAACCCCTGCCCCTGCACGCCAGCAGTTGGGTGCCCACACCGGGACCGGGCCAACTGATGGTGCGACTCAGCGGCGCAGTGGCTGCGGTACAGGCCGCCATCGGAAGGCTCAGTCAGGACGCCGAGCGCGCCGGGGGGCAAGCGGCCCTGATAAGCCCAGACAGCGCGCAGTCGTTCTGGCAAGACTGCCGCGAACAGACCCTGGCCTTCTTCACTGCGCCGGACGATCAAGCGTGCCTGTGGCGCCTGAGCGTGCCCCAGACCTCGCCGGCGCTGGACTGGCCAACCCCGACCCTAATCGAATGGCACGGTGGCCAGCGCTGGCTGTGGGCTCCTGCGGCCAAAGGCCCAGTACTGCACCAGCTGGCCCGGCAGGCAGGGGGGCATGCCACCCTCTTTCGTGCCAGCCGCCGCGGCGGCGACAGCGACAAGGCCGGCGGCGTGTCCAGCCCAATGGGGGCAGCCGTCCAGAACATCACCCGCGAGCTGCAAAAACAGTTTGATCCGGCGGGCGTGTTCCAAACCGGCCGACTCGGTCTTTAAGTGCTTTGACGGTCCCCCCATGCGGATGCAGCCCCCACCCCTACGCACCGGCTCGGCCTGGGCCCGATGCACCGACAAGTTCCCACCGCGTCCGAACTGCCCGCCTGAGAGCGACTGAACCATGCAAACGAATCTGGCCCCCGCATACAAGCACACCCCCGAAGGCCAGCAGGCCGAGGCCATCTTGCGCAAGTGCGTGCACTGTGGCTTTTGTACCGCTACCTGTCCGACCTACCAGTTGCTTGGCGATGAACTCGATGGCCCGCGCGGCCGCATCTACCTGATCAAGCAGGTGCTCGAAGGCCAGCAGGCCACCCGCAAGACGCAGCTGCACCTGGACCGCTGCCTGACCTGCCGCAATTGCGAAAGCACCTGCCCCAGCGGGGTGCAATACGGGCACCTGGTGGACATCGGCCGCAAGATCGTAGAGGAGCAGGTGCCACGGCCCGCCAGTGAAAAGGCGGTGCGCTGGATGCTCAAGGAGGGCCTGCCCTCCCCCTTGTTCGCGCCGGCCATGAAACTCGGTCAGGCGGTGCGCGGCCTGCTGCCGCAGGCGCTGAAGGGCAAGGTGCCTGCACCGCAGCCGGCCACCCCTTGGCCCGAGCGCCCACATGCCCGAAAGATGCTGATGCTGGCCGGCTGCGTGCAGCCGGCCATGGCACCGAATATCAACGCCGCCACCGCACGCATTCTGGATGCGGCCGGCATCGAAACGGTGGTGGCCAGAACAGCCGGCTGTTGCGGGGGTGTGAAGTTCCATCTCAATGACCAGGAAGGCGGCTTGCAAGAGATGCGGCGCAACATCGACGCCTGGTGGCCTCATGTGCAGGCGGGCGCGGAGGCCATCGTGATGAATGCTTCGGGCTGCGGCGTCACCGTCAAGGAATACGGCCATCACCTGGCGCAAGACCCCGCCTATGCCGACCGGGCCAAGCGCATCAGTGAACTCACCCGAGATTTAAGCGAATTGCTGCCCGAACTGGTGCCACATCTGAAGGGCCGTCTGCGCGCCCCCTCTCAGGCCCCCCTGGTCTACCACCCGCCCTGCACCCTGCAGCACGGCCAACAGCTGCGAGGCGGGGTAGAACACTGCTTGGGTGAATTGGGCTTTGACATCACCACTGCCCAGGTGGAGTCACATCTGTGCTGCGGCTCGGCCGGCACCTACTCGGTGCTACAGCCGGAGATCGCCACCGCGCTGCGCGACCGCAAGCTCGGCCACCTGACCGCACGCCGCCCGCAGACCATTGTCTCGGCCAATATCGGTTGTATCACCCACCTGCAGAGCGGCACACCCACCCCGGTGCGGCATTGGGTGGAAGTGCTGGACGAGGCCCTGAACTAAGAATTTGGTGCGGGCCGTGAGATTCAGAGCCTGGACTTGAAGGTGAGGGAGCGCCGCCCTCGGCACGATGGGGCGGCCACACGCTCAAGGCAGCAGGCTACCCCACATGCTTGGCGAAAAACGCCAGCGTGCGCTCACGCGCCAGCTTGGCTGCCGGGGCATCCCAAGACCCGCGCTGATCGCAGTTGAAACCATGGTCGGCCGCGTACACATGCACCTCGCAGCCGGGCTGGGCTTTGGCAAAAGCCTGAACCGTGTCCATGGGAATCCAGTGATCCTTCTCGCCGAAATGGGCCATGACCGGGCACAAGGGCTTTCGGGCCGCCTCCGCTGGGCTGGTGACACCGCCGCCGTAGTAGGGCGCAGCTGCACTGACCCCCTTGACCAGGCAGGCGGTGCGCCAGGTCAGCAAACCGCCCCAGCAGTAGCCAACCACGCCCACCTTGCCGGCGCGGGCCGCATGAGCGACGGCGGCCTCTATGTCTGCCATCACGCCCGGTGCCGGCAGGGCCTCGACGGATGACTTCAGGGCAATACCGGCTGCCATGTCATCGCCGGTATAGCCCAGCTCCACCCCCTGCTTGACACGATGAAAGGTGGCCGGCGCCACCGCCAGATAGCCTTCAGCGGCATATCCATCGGTCACCGCCCGAATATGCGAGTTAACCCCAAAGATTTCCTGCAGCACGACCACTGCGCCACGCGGCTTGCCGGCCGGTTCGGCCACATAGGCGGGAAAACGAAACCCGTCGGCCGATTGAAGTTCGATGAACTGACCCATGTGCAATGCCCCTTCCTTTTGATGATGAACAGACCCAGCTAGAAACGCCCGGCCCCGCCACGGGGCTGGCACGCCTTTCATTTTGCAACGAGATGGCTGCTGCGGCTGCCGAATGGCTTTGCACCGATACGCCGCAAAAAGTGGGGGCGGCAGGCCGTCTGCGAAATCACGCCGGGCGCGCCCGAGCTTTGCCACAATCGCCACAGAAGGTCCGGGTGCACGGATCAGCCTGAATCCTCCATGAGCGCAGAGCCGTTTGATTACATCATTGTCGGAGCCGGTACCGCCGGTTGCCTGCTGGCCAATCGCCTCAGCGCTGACCGCAGCAAGCGGGTGCTGCTGATCGAGGCAGGCGGCAAGGATGACTACCACTGGATCCACATTCCGGTCGGCTACCTGTATTGCATCGGCAACCCACGCACCGACTGGCTTTACAAAACCGAACCAGCAGCAGGCCTGAACGGACGCAGCTTGCGCTACCCACGGGGCAAGGCCTTGGGCGGCTGCTCCAGTATCAACGGCATGATCTATATGCGCGGTCAGCGCCGCGACTACGACCGCTGGGCCGAGTTGACCGGCGATGAATCCTGGCGCTGGGATCGGGTGTTACCCGACTTCATGCGCCACGAAGATCACTATCGGCTCGATGAACACGCCCCAGCCGTCGACCCAAGCTTTGCGGCCGTGCACGGCCACAAGAGTCGGCAGGGCGGCGAGTGGCGGGTGGAAAGGCAGCGTCTGCGCTGGGACATCCTGGACGACTTCGCGAAAGCAGCGCAGCAGGCGGGCATACCCGCAACCCAGGACTTCAATGCGGGCAACAACGAGGGTGTGGCCTATTTCGAGGTCAACCAGAAAAACGGCTGGCGCTGGAATGCGGCCAAGGCCTTCCTTAGACCGACCTGTTACAGCCGGCCCAATTTCGAGATGTGGACCGGCGCGCAGGTGAGCGAACTGCTGGTGGATAGCCCGACCAGTGGCCCGCTGCGTTGCAGCGGCGCACAGGTGTGGACCAAGGCCGGTCTGGTGGAGGCGAGGCTGAAACAAGGCGGCGAGGTGCTGCTGAGCGCCGGCAGCATCGGTTCTCCACAGATCCTGCAGTTATCGGGCATAGGCCCGGGCGAACTGCTGCGGCAGCAGGGCATCACGGTGCGCCAGCATCTGCCGGGGGTGGGCGAGAATCTGCAAGACCATTTGCAGATACGTGCGGTCTACAAGATCAAGCCGCCGCAGGGCGGCCAGGCCACGCTCAACACCCTTTCAGCCTCGCTCTGGGGGCGACTGAAAATCGGTCTCGAATATGCCTTGCATCGCACCGGTCCGATGAGCATGGCGCCCTCGCAGCTCGGTGCCTTCACCCGCTCCAGCCCTGAACTGGTTTGGCCCAACGTGCAATACCATGTGCAGCCGCTTTCGCTCGACGCCTTTGGCGAGCCGCTGCACCGCTTTGATGCCTTCACCGCCAGCGTCTGCAACCTCAACCCCAGCAGTCGGGGCAACGTGCGCATACGCAGCGCCGACTTCGCTGACGCGCCACTGATCGCCCCCAACTACCTGAGCACGGATGAAGACCGTCAGGTAGCTGCGCAATCCTTGCGGCTGACGCGACGCATCGTCGGGCAAGAGGCTCTGGCACGCTGGCAGCCAGAGGAATTCAAGCCCGGCGTGCAGTACCAAAGCGATGAAGAATTGGCGCGTCTGGCCGGAGATATAGCGACCACCATCTTTCACCCGGTGGGCACTACCCGCATGGGTCGACCTGATGATCCAATGGCCGTCCTCGATTCGCACCTGAGAGTGCGCGGTGTGGCGGGGTTGCGAGTAGTCGACGCCGGCGCCATGCCTCTAATCACCAGCGGCAACACCAATGCGCCGACGCTGATGATGGCCGAAAAGGTGGCGGGGTGGATACAAGCTGGCGACACAAACGCCTGAGAGACCCCTCTTGACCGGCTACCGATCAGAACAAGCAAGATCAGGGGGCCCGGGTAAGCCCTGAGGCCAATTGGAAGATCGCAACCTTATAGTGCGCCCCATCGGAGCAACCGCCTACGGTTGCTCGCGAGGAGCCGAGGAGACAACACAGCGGCCCGAGGACCGGGGTTCTTATCCACGAATTCCGCCGCAACGCGACAGTTCCCGTACCAGGCCCTCTCCACAAGGAGGCCTGAATCAGAAAACGCCGGAGACCCCGGCGTTTTTTTATGTCCTCCTCATCCCGGCCCAACGATCCACGGCGGGACAGGCGCCCAACCGGCTGATTCGCTCAACCCTGCAATCGCACACTCACTTCCCCGCTGCCAATCTCGATCAAACCTGTAGCCGTCTGCAAACGCAAGGCTCCCCCAGGACTGACCCCGCAGGCCCAGCCTTCACGGCCATCGGATAGCTGCACTGCGCATCCGTCGAGACGATCAAGACGGGCAAAACGCCGCGCAAACGCCTGCCATCCCTCGCGCTCAAACCGAAGCAAATCCAACACCAGGCCCGGCCCCACGGCGCCGAGCACCTGCGGCGCGTTCGCCGCGGTGACCGACTGCAGCCAAGCGGGAGGAACCGAGGGCACTGAACTAACGGTCAGTTCAGGCAAGGCCCCATCGGGCTCTCGCAGATTGAGGCCGACGCCCACCACTGCATAACGACGGTCCCCCAAGGCCGCGGTTTCGATCAGGATGCCGCCCAACTTGGCAGAGCCCAGCCACAAATCATTTGGCCACTTGATTCCAATCCCGGTAGCGCCAAGCGCAATCAGGCGCTCGGCCACGCTGACCCCGGCGGCCAGGGACAGGCCCGACCAATCCGCAGGCGACAAAGGCAGTCCAAGAGAGAAGGTCAGACTTGAGCCGGGCGTGCTGTACCAGCTGCGACCCAAACGTCCGCGCCCAGCAAGCTGGTGCTCAGCCAAAAGGAGGATGGGGTCGGCATGGCCGCCGCGACAGCGGCGCATCAGCTCGCTATTGGTCGAGTCAATTTCGGGAAGGATTTCCACCTGAAAGCCAGGCACGAGAGGCTCGACGACCTGCCAGATGGCCTCAGCCGGCCAGTGCAATCGCCCGGAGTTGGCCGGCATAGCAGCCGAATCAGCGCTTGCGTTTGGGCGCCAGCAAAGTGCCCCGACACCGGGACGCGCCGCACCAGCAGGGGTATTCGGCCTTAAGCTTGGCCGTGTAGGGGGCGTCGATGATCAAACCGTAGTCATAGAACAGCTCTTCCCCCTCTCTGATCTTGCGCAGGGCCTTGATGAAGACTCGCCCGTCCTGCTCGTCGGCCTCACAGTTGGGCGCGCAACTGTGGTTGATCCAGCGCGATGAGTTGCCCCCGTATTTCGCATCAATGACTCGGCCGTCATCAATATGAAAGTAGAAGGTGTGATTGGGATCCTTGGGATCGTGGGGGTGACGCCGGAGCGCCTGCTTCCAGGTGATGATCTGGCCGGTGTATTCGATGATCACCTCGCCGGCGGCAATACCCTGCAGGGCAAAGACGCCCAGGCCGTGCACACCGGAGCGCCGAGTCTGTATGCGTCGTCCCGAAGACGGGACGGCTTTTGATGAGCTTGCGCTTGCCACGGGCTTTAATGTCGGCACGTTAGAAACTTTGCTATGGTTATTCGGTGCGTGCGTGCGCGCGTGTGCGCACGCGTGCGCGCGAAGTGGCATTGTAGGACGGTGGGCCGGTGCCCCAACAGGGCATGGCGGTCACGGGTACCGCAGAGCCGCCGCGCCATGAGCGCCTGAACGAAAGACACAACATGACGAGCAAGACCTTAGTGATTGCGGAAAAGCCCTCGGTCGCACAAGACATCGTGCGCGCCCTCACGCCAGTGGCGGGCAAGTTCGAGAAACACGACGACCATTTTGAAAACGAGCAGTACGTGGTCACCAGCGCGGTGGGCCATCTGGTGGAGATCCAGGCGCCCGAGCAGTACGACGTCAAGCGCGGCAAGTGGAGCTTTGCCAACCTGCCCGTCATCCCGCCGCACTTTGACTTGAAGCCGGTGGACAAGACCAAGAGCCGCCTGTCGGCGGTGGTCAAACAGGCCAAGCGCAAGGACGTGACGGCGCTGGTCAATGCCTGCGACGCGGGCCGCGAGGGCGAGCTGATCTTCCGCCTGATCGAACAGTACGCGGGCGGCAGCAAGCCCCTGGGCAAGCCGGTCAAGCGCCTGTGGCTGCAGTCGATGACGCCGCAGGCCATCCGCGATGGCTTTGACCACCTGCGCAGCGAGCAGCAGATGCAGGGTCTGGCCGATGCGGCGCGCAGCCGTTCCGAGGCCGACTGGCTCGTCGGCATCAACGGCACGCGCGCCATGACGGCCTTCAACTCGCGTGACGGCGGCTTCTTTCTGACCACCGTGGGCCGGGTGCAGACGCCGACGCTGGCAGTCGTCGTTGAGCGCGAAGAGCAGATCCGCAAGTTTGTGAGCCGCGACTACTGGGAGGTGCACGCCAGCTTCCTGGCCGAAGCCGGCGAGTACACCGGCAAGTGGTTCGACCCGGCCTGGAAGGCGGATGCGGACGACAAGGAAAAGAAGGCCGACCGCGTCTGGGACGCGCGCCGCGCCCTCGAGATCGCCGACGCCGTGCGCGGCAAGGCGGCCGCCGTCACCGAAGAATCCACCCCCAAAACCGAGGCCTCGCCCGGCCTGTTCGATCTGACCAGCCTGCAGCGCGAGGCCAACGGCCGCTTCGGCTTCTCGGCCAAGACCACGCTGGCGCTGGCGCAAAGCCTGTATGAAAGGCACAAGGCCCTGACCTACCCGCGGACCGATTCGCGCCACCTGCCCGAAGACTACCTGCCGGTCGTCAAACAGACTTTCGAGATGCTGGGCGACAGCGGCATGCGCCACCTGGCGCCGCACGCCCTGGTGGCCCTCAACAAGGGCTACATCAAGCCGAGCAAGCGCATCTTCGACAACGCCAAGGTCAGCGACCACTTTGCCATCATCCCGACCCTGCAGGCGCCCAGCGGCCTGTCCGAGGCCGAGCAAAAACTCTACGACCTGGTGGTCAGACGTTTCATGTCGGTGTTCTACCCGAGCGCGCAGTTCATGGTGACCACGCGCATCAGTCAGGTGAGTCATCAAGGCGAGAGCCATCACTTCAAAAGCGTGGGCAAGGTGCTCGTCGATCCGGGTTGGCAAGCCATCTGGGGCAAAGAGGCCGAGAAGGAGGGCGACGAGAACGCCAAGATGCTGGTCGCGGTCAAAGCAGGCGAGAAAGTGCGCACCGAAAGCGCCGACGCCAAGGGCCTCAAAACCCGCCCGCCGGCCCGCTACTCCGAAGCCACGCTGCTGGGCGCGATGGAAGGCGCCGGCAAGCTGGTGGACGACGACGAGCTGCGCGAAGCCATGCAGGAAAAAGGCCTGGGCACACCGGCCACGCGCGCGGCCATCATCGAAGGCCTGCTGAACGAAAAATACATGCTGCGCGAAGGCCGCGAGCTGATTCCCACCGCCAAGGCCTTTCAGCTCATGACCCTGCTGCGGGGCCTGCAGGTCGAAGAACTCTCCAAGCCGGAATTGACCGGCGAATGGGAATACAAGCTCGCGCAGATGGAACACGGCCAACTGAGCCGCGCCCAATTCATGGCCGAGATCGCCGCCATGACCGAGCGCATCGTGCGCAAAGCCAAGGAATACGACCGCGACACCGTGCCCGGCGACTACGCCACCCTGGCCACGCCATGCCCCAAGTGCGGCGGCGTAGTCAAGGAAAACTACCGCCGCTTTACCTGCTGCGGCGCCGACGGGGCCAGCGAAGGCTGCGGCTTCTCGTTCACCAAGTCACCCGGCGGCCGAACCTTTGAAACGCACGAGGCCGACCAGTTCCTGCGCGACAAGAAGATCGGCCCGCTCGAAGGTTTCCGCTCCAAAGCGGGCTGGCCTTTTGTGGCCGAGCTGGCACTCAAGTTCAGTGAGGACGAGACGCAATGGAAGCTCGAATTCGACTTTGGCGATGACAGCAAGGGCGAAGACACAGGCGAAATCGTCGACTTCTCAGCCCAACAAAGTCTTGGCCACTGCCCCAAGTGCGGCAGCCCGGTGTTTGAGCACGGCAGCAACTATGTGTGCAGCAAGGCCGTGCCGACGCACGAACAGCCGACGCCCAGCTGCGACTTCAAGAGCGGGCAGATCATCCTGCAGCAGCCGATTGAACGCGAGCAGTTCAGCAAACTGCTGGCCACCGGCAAGACCGATCTGCTCGACAAGTTCGTTAGCAACCGCACCCGCCGCAGCTTCAAGGCCTTCCTGGCCTGGAATGCCGAAGAGGGTAAGGTGAGCTTCGAGTTCGAGCAGCGCGAGAGCAAGTACCCGGCGCGCAAGAGCTATGCGGGCAAGACTGCGGCCACCAAAGCGCCGGCCAAGAAGGCTGCAGCCAAGAAGGCGCCGGCCGCCAAAAAAGCGGCAGGCGAAAAGGCTCCACGCAAGGCTGCGGTCGGCACGCTCAAGCCCAGCGCGGCGCTGGCCGCCGTGATCGGCGAGGGCACCTACGCCCGCACCGAAGTGGTCAAGAAGATCTGGGACTACATCAAGGCCAATGGCCTGCAGGATGCCGCCAACAAGCGCGCCATCAATGCGGACGCCAAGCTGCGCGAGGTCTTCGGCAAGGACCAGGTCACGATGTTCGAACTGGCCGGGATCGTGGGCAAACACCTGGGCTGATGGTCAGCCCGGCTCTCGCTCCTGGCCGAAACGCACGCTCACACGTGTGCCCGGCCACGGAGCGGGATGGTCACAACTGTCGAGGGTGACTTGGGCGCCATGCTGGCGCGCAATCTCAGCGACGATGGCCAGACCCAGACCCGAGCCATCCACATTGGTACCGAGAGCCCGGTAAAAGGGCTGAAACACCAGCGCGCGCTCTGCAGCCGCAATACCGGGGCCGGTATCCTCAACCAGCAAGGTCAAAGGGCCGGCCGGCCACTGACCCGTCAACCGCACCGTGACCTGCCCGTCCTCGGGGGTGTAATGAATGGCGTTGTCGATCAGGTTGCGCACCATCTCTCGCAGCAAGGTGGCATTGCCCTGGACACCGCACGAGCTCTGGCCTGGCCCAGGCCCCTCATAGCCCAGGTCTATCCGCTTCTCCAGGGCGCGGGCCAAAGACTCTTGGATGGTCTCTGCGATCACCTCAATCAGGTCGACCCGCGTCATGGTCAAGCTGCGCCCGCTGGTTTCGGCCCGCGCCAGAGCCAACAACTGGTTGACCGTGTGCGTGGCGCGCACACTGGCTCGGCCAATCTGCTGCAGCGAGCGCTTGAGCTCTTCGGCGTCGGCTTGGCGTTGCGCCAGATCGGCCTGCATTCGCAGACCCGCCAGTGGTGTCTTGAGCTGATGAGCCGCATCCGCAAGAAACCGCTTCTGGGTGTTGATCGAATCCCTGAGCCGGCTGAGCAGGTCATTGATGGAAGACACCAGAGGCGCCACCTCCTCAGGTACAGCAGTCTCATCGAGCGGACTCATGTCATCTGCCTTGCGCGCGCGGATTCGCCGCTCGAGCTGCGCCAAGGGCCGGATCCCCCGCACCAAGGCCAGCCACACCAGCAAAACCGCCAGGGGCAAGGTGACAAACTGCGGGACCATCACGCCCTTGACGATTTCAGCAGCCAAGGTCTTGCGCTTTTCCAAGGTCTCAGCCACCTGGATCAGTACCCATTCCGGCGCCTGAGTGTTGACCAGAGTCCAGCGGTAGGCCACTCGCACCTCCTTGCTCTGGACCACGTCTTCACGCAAGCGTACCTCACCGTCGACGGGGGGTACAAGCTCCTTGGGCGCGGGCAAGTCAAGCTCGCCAGCGAGCAGATCACCGTTGCTGCGCCGGACCTGAAAGAAAATTTGATCGGTTTCATCCGCGCGAAGAATCTCGCGCGCTGGAGCAGGCAGGGACAGCGACACGCGGCCCTCACGCACAGACAACAAGTGACTTAGGGCATTGACGCTCTGCTCGAGAGCACGGTCAAAAGGTTTGCCCGCGGTGTTCTGCGCCACCAGCCAAGTCAAAGCCAGCGTGATCGGCCATAGCAGCAGCAAGGGCGTGAGCATCCAGTCAAGAATCTCGCCAAAAAGGCTGCGCTTGTCACGCTGAAACATCTTCAAGGCCTACCCCTCTGAGGTACATGCAGCCCCGCAGGGAGACAAGGCAGCACTGGGCGCGACCACTCAGGAGATCTTTTCAAGACAGTAGCCCAGGCCGCGCACTGTCGCGATGCGGATCGGGCCTTTTTCAATCTTCTTGCGCAAGCGATGAATGTAGACCTCAATCGCATTGTTGCTGACCTCTTCGCCCCACTCGCACAAGCGTTCAACCAGCTGGTCCTTGCTGACCAGCCGCCCGGTGCGCTGCAACAGCACCTCAAGCAGTCCAAGCTCACGGGCCGAGAGTTCGATCATCTGTCCATCAATCGTGGCCACGCGACCGGCCTGGTCGTACACCATGGGTCCGTGCTTGATGATGCTGCTGGCTCCACCCATGCCACGTCGGGTCAGCGCCCGCACCCGCGCCTCGAGTTCCTGCAAGGAAAACGGCTTGGCCATGTAGTCGTCAGCTCCATAGTCCAGGCCCTTGACCCGTTCTTCTACGCTGTCGGCTGCAGTCAGAATCAGCACGGGCATCACACTACCGCGTGCACGCAAGCGCTTGAGAACCTCCAGGCCGTGCAGGCGGGGCAAGCCCAGATCCAGAATGAGCAAGTCAAATTGTGAGTGGACCATCAAGGCGGCATCGGCCTCACTCCCACTGGAAACATGATCGACCACCGCGCCCGAACTTCGCAAGGTGCGCAGGAGGCCGTCGGCCAGAACATGATCGTCTTCGGCAATCAGAATTCGCACGGCGGTCTCCTCTGGGGGCCTTGTCCGCCGGTGACCGGGCGCCGCTTGTGCGCCCCTGCCTGAAATCACCGGCCCGCTGAGGCCCAATTTTTCTTCAGTGTCATTCGATTCTATGGGGGGGCTGGACCACGCACAACGTGCCTGCGCCGCGAGTGGGGCGCGCGCTCAATACTCATAGCCGTTGGCATAGGCCTCCAGGCCTAGCATGACAACGGTGGCCACCGGCGCGCCCACCGTCTGGGAAAACTCCGCCTGAGCCTGCGAGACCGCCCGATGGAAGGCCTGCAGCCATTGCAGGCCCGTATCTGTAAAAACCACTTGCCGGGCGCGCCGATCACGCGGATCGCTCGTGCGAAGTACCAGCCCCCAGGCCTCGCATTGATCGACCAAATCACCCATGGCCTGCTTGCTCATGCCCGCGCTCTGGGCCAGATCGCTCAGCCGCGATCCGCTCAAGGACAAGTGACGTGTGATGTGAATATGCGCTGCACCGATCTG
This sequence comes from Polaromonas sp., assembly GCA_040381515.1. GTDB lineage: Bacteria > Pseudomonadota > Gammaproteobacteria > Burkholderiales > Burkholderiaceae_C > Polaromonas. The sequence continues at coordinate 42,463 of JBEIHE010000004.1, forward strand.
CTGGCGGGCAGCCAGATTCGAAAGGGCCAGCGGCACCTGCGGGTCATGGGCCATGAGTTGCAGGACCCGGGCATCAAAGCGCCGCAGGCTGTGGCCCAACAGACGCCCCAGATGGGTCAGACGCCAGTGCGGATCAAGGCTGTCAGGGAGCGAAATCGACACCCCTAAATAGTAAGGCAAACTGACCAAAAAAAGTATTTACTTGATCGTATCAGCTGATAAAGTACTGGTCATGCATCCAGGCTGTGATTTCATCCACACTTCCTGATCTGCCCCAAGTTCTTTACAAGCCATTGATTTTTAAGGAGTTTTTCATGGACGCACCCGTCAAGACCCTCAACACCGAAAAGGCCAAGGCGCTGCAGGCAGCACTGGCTCAAATCGAGAAGCAGTTCGGTAAAGGCACCATCATGAGCCTGGGTGCGGGCGAAACGGCCGAGGACATCCAGGTGGTGTCTACCGGTTCGCTGGGTCTGGACATCGCCCTGGGTGTGGGCGGCCTGCCGCGCGGACGCGTCATTGAAATCTACGGCCCGGAATCCTCGGGCAAGACCACTCTGACGCTGCAGGTCATCGCCGAGATGCAGCGCCTGGGCGGCACCTGCGCCTTTGTCGATGCCGAGCACGCGCTGGACATCCAGTACGCCCAAAAGCTAGGGGTCAATCTGCATGACCTGCTGATCTCCCAGCCCGACACCGGCGAGCAGGCCCTGGAAATCGTTGATGCCCTCACCCGCTCGGGCGCAGTCGATCTGATCGTGGTGGACTCTGTGGCGGCCCTGACCCCCAAGGCCGAACTCGAAGGCGAAATGGGCGATTCACTGCCTGGTCTGCAGGCACGCTTGATGAGCCAGGCCTTGCGCAAGCTGACGGCCACCATCAAGAAGGCCAACTGCACCGTGATTTTCATCAACCAGATTCGCATGAAGATCGGCGTCATGTTCGGCAGCCCCGAGACCACCACCGGCGGTAACGCACTCAAGTTCTACGCCTCCGTCCGCCTGGACATCCGTCGCACCGGCTCTATCAAAAAGGGGGAGGATGTGATCGGCAACGAGACCAAGGTCAAGGTGGTCAAGAACAAGGTGGCCTCCCCGTTCAAGACGGCCGAGTTCGACATCCTCTATGGCGAAGGCATCAGCCGTCTGGGCGAAGTGCTGGACCTGGGCGTGGCCAGCAACATCATCGAAAAGTCCGGGGCCTGGTTTGCCTACCAGGGGGAGAAGATCGGCCAGGGTCGCGACAACGCGCGTGAGTTCCTCAAGGAAAACTCTGATCTGGCCTTCGAAATCGAAAACAAGGTGCGCGAACATCTGGGCGTACCCCTGTTGCCCCCAAGCGAACCGGCGGAGGCGGCCAATGAACAGATGACCGACAAGCCGCGCAAGATCAAGCTGGCCTCGTAAGGCCGACAGGAGCATCACGATGCTGGCCATCAAAACACTGTGGGTCGTCGGTCATCTGAGCTTTCGCAGCGCGCGGCTGCTTTGGCGCGCTGTACGCCAGCTTGGCCTGGCTTTGTGGCGCGAAGCCTGATCCCACGCTCCAGATGCGCAAGTCCCTGCCGATACCGGCACGCGTGGGCGCTCAGCCCGTCTGCGGGCCCGAATCGTCCGGGGGGCCGCCGACTTCAGGTCTTGGGAAATCGGTCGGCAGGCTCTCGCTCAAAGGCCGGGCCTTGCGCCTGCTGGCCGCGCGCGAACACTCGCGCGCCGAGCTCGAAAGAAAGCTTGCACCCCACGCTCAGGAGCCAGAGGAGCTCTCACGGATCCTCGATGAACTGCAGGCCAAAGGGTTTATCAGCGAGCAAAGGGTGCTTGAATCGGTACTGCACAGTCGGGCTGCGCGCTTCGGATCTGCTCGCATCGCACACGAACTGAACTTGCGCGGCCTCAATCCGCAGTCGATTCATCAAGCCTTGAGCGAGTTGCAAGGCACCGAGCTCGACCGCGCCCGCGCCCTTTGGCTGCGCAAGTACAAGGAGGCCTCTACCGACCCGCGAGAACGAGCCCGCCAAATCCGCTTTCTCATGGGCCGCGGCTTCTCGCCAGAAGTGGCGCGAAAGGTCACTGGCTGATTGGTCAGCCCTCAGAGCCCCAGCATCAACTGCAGGTTCTGCACTGCCGCCCCGCTAGCGCCCTTGCCCAGGTTGTCCAGGCGCGCAATCAGTACGGCCTGGTGGTGCTGCTCATTGCCAAAAACGAACAGCTCCATGCGGTTGCTGTCATTGAGAGCCAACGCATCGATACGCCCGGCCGTGGGCGCCGGCGGCACACTGACCCAGGCACTGCCAGCGTAGTGACGACGCAAGGCGTCCTCCAATTGCGCGGCACTGGGGCGAGCAGGCAGCAGGTCCAGGTGTAGCGGCAGCTGAACCAGCATGCCCTGACGGAAATTGCCCACCGAAGGCACGAAGATGGGCCGCCGCTTGAGACCGGTGTACTTCATGATCTCGGGCATATGCTTGTGGCTCAGGCCCAAGCCGTAGATTTCAAAAAGGGGGGCCGTTCCGGCCTCATACGCCTCGATCATCTGACGCCCACCCCCCGAATAGCCGCTAACGGCCGGCAGAGACAAAGGGAAATCCGGAGGCAGCAGACCGGCATCGATCAGCGGCCGGATCAGCGCAATCACGCCCGTGGCGTAGCAGCCCGGATTGGCCACCCGAGCGGCCTGCCGGACCGCTTCGAGCTGCCCAGGGGCCAGCTCCGGGAAGCCAAAGACCCAGCCGGGCGCGGTCCGATGGGCGGTCGAGGCATCGATGATGCGGGGCTGGCGGCCGGCGGGCAGGGTATCGATCATGGCCACCGATTCGCGGGCCGCCTCGTCGTGCAGACACAGGATGACCAGATCGACCTCGGCCATAAGCTCGCGCTTGGCCTGCGGATCCTTGCGCCGGGCGGGGTCGATGCTGACCAACTCCACCCCAGCCAGAGCCAGCAGACGCTCGCGGATCTGCAAACCGGTGGTGCCGGCCTCGCCGTCAATGAAAACCTGGGTCATTGCACTTCTCTGTATCAGTCAGGGTCACCGAGCTACAGCGCCCCATTTATCCGGCCCGGCCAACCGCAAATTCGTAAGCTGGACGCAAAGTTTGATGTGAAGCACCATGATACAGTTTGCCGCTGCCATCACTGGCTCGGCCGCGCCCACTGGGGAGGGGGTGTGCGCCCAGGCTAAGCGCGCGAGTCGGTCGTGCGCCGCTGTCTCCACCGATTCTGTGAAAGCTCTCTTATGAAAATACACGAATACCAAGCCAAGGAAATCCTGCGCCAATTTGGCGTGCCGGTGCCGCGGGGCGTGCCGGCCTTCACCGTGCAGGAGGCGGTGGAAGCGGCCCAAAAGCTCGGCGGTCCCGTCTGGGTGGTCAAGGCCCAGATCCATGCCGGAGGACGAGGCAAGGGCGGCGGAGTGAAGGTGGCCAAGAGCATCGACCAAGTCAAGGATCTGGCCGGCCAGATCTTGGGCATGCAGCTCAAGACCCATCAGACCGGACCCGAGGGACAAAAGGTTCGCCGTCTCTACATCGAAGACGGTGCAGACATCCAGAAAGAGTACTACCTGTCCATCGTGACCGACCGCGCCTCGCAAAAGGTGGCCTTCATTGCCTCCAGCGAGGGGGGTATGGATATTGAAGAAGTGGCTCACAGCAGCCCTGAGAAGATCCTCAAGGTCTTCGTCGACCCGCTGCAGGGCATGACTGAGGCGCAGGCGCAGGAGTTGGCGCGAGGCATCGGTATGCCGGCCGACTCTTCGGCCCAGTTCTCCGATGTCTGCCGCAAGCTCTACAAGTGCTACATGGACACCGATGCCTCGCTGGTGGAGATCAATCCGCTCAACCGCGACGGCAAGGGCAACATCATCGCCCTGGACGCCAAGTTCAATTTCGATTCCAACGCGCTGTTCCGCCATCCTGAAATCGTGGCCCTGCGCGATCTGGATGAAGAAGATCCCGCCGAAATTGAGGCGTCCAAATTTGATCTGGCCTACATCTCTCTGGACGGCAACATTGGCTGCCTGGTCAATGGAGCCGGCCTGGCCATGGCCACCATGGACACCATCAAGTTGTTCGGCGCCGAGCCGGCCAACTTTCTCGACGTGGGCGGCGGCGCCACCCCCGAGAAGGTCACCGAGGCCTTCAAGATCATGCTCAAGAACCCCAAGGTCAAGGCCATTCTGGTCAATATCTTCGGCGGCATCATGAAGTGCGACACGATTGCCACCGGCGTCATCACCGCCTGCAAGGCGGTCAACCTCAATGTGCCGCTGGTGGTGCGCATGAAAGGCACCAATGAGGAACTGGGCAAAAAGATGCTGGCCGAGTCGGGCCTGCCCATCATCAGCGCCGACACCATGGCCGAGGCGGCCCAAAAGGTGGTCGCTGCCGTGAACGCCGCTTAACGCTGCCCAGGAGAGATACATGTCCATCTACATCAACAAAGACACCAAGGTCATCACCCAGGGCATCACCGGCAAAACCGGCCAGTTCCACACGGAAAAGTGCCAGGAATATGCCAACGGCAAGAACTGCTTTGTGGCCGGCGTCAATCCCAAAAAAGCCGGCGAAAAGATCTTCAACATCCCGATCTATGCCTCGGTCAGGGAAGCGGCCCAGCAGACGGGCGCCACCGTCTCGGTCATCTATGTGCCCCCGGCAGGCGCCGCCGCCGCCATCTGGGAAGCGGTCGAGGCCGATCTGGACCTGGCCATTTGCATCACGGAAGGCATTCCGGTACGCGACATGCTCGAAGTGCGCAACCGCATGAAGGCCAAGGAGGCCGCTGGCGGCAAGCGCACGCTGCTGCTCGGACCCAATTGCCCGGGACTGATCACGCCCGAGGAAATCAAGATCGGCATCATGCCTGGCCACATTCACCGCAAGGGCCGCATCGGGGTGGTCTCGCGCTCGGGCACGCTCACCTATGAAGCGGTGGCCCAGCTGACCGAAATTGGCCTGGGTCAGTCCAGCGCCGTCGGTATCGGCGGCGATCCGATCAATGGCCTCAAGCACATCGACGTCATGAAGGCCTTCAACGAGGATCCAGACACCGATGCGGTCATCATGATCGGCGAGATCGGCGGCCCCGACGAGGCCGAGGCCGCGCAGTGGTGCAAGGCGAACATGAAAAAGCCAGTGGTCGGCTTCATTGCGGGCGTCACGGCCCCACCCGGTAAACGCATGGGCCATGCCGGTGCGCTGATCTCCGGCGGCGCCGATACCGCTGATGCCAAGCTGGCCATCATGGAAGCCTGCGGCTTCAAGGTCACCCGCAATCCATCAGAGATGGGCAAGCTCCTCAAGGCCCAGCTCTAAACTGGGTCCATTGCGCTCTCAGGCCGACAAGCAGACAAGCCTCGGCCTGGGGGTGACTTGCGATCGATCGTCAGCAGCACCGTCAAAAATCGTTTTGGTGAGCCCAGCCCAATGACAGCGGAGCGATGGCTGCCTAGCATGCACCTGCGGTATCCAGCTTGAATTCTCAAAGGAGGTTCTCACCATGAAATGCATGCAACGCGGCTTTACCCTCATCGAACTGATGATCGTGATCGCCATCATCGGTCTGCTGGCCTCACTGGGCCTGCCCATGTATCAGGACTACACCCTGAGGGCCAAGCTCACGGAGGTCATCCTGGCGGCCACGCCAGCCAAAACCGCGGTCACGGAGGCCGCGCAAGTGGGGAGCGCCATGCCAGCGACTCTCGCCATCGATACGCAAAGCTCTGCCATGATCGACAGTGTGGGTTACAGCAGAGACGGCAACGACAGCAACGTGGGCGTGATCACCGTCAAGATCAAGGCCGATCAGCCTCGCATCGGCGGCAAGACGGTCCAGCTCAAGGGCACGCTGAACAACGGGCAGATCGCCTGGGCGTGTGGTCCTGGCTCCACCGACGGGGTGGAGGCCAAATACCTGCCAGCCAGCTGCAAGAGCAGCTGAGCTGCGGCTATTGATTGCTCCGGCCCCGATGGGGCTCCGTTGGTGCAGGCTGCTAAGCTGGCCCCATGCTCTCCCTACTGGCCAGGCCAGCCATCGTGCTGTTGCTGGTACTGCCCTGGATACAGCCCCTAAGCGCAGGCCCCTCGCGCAATGCCTGGCCCTGGCTGGTTTCAATGGCCTGCCTCGGCAGTCTGTTGCTGCTGCGCCGCTACTGGCGTGCTGAACTGCTGGCAAGCGCGACACTACTGGCCGCGCTGGTCAGTTGCCTCATCGCCCTGATCCAGTATCTGGGATGGGCTTCATATGGATCACCCTGGATGGCCTCGATAGGCCCCGGTGAAGGGGCGGGTAATCTGCGCCAGCGCAACCAGTTCGCCAGCCTGACGACACTGGGACTGGTCAGCCTGGCCTATCTGCACACAGTCCGGCGGGATGGCGGCCAAAGGCGCCTTACTGGCTTGACGGTCTTTGCCCTACCCATGCTGGCGATCGGCCACGCCACAACCGGTTCACGCAGCGGGCTGTTGGCCTGGGCGCTGATCGTCGCCGCTGGCATGCTCTGGTACTGGCAAAGACAGCGGCGCATCGCCCTGCTGCTTGGTCTGGGCATGACGCTTTATCTGCTGACCAGCCTGTACCTGCCCGCGGTCCTGCAATGGACGCTGGGGCTGCAGGGGCTCAGTTCTCCCTGCACCGCCACCGCCTGTGATGCGCTGACACGCCTGATGACATCGGCCAACGACAGCCGCCTGACGCTCTGGCGCAATGTGTGGACGCTCATCCTGCAGCGGCCCTGGACGGGCTGGGGCTGGAACGAGCTCGACTATGCGCACTACATGACGCTGTTTGAAGGGCCGCGCTTCATGGAGAAACTGGGCAACGCGCATAACCTTCCCCTGCATCTGGCGGTCGAGATCGGTCTGCCGCTGGCACTGGGACTCAGTGTGGCCGTATTGGCTGCCTTCTGGTACGCCCGGCCGCGAGAGCGCTCACCCAATGAGCAAGTGGCAGCCTGGGCAGCCCTGCTGGTCATCGGTCTGCACAGCCTGCTCGAATACCCGCTGTGGTACGGCCCTTTCCAGATCACCGCACTGTTTGCAGTGCTTGGTTTGTGGCGGGGGATTCGTCTGGGCCAGACCGAAGCGCAGCCCACCCCCAAAACCCGACACCAAGACGCCTTGATTAACGGATCGGCGCTGGTTCTTTTACTGGGGACTGCGGTGGTGGCATTCGACTACCACCGGGTCAGCCAAATCTATCTGCCGGCCGCGCAGCGCCATAGCTTGTACCGAAGCGACCCGCTGCAACACGCCCAAGGCAGCTGGTTCTTCCAGGGCCATGCGCAGTTTGCCAAACTGGCCCTTAGTCCCCTGACCGCAGACAACGCTTCCGAACAACTGCAACTGGCCCAAGAGCTGCTTCACCACTCACCGGAACCCCTGGTCATCGAGCGCCTGCTCAACAGTGCCGAGCTGCTGGGGGAGACGCAGATTCTGAACTTGCACAGCCAGCGCTACCGGGCCGCCTATCCCTTGCCCTATGCCTTATGGGTGGAAGTCCAGCGCCGCACGCACCCGCTGCGGCGATAAATCCACCAGGCAGCGAGTGTGCCCCAGAGGGCATTCGCGCTCGAAGCAAGGCGCGCAATCGAGGGGGGGTTGGTAGGCCGAATCACGCTTGAGCCAGAGCACTTGCGCACGATCACTCAGGGGTGGGGTGTGATCAGGGCTGGAAGATCCAAACACTGCCACCTGCGGCACTCCCAGGCCGGCAGCCACATGCATCAAGCCCGAGTCATTGCTGACCACGGCCTTTGCGCCCGCGATCAGTCCTATGGCCTCCGCCAACGACGTCTCGCCGGCCAGATTGCGGATACGCGCGGAGGAGGCGAGCGCTGCGATCTCCTCGCACAAAGCCTGCTCCTTGGCCGAACCCAGAAGCAGCACCGACACATCGAGCAGACGGGCCAGTGATGCGAAGTGCTGCGCCGGCCAGCGTTTGGCCGGCCCGTACTCGGCCCCCGGTACGAACGCCAGATAGCCGCCCGCAGCCAAGTCCTGACGAGCCAGCGCCTCTTGCCGATCGGCCTGAGGCCATTGCAGCCGGGGCCTGTCCTGCCTCACATCAGGCTCTCCGCTCAAAGCTGAATACAAGGCCACCATGGGGGGGCGCTTGCCCTTGGGCGGATTCTTCAGACGATGGGTGAGCAGGCCCACACGGGCCTCGCCCAGATAGCCCACACGACGCGGTATCTCAGCCCAAAGTGGCACCAGCGCACTCTTGAGCGAGTTGGGCAGGACATAGGCGGTATCAAAGCGTCCCCGCAGCTCGTGGGCAATACGCCGCCGCGCACGCCACTGCAGGCCGCCATGGGCAAAAGGCAACTCAAGAATTTCGGCCACCTGGGGCATGGCCCGAAACACTGGAGCCACCCAGGGCAGGGCCGCAACCGTCAGGCGCTCACCGCGCGCATGCAGGCGCCGCAGCAAGGGCTCCGTCATGACCGCATCGCCAATCCACTGCGGGGCAATGACCAACGAAGCACTCATGGTGTGCAGGCCTTGACAAGACTACCCCCCACAGCACGGACTCGCTGAAAAGAGGCCGTCTCAAACAGGACCCCAGGGGCCTCAATGCCCCGCGTGAAAATGTTCGCCGTCCTTGAGTTGGTAGACGGTGCCGCAGTACGGGCAACGGGCCGATCCGGTCTCGGCCACATTGAGATACACCCGAGGATGCCCGCTCCACAGCGCCATCGCAGGATTGGGGCAGAACACGCCGCCCTGGGCATTGAGGTCGCTGGCCAGAAGCTCAACCGACCGCCCTTGTTCCTTGACTTGCATGATGATGCCTCTGCCTGGTGATGTCAGCCTGGGACGATGCTCAAACCGGGCTCAGCCAGGCCGCGTACTTGGGATTGCGACCGCCCACGATGTCAAAGAAGGCGTTCTGAATCTTCTCGGTGATCGGTCCGCGGCTGCCGGCACCGATCTGCACCCGATCAAGCTCGCGTATCGGCGTAACCTCGGCAGCGGTGCCAGTAAAGAAGGCCTCATCACAGATATAGACTTCGTCGCGGGTGATGCGCTTTTGCACCAATTCAATTCCCAGATCTTTGCAGATATGGAAGATGGTATTGCGAGTGATGCCGTTGAGCGCGCCCGCCGAAAGATCAGGGGTGTGCACCACGCCGTCCTTGACGACAAAGATATTTTCACCCGCACCCTCGCTAACGAAACCGGCTGCATCGAGCAGCAGGGCCTCGTCGTAGCCTTCGTCCAAGGCCTCCATATTGGCCAGGATGGAATTGGTGTAATTGCTCACCGCCTTGGCCTGGGTCATGGTGATATTAACGTGGTGACGGGTGTAGCTTGAGGTCTTGACGCGAATGCCACGCTTGAGCCCTTCCTCGCCGAGATAAGCACCCCAGGCCCAGGCCGCCACCATGATATGAATCTTGTTGCCCTTGGGCGAGACGCCGAGCTTTTGCGAACCAATCCAGGTCAGGGGCCGCAAATAGCAGCTCTCCAGCTTGTTTTCGCGGACCACGTCTTTTTGCGCCTGCATCACCTGCTCGAGGCCAAAAGGGATGTTCATGCGCAGGATCTTGGCACTGTTGAACAAGCGCTGAGTGTGCTCCTGCAGACGAAAGATGGCCGTGCCTTGAGCGGTTTTGTAGGCCCGCACGCCCTCAAAGGCGCCGCAGCCGTAGTGCAGAGTGTGCGAAAGCACATGGATCTTGGCATCGCGCCACTCGACCATATGACCGTCCATCCAGATCTTGCCGTCGCGGTCGTCCATGGAGGCGGGAATAGGGGCCATAGCTAGGGTCCTTTTCTGAGGTCGATCTGAGGAGGCGCAGTGCGCTGAGCCTGCGGCCGAAACGCCCATTTTAGGGGCGCCGGCACCACCCCAACCGGACTTGTCACAAGCGGGCGCGGCTGGGGTATATTGAGGCCATGTTCGAGGTATTGGTCTACGTTTATGAAAACTACTGGCAGGGTAATGCCTGCCCCCAAGCCCCCCAACTCGGACGCAAGCTCAGCGCGGCGGGTTTTGAGCCGGAAGAAATCGAAGCCGCACTGATCTGGCTCGATGGCTTGCAGCTGGCCGCTCAGACCAGCCGCGTGTGCGGTCCAGAGGATCGCAGCTCCGAGACTTGTGCCTGGCCGCAGTCAGAAGGCAGCCTGCGGATCTACTCCCCGCTCGAACGCCAGCAGCTTGGCCCTGAAGCGCTGGGCTTTCTCGCCTTCCTCGAAGGCTCGGGCGTGTTGCCACCCCCCATGCGCGAAATTGTGGTCGATCGTGCGATGGCGGCTGCCGGAGAGCCCTTGTCGCTCGATGATTTCAAGATCATCGTGCTCATGGTGTATTGGAGCCTCGGGGAAGAGCCCGATGCACTGGTACTCGATGAGCTGTGCGACGACAGCCTGGAACGCTGGGCGCACTGAGCCTGACCAGTGCGCGGGGCGGGGCCTTAGACCACCGCGCCTGCGTTGGGATCGTTCGGGTCCTGGCCCTCTTTGCGCGACGATGCCTTGATCAGGTCTTCTCGCTCCAGCCCCAGCCACATGGCCACCGCAGCGGCAACAAACACCGAGGAATAAATGCCAAAGCAAATGCCAATGGTCAGCGCCAGGGCAAAGTAGAACAGCGTAGGTCCGCCAAACAACAGCATGGACAGCACCATGATCTGCGTCGAACCGTGGGTGATGATGGTGCGACTGATGGTCGAGGTGATCGCGTTGTCAATGATCTCCACCGTATTCATTTTGCGGTAGCGCCTGAAGTTTTCCCGGATCCGGTCAAAGATCACCACTGACTCATTGACCGAGTACCCAAGCACCGCCAGCACCGCAGCCAGAACCGCCAACGAAAATTCCCATTGGAAAAAGGCAAAGAAGCCCAGGATGATCACCACATCGTGCAGGTTGGCGATGATGGCCGACACCGCAAATTTCCACTCGAAACGGAAGGCCAAGTAGATCATGATGCCCACCACCACCATGGCCAGGGCCTTCAAGCCATCGGCTGCCAGTTCATCGCCTATCTGCGGTCCGACAAACTCGGTACGCCGCAGGGTGACACTGGCGTCGGCGGCGCGCAGCGCAGTCATCACCTGCTCGCTCTGCTGAGCCGTGCTGACGCCCTTTTGAGCAGGCAGGCGGATCATCACATCGCGCGCCGTTCCAAAATTCTGCACCTGCACATCGGTATAGCCCAGGCTGGAGACAGCCGTACGCACCTTGCCCAAATCGGCACTCTGGCTGTAGCTCACCTCCATCAGGGTGCCGCCGGTGAATTCGATCGACAGATGCAACCCACGGGTGAACAGAAAGAACACCGCCAGAATGAAGGTGACCAGCGAGATGGCGTTAAAGACCTTGGCATGCCGCATGAACGGGATGTCGCGGCCGATCTTGAAGAATTCCATGTGTGCGCTCCGGCGAGTTTCGCGAGGTCAGGGCTTGCTGGAGGCACCAGGCCGCCAGACAGTGCCGATGGAGACGGACTTTAGTTTTTTCTGCCGTCCGTACCAGAGATTGACCAATCCTCGCGAGAAGAAAACCGCAGAGAACATGCTGGTCAGGATGCCAATGCAGTGCACCACCGCGAAGCCGCGCACCGGACCGGAGCCAAAGATCAGCAGGGCCAGGCCAGCGATCAGGGTGGTGATGTTGGAGTCCAGGATCGTGGCCCAAGCGCGGTCATAACCGGCGTGAATGGCCGCCTGCGGCGCAGCCCCACTGCGCAGCTCCTCGCGGATACGCTCATTGATCAGCACGTTCGAATCAATGGCCATACCCAAGGCCAAGGCGATGGCCGCCATACCCGGCAGGGTGAGGGTTGCCTGCAGCATCGACAGCACAGCCACCAGGAGCAGCAAATTGACGGCCAGGGCCAGACCGGAGATCAGGCCAAACAGCATGTAGTAGACGGCCATGAAAATCACAATGGCCACGAAACCCCAGGTCACGCTGTTGAAGCCCTTGGCGATGTTCTCGGCGCCGAGGCTGGGGCCTATGGTGCGCTCCTCGATGATTTCCATCGGGGCAGCCAGGGAGCCCGCGCGCAAAAGCAAGGCCAGGTCATTGGCCTCGACGGTGGTCATGGAGCCCGAAATCTGAAACCGGTTGCCCAGCTCGCCCTGAATCACAGGTGCAGTCAGGACTTCCCCTCGTCCTTTCTCGAAGAGCACGATGGCCATGCGCTTCTTGAGGTTCTCACGGCTGACGTCGCGCATGATGCGACTGCCTTTGGCGTCCACAGTCAGGTCCACCTTGGGCTGCTGAGTTTGCGAGTCAAACCCCGGTTGCGCGTCGGTCAGGCTCTCCCCGGTGAGCTCGACCTTCTTTTTGAGGATGATGGGCCGGCCTTCGCGATCGAGAAATCTCTCGGAATTGAAGGGCACCAGACCCCCGCCGATCTCGGCAGCGCGCGCCTCCGCGCTCTCATCGACCAGCCGCATCTCCAGGGTGGCCGTGCGCCCCAGAATATCCTTGGCCTTGGCCGTGTCCTGCACACCGGGCAATTGCACCACGATGCGGTCAATGCCTTGCTGCTGGATGACCGGCTCTGCCACCCCAAGCTCGTTGATGCGGTTGTGAAGCGTGGTGATGTTCTGCTTAAGGGCCTGGTCCTGCACCTTGCGGATGGCCTCGGGCCGAATGCTCGCCACCAACCGAATCTTTGCGCCATCAGGAGTGGCGCGGGCCTGCAAGTCTGCGAACTGCTCCTGAATCAGCCGCTGTACCGCATCGGATGTGGCCTCGTCAGGCAACCGCATCTGTACCGAGTTGCCCTCGCGCATCAGGTCTTCATAGCGCAGACTTTTCTCGCGCAGGGCCAGGCGCAAATCGCCCGCCAGTGAGTCAGCTCGCTTGGTCAGGGCGGCCTGCATATCCACCTGCAGCATGAAGTGCACCCCGCCACGAAGGTCCAGGCCCAAGTACATCGGCATGGCGTGGATGCTGCGCAGCCATGCCGGCGAGCGAGACACCAGATTAAGCGCCACGATGAAGGGCGGATTGGCCGGATCGGGTACCAGGGCCTTCTGGATGGCATCCTTGGCCTTGAGCTGGTTGTCGGTGCTGTCAAATCGAGCCCGCACCGAATTGCCATCGAGCACCACTTCCTCGGCAGGCACGCCGGCGGCCTTGAGGGCCTCCTGGACCCGAGTCACCGTCGTCTCATCGACCTTGCTCATGGCCTTGAGGCTGGAGACCTGAACGGCAGGCGCCTCGCCAAAGAAGTTGGGCAGGGTGTAGAGCGCCGCGATCACCAGAGTGACGGCAAGCACCAGATATTTCCAAATCGGGTAGCGGTTCATGGCAACTCTGTGCGTGGTTTGGGCCGACGTTCGTCGCCGGCGCCAGTTGGCCGGACCAGCCGGGTGCGGGTGAGCGCCCCGGCCTGGGCCTTACTTCATGGTGCCCTTGGGCAGCACCTGCACCACCGAGGCACGCTGCATCTGCACCTCAACACCCTGGCTGAGTTCGACACCAATGAACGCATCATCGATCCGGCTGACGCGACCGATCAGGCCACCGGCGGTGACCACTTCATCACCCTTGGCCAGGGCTTCGATCATGGCCCGATGCTCCTTCTGCTTCTTCATTTGGGGCCGGATCATGACGAAATAAAGGACCACAAACATCAGCAGCAGCGGGAGCATGCTGGCCAGCGAGGACATCATGTCGCCGCCACCGGCTGGGGCAGGGGCGGTTTGGGCGAAGGCAGAAGAAATGAACACGGGTGGCTCTCCAAGGATGAGGGGCGCCGCTTCTTTGGGGCGGGCCGTAGAAGTCGTTGGGGCAGGGTTGCGAATGGCCCCGAACGCAAACCGCGCATTGTATGCGTCCCCCCCCGGCTTGGTGGGTGTCCAGCTCGAGGCGGGCCTGTGCCGGGCAGGGGCTTGCCGGGGTCCTGACTTAGCGCGGCCAGAGAGCCCACATTTGCAGCGGCTGCCGGACCCGGGCCGCCCATTGTCCCGCTTGCGGACCGGTGCCGGCAAAGTAGTCCGCCCGTACCGCGCCCACTATGGCACTTCCGGTGTCCTGAGCCATGACCAGACGGGCCAGCGACGCGGCCGGTCCACGCGAGACCAG
>JBEIHE010000005.1:0-55913 GCA_040381515.1 Polaromonas sp.
AGGGTGTCGCGTTGATCCCGGCCGCCGCCCGGTCCGCCGTAGCGCAACACATGCTGGCGGATGCCGTTGGCGGCGATGTTGCGGCCGTTGACAAAGGTGGAGTTCATGGGGCCAGGGCCTCAGGCATAGGCGCCCGAGAGCAGGGCGCCGGCACCGGGCACCACCGGCTCGAGCTTGAGGGCGTTGAGCATCGCCTAGGTGGTGGCCACCGCTGCGGTCACCACCGGTTTGCCGGTTAGCGCCTCCACGTGCCCGATGGCCGCCAGAGAGGGCATCTGCACGCAGGCCGACAGCACGATTGCATCCGCATCGCTGTAGCGCAGCTTCTCCACGATAGCTGGCAGGCGGGCCGGGTCGTGACGTCCCACATCGAGGTTGTCGGGTATCTCAAGTGCGCAATAGTCAAGAACCTCATGGCCTTCGCGTCGGATGTAGTCCACCACCAACTCGGTCAAGGGCTTCATGTAGGGCGCAACCACCACGACTTTCTTGGCCTTCATGATTTTCAGCCCATCGACCAGCGCGCCGGCGCTGGTGATCACTGGGATGGGGTGGCCGTTGTCGGCGGTGCGTTTGCCCAGCCGCTCCTGCGAGACGCAGTGGTAGCCAGGGCCCATGGCCATGATGGCCACCAGACAGGCATAGCCCAGCACGTCCACCCGCGCGTCGCTGAGTTCGACTGCGCAGCGGTCCGACTCGGCATCCATCGCGGCCAGTTCTTCCTTGACCACCTTCTTCATGCGCATCCGGCTGGAGTGGAAGGTAAAGCGCTCATTGGGCCGAATCTGCTGACGCGCGGTCAACATGGCTGGAATCTCGGTCTCCATGGTGGTGTTGGAGCTGGGGACGATCTGTCCAATCCGAAAGTGGCGGGTCATGGTGAATGGTCTCCTTCAGAGTTTGAAGAGCTGCCGTGCATTTTCATGGCAGATTTTGTGGCGGGTGGCCTCATCGAGCGGCGCGTTCTCAATGAAGCGGCAGGCATCGACCGTGGATTCATAGGGGTAGTCGATGGAAAACAGCACGTTGTCCACACCCATCTCGCCAATGGCCCCAATCAGGGTGGGGGCCGAGCAGACGCCCGAGGTGGTGATGAAGATGTTGGACTGAAAGTATTCCGAAGGCTTTTTCTTTAGCGTCACGCCGTGGGGGTAGGCCTGGAAGCGGCTGTCCAGACGCCAGCGCATGAAGGGCAGGAACTCGCCCATGTGGCCGAGCAGGAGTTTCAGGCCTGGAAAGCGGTCGAACACGCCGCCGAACAGCAGGCGCAGCGCATGACCTCCGGTCTCCATGGTCCAGCCGAAGGTTGCGCCATAAAGCACCGGGGCGCCCTTAAGCAGCAAAGGAATCTCGGCCATGTTGGCTGGGTGCAGATAGATCGGGGCATCGAGCGCCTCGGCGCAGGCCCAGAAATCGTCGTAGGCCGCCTCATCCAGGTAGCGGCCACGGGTGTGGCCGTTGATCAGCGCGCCCTTCATGCCCAGTTGGCGCACGGCGCGTTCGAGCTCGCGCGCAGCCTGCTTGGGGTCGTGCATGGACAGGTGGGCAAAGCCGCCGAAGCGCTTGGGATTGCGGGCGATGCGCTCTGCCAGAAAGTCGTTGTTCTCGCTGGCCAGACGCTGCGCCAGCGCCACGTCGGCCTCGGCCTGCATGCCGGGGGCGCTTTGCGAGAGGATCACATATTCGACCCTGCCCGCGTCCATTTCTTGCAGGCGCTTGGCGTCCATGTCTTCGAGCCTGTAGATCAGGTCGTGGCGAATTTCCGGCGGCAGGTGCTGTGTGAACGATTTCGCGTACTCCGAAAAGACCGGAATCGAAAAGTGTTCTTCAAAGGCAATTTTAGGAGTGGTGTTCATAGGGGTCGGGGCGCACTTGGCCTCAGGTGGGATAGACCAGATCGTTGGCCAGGATGTTGGTGTCGTGGATGACATGACGCTCGGCCAGCAGCAGTCGGCCCGCGACCTTCACAAACCGGTCGTGGTAGCAGCCGGCCAGGTGGACAGTCGAGGGACCCTCCACCAGGGTCTGGATCAGCAGGAAGGGCGTCTGGGCCAGGATGCCCTCGGCCTCCTCTGCCTCGACTCGCACCTGACCGATCATGTGCAGGGTGTAGCGCGGTGCGAACATCTGGGTTCGTGCGATGGCCACCGCCCGGTCGTGCATCATGGCGCGGCCCTCGCAGTAGACCAGGCCCACGGGTAGGTTCAGGTCTGCGTTTTCACGGCCGGTGATGCGGTACATCGCGTCCTCGGTGAAGAACAGCGGCCACTCCTCCAGGTTGCCGCGGTCCAGCACGCTGCAGTACTCGCCGTGGAAGGCGGCGATTTCTTCACGCAACTGTGCCGCTCTTGCGCTGTCGATGCGGCAGGGACGGTGGGCATAGGGCTGGGTCATGCGCTTTCTCCTTGCACCCGCAGGCCCATCACCTGCCGGTAGTAAACATACATGGCGCGAATGGCGGCCTCCGAGATCAGGGTGTTGGAGGTGCCCACCGTACCGGGATCGAGCAGCACGTTGTTGATCGACCCACTGGATCGGCGCACACCCTCCTGCACGAATTTCATAGCCTCGTTGTCCTCCAGACCGAGGAAGCCGGCCGGGCCCATCAGATTGCCCTGACGCAGCCGGTGGCGCTCCATCTCGGGGGTGTCGTCTTCATAGCCGAACATGGTCCACTCCATGATCAGGCTGTCCGGGCCATTGGGGATGATGTGGCGCACGCCCAGGGTGTTCATCTCGCGCTGCACGATCAGGTTGGGCCAGATGGTCATCATGGTCACCGACCAGGGCGAGTTGAACTCCTTGACGAATTCCAGGAAGCGCTCGTCCTGCAAGCGCAGCCCCTCATGGAAAGAGCGCATCTCTTTCTTGTTTTCCTCCGACACGTTGGCGTATTTGTCTTCGGACTTGGCTGAGGCCATGATGCCGTGACGGCCGTGCTTGGCATCGGCAAACATCAACGACTTGTTGCCCGCCACCAGCAGCCCGAAGACCACCAAAAAGGAATGCAGCAGCGTCGCGTGATACGGATCCTTGAGGTTCTCGTGGTACATCTTCCAGTTGCAGGGCAACTCGTTGCGGTAGTAGCCGTGAATCTTCAGGGGCTTGCCGGGGAAGGTGGTGTCGAACTCCTCCAGAATTTCCGGGGTCAGGTAGTCTTCAAGCGCCTCGACCCGATCGGAGTAGGACGCGAAGATCACGCCATGGCGAGTGGTGACCCGCAGTTGCCGGGTGCCGTAGTCGCTGTTCTTGAAGTCGCGCGGCATACCGCCGAGCTTGTTGACGCCCCGCTTGAAAGGTACGCCCTGCAGATTGCCCTTGAGGTCGTAGGTCCACTGGTGGTAGGGGCAGACAAATTCTTTGGCGTTGCCGCGATGGCTGCGGCAGAACTCGGCGCCGCGGTGGGCGCAGCGATTTTCAAAGACCGCGATACCGCCGTCTTCGGTGCGCGAGACCACCACGGGCGTGGAGCCCACATAGGAGCGTTTGTAGTCGCCGACCTTGGGAATCTCTGCTTCCAGGGCGACGAAATTCCAGGTGTCACCACGAAAGATTTTTTCCATCTCCGCGTCGTAAAGCGGACGGCTGGTGTAGACCCAGTCGGGAATGGTGTTCAGCGCATCGGCGGGCCAGATGCATTGGGACAGGTCGGGCTGTTTGGATGCATCGGTCAGACCGATGACGGTTTGGTTTTGGTACATGGTGGGCCTCTCGGGTGGTGCCTTTCGGAAGGGACGCTCAGGACGGGGTTGCAGCGCTCAGATGGGACTGTGCCCATCGACGCAGTGGGGTTGACGGGTCGGTGAAGGTTTGGGGGTCTATTGGAATCTGACGTTCGAACAGGGGCCGCAGCGCGCGCAGATCGCCCCCCGCGTTGAGCGCGACCCCATGCACCGGGATGCCCTCGCGCAGACCCAGCCACACGCCGCGGTTCGCGTCGGTGCCGCGGTGGATGTAGTGCAGATCATTGGTCTTGAGTCCGAGCATTTGCAGATTGTGCTCGCCCAGATCGGTCCAGAACCAGGGGTAGGCCGCGGGCGGCGGGTCCAGGCCCATCAGCCCGGCCGCGGCGGATCGGGCCTGTTCGTTGGCGTTTTGCCAGCTCTCTAGTCGCGTGCGCAGGCCCAGGGCGGGCCGGTATTGGCTGGCGCAATCGCCGGCGGCAAATATATCTGGATCGGAGGTGCGGCCGTTGTCCTCCACCGCGATACCGCCGTCGGTGGGGTCGAGTTGAAGGCCAGCCTGGCGCGCCAGCTCGACCTGCGGCAGCAGCCCGATGGCCACCAGCACCGCATCGCTGCCGATGCAGCGGCCGTCTGTCAGGCGCAGCTCGACCCCTTCTGTGTCATCCTGCGCGCCCTCAAGGGCCTGTCCCAGATGCAGATCGATCCCCTGGCCGGTGACCGTGGCGGCGATCCAGTCGCTCAGCGCAGCCGGTACGAAGCGACCGAGCAGGCAAGCGGCGCTTTCAATGACGGTGACCTTCAGGCCCGCCTGTCGTGCGGACAGTGCCGCTTCCAGTCCCAGAAACCCACCGCCGATCACCGCCAGCGATCCACCGGTTTGCAGCAGGCGCCGCAGGCGCTGGGCCTGCTCAAAAGTGCGCAGGTAGTGGGTGCGGCTGCCCCCGGGCGGCAAGTGGGCCAGGGTGCGCACCTCCCCGCCGGTGGCCAGCAGGCAGCGTTCGTACTGCAGGCAGCGTTGGTCGTCCAATAGGAGCTGATGCCGGGTGGGGTCCAACGCCACCACCCGTGTGCCGGGGATGAACTCAAGCTTCAATTCGGCCCAGACCGATTCCGACAGCACCGGTGTGGCCGCTGCATCGTCGGTCTGCAAGACCGACTTGGAGAGGGGCGGGCGTTCATACGGCGCCTGGCTTTCGGCGCCGATCAGGGTAATCGAGCCGGTATGCCCCAGGGCGCGCAATTCTTGCGCCGCCCGCGCGGCCGCCTGGCCTGCGCCGACGATGGCGATTGCGGTCTGCAAATTCCCGCGGCTCATGTTCAGGGCGCTGGAGCGCCGATGAAGATCTCGTCGCCTTCCCGTTTGACCGGGTAGGTTCTCAAGGGTTCGGTAGCCGGCGCACACATTGCAGCGCCGGTGCGGATGTCAAAGCGCGCCTGATGCAGGGGGCATTCGATGCAGCCGTCTTCCAGATACCCTTCGGACATTAGGGCTTCGGCGTGCGTGCAACGGTTATCCGTGGCATAAAACTCACCTTGACTGCGGTACAGGGCAATGCGGGCGCCGCCCACAGTCAAGCCCAGGACTTCATCGTCCTGGAGGTCGGAGGCAGAGGCGATTCGAATCCAGTTCATGTCCATGTTTTCTGGGCGGTAAGGTTCGATTTGGGCGCTAGGCTCGTTCAGAAATGACAAGGCTTAAAACGTTCAGCACACCTGTATATTAAATGCGATGGAGGGTCTTTGCAAGCGTTCATGAGGTGCATCCTGCGGGCGCGATCACAGCTTCTGGTGCGGTCCTTTCGGGTCGACGTCTGATGCCAATTTTGGAGGCCTTGTGGCTGGAAGATACCACGTCGAGCCCCTCTTTCGCAGCTTCGAGTCTGGGGCTATTCGGGTAAATACCGAGCGGCATGGCGTTTTAGGCACAGATGCAGTAAAAAAAATGTTGGTACACTGGCAGAATTCGAGGTTCTGAAGATCGGCGTTTGGTCGATCTGTCTTTGTTGCGATGGTTGGTTTTTCGGGGCGCTGGGCGGTTGTGCGCTGACGAGGGTGCGCAATGCTTGGCTTGTTGGCTTGATTAACGGAGTTCAAAATGAAGTTTGCATTTCATCAGCGCGTGGTTCGTCGTGGTCTGCTGGCCGGTATGGCCGCTATGGCTTTGCTCAGTGCTCCTTTTGCAGGCGCACAAGACAGAAGCTGGGGTCCCAAGTCCGTGCAGATCACGGTCGGCTTTGCACCCGGCGGGGGCGTCGACATGCTGGCCCGCATGATTGCCACCGAGCTGCAAAAGCGGGGCATTACAGCGGTCGTTGAGAACAGGCCTGGTGCCGGAAGTACCTTGGCTGCTGCTTATGTGGTCGGCCGGCCCAACGATGGCTCGGCGCTGATGATGATGAACGACTCCTACGCGCTGGCGCCTGCGGTCTATCCCCGTTTGAGCTATGACCCGCGCAAAGATCTGGCCCCGGTGATCGGGGTGGCCTATGCGCCCATGGTGGTGCTGGTGCCGGCTCAGTCACCGCATAAAACCATGGCCGATTTGGTGGCTGCCTCCAACAAGGCGTCCATGAACTGGGGTTCCTGCGGTTCTGGCACGGCGCCGCATCTGGCCGGCGAGTTGCTGAACATCGCGTTCAAGGCCAAGAACACCCATGTGCCCTACAAGGGCTGTGGTCCGGCGCTGGTGGACCTGCTGGGCGGTCAGCTCGATTTCGGCGTGGTGACTGTTTCTGGAGCCCTTGGACATCTGCGGACCGGCAAGCTGCGTGCGCTGGCCATCACCTCGGCCCAGCGTGCGCCCTTCTTGCCTGACCTGCCCACGGTGGCCGAGAGCGGCGCGTCCGACTTCCAGATGTCGCAGTGGCAGGGTCTGGCCGTTCCCGGCACCACCCCTGAGCCGATCCGCCAGCGCATCTATGAAGTGGTGGCCGAGATCGTCCAGAACCCGGAGATGCAAAAGCGCCTGCTGGATCTGGGCTATACCCCGGCTGCTGAAACCCCTGCCCAGTTCCAACGGACGGTCCATACCGACATCGATCGCATGAATGTGATTGCCAGGCGCCTGAACCTGAAGGCCGATTGATTTTTCGACTCTCCACCTAAGGCGAAAAATGAGCAAACTCAAGCTGAGCATGTCGGTCGGCAACTACGACCGAACCCAGGCTCTGTTCGACGGACGGGTCCAGGTCGAGGGCTGCGAGATCACGGCGGTGCCCCTGGAGCCTGAGGAGGCCTTTCACCGGGCCTTCCGCTACGGTGAATTCGACATCACCGAAATCTCCATGAGCAGCCACATGATGACCACGGCCCGTGGGGATCATCAGTATGTGGCGGTGCCGGCCTTTTTGTCGCGGGTGTTTCGGCAGTCGGGCATCTATGTCCGCACCGACCGGGGCATAGACCGCCCTCAGGATCTCAAGGGCAAGCGGATCGGCGTGCCCGAATATCAAATCACCGCCAATGTGTGGATTCGTGGCATCCTGGAGGAAGAGTTCGGGGTCAAGCCCAGTGACATTCATTGGCGGCGCGGCGGTATTGAAGAGCCTGGCCGTGGCGAGCGCGCCCCCATTTCCTTGCCGGCATCGGTGGACCTGCAGCAGATACCGGACGACAAAACCCTCTCGGGCATGCTGGAGGCCGGCGAGCTCGATGGCTATATCGGTGCGCGTGCGCCTTCGTGTTTTTTGCGCGGGGCCCCTCACGTCGGCCGGCTGTTCAAGAATTACCTGGAGGACGAGAAAGACTACTTCAGGCGCACCCGGATCTTCCCCATCATGCACATGGTCGGGATTCGCAAGACCCTGGTGGAACAGCACCCGTGGCTGGCGGTCAGCGTGTACAAGGCTTTCCTTAAGGCCAAGGCCCTGGCGGTTCACGAGCTCAATGAGATCTGCCATCTGGCGGTGACCCTGCCCTGGATGGTGCACCACCACAATGAGGCCAAGGCGCTGATGGGTGAGGACTACTGGCCTTACGGGCTGGATGCCAACCGCCATGTGATCGAGAAGTTTGCCCAGTACCACTATGGCCAGGGCTTGTCGGTGCGACAGGTGGCGCCGGAGGAACTGTTCGCCCGATCTTCGTTGGACCTGTCGAAGATCTGATTGGCTCATGAAGGCACCCTCCTTTCAGTACGTCCTGCCGCAGACGATGGAAGAAGCCCTGCGTGCGGTCCACGAGATCGAGGGCGCCCGTATATTGGCCGGAGGTCAGTCTTTGCTGGCCATGCTCAATATGCGCTTTGCCCTGCCCGAAGTGCTGGTGGATATCGGCCGCCTTCGGGAGTTGTCGCACATCGCGGACCGGGGCGAATTCATAGAAATCGGCGCGGCAACCCGACAGCGGGAGGTCGAGTTTTCTGAGCTGATCGCCCAGCGTCTGCCGGTGTTGCGAGAGGCGATCCTGCAGGTCGGGCACCGTCAGACCCGCAATCGCGGTACGGTCGGGGGCAGCCTGTGCCAACTCGATCCCTCGGCCGAAATCCCGACCATTGCCATGGCCATGGACGCCACGCTGACAGCCGCCAGTGTGCGGGGGCGGCGTGAAATTCGTATGGCTGACTTCCCCGCCGGCTACATGACGCCGTCGCTGCAGCCCGATGAAATGCTGGTGGCAGTTCAGATCCGCCCTTGGGCCCGCGGACACGGCTATGCCTTTGAGGAGTACGCCAGACGGCACGGCGATTTTGCAATCGTTGCCGCCGCCGTGTTGATCAGCCTTGATGCGCAGGGTGTGGTCGATCGGGTGTCGGTGACCTTGGGCGGTATCTCTGCCATGCCAGTGCGCGTGTCTGAGGCCGAGCGTGTGTTGTTGGGCTCGCGTGCGCAAGCGGCCGATCTGGCTGCGGCAGCCGCCTGCTGCAAGGCAGTTCCGGCGAGCACCGACAGCCATGTGTCGGGCTGGTATCGTCAGCATCTGGCTCAGGTCTTGTGTGCTCGAGCGCTCAAGCGTGCGCTGGCCAGAGTGGAGCGCTGAATGAAAACGATCGATCAATCTTCGCCGGTCACGCTGCATGTCAACGGGCAGCCACGCTGCGGCAATGCCGAGCCGCGGCTTCATTTGGCGGACTTTCTCAGGAATGAGCTGGGTCTGACCGGCACGCACCTGGGCTGCGAGCACGGCGTCTGTGGCGCCTGCACCGTGTTGGTCGATGGCGTGTCTTCGCGCAGTTGCCTGATGCTGGCGGTTCAGGCCGAGGGCGCTGAGGTGCGCACCATCGAAGGCCTGGCGCAGGCCGATGGCCCGCTTGGCGTGCTGCAGCAGGCCTTTCATGACAGCCATGCCCTCCAGTGCGGTTTCTGCACCCCCGGCATCCTGATGTCACTGACCGAGATGCTCGAGACGCATCCGGCGCCCGACGAGGCGGTGATCAGGGATGTGTTGTCGGGGCACTTGTGCCGATGCACCGGCTACCAGAACATCGTGGCGGCTGCCCTGAAGGCGGTCGAGGCGGTGCGGTCAGGGAGGCGAACATGACAGCCAATCACCCGGGTTCGGGTATCTGGCAAAGCGCGCCCAGGGTCGAGGACGAGTCGCTGCTGCGCGGCCAGGCGCAGTTCCTCGATGACGTACCGGTTGACGATGCCTGCCATGCCTGCTTTGTCCGAAGCGCGCAGGCGCATGCGCGCATCGTGTCGATCGATACCACTCAGGCCCGTGCGGTACCCGGTGTGGTGGGCGTATTTGTCAAGCAAGACCTCTTTGGCGAACTGACATCCTGGCGCATGCCTCTTGGGTTTGCATTAGCCGCCTTGCCCGAGAACACCACCCCTTTTGTGCTGGTAGACCACGAGGTGGCCTTTGTGGGGGAGGCCATTGCGGTGGTGGTGGCCAGCAGCCGTCATGTGGCCGAGGACGCAGCCAGCCGCGTTCAAGTCCAGTACGAGCCCTTGCCGGTGGTGGCCAATTGCCGCGATGCGGTGCGGCCTGATTCGCCGACGGTGCGATCTGAACTCACCTCCAACATCCTGCAGCACTACACCCTGGCTTACGGCGCTATCGACGAGGAGTTTGCGCAGCCGCAGGTGCTGATCAGCGAGGACTTTTGGGTGCACCGGGGTGCCGGTCATCCCATGGAAGGTCGCGGCGTTTTGGCACAGGTGGAAAAGTCCACCGGTACGCTGATGGTCTGGTCGTCCACCCAGATGGCCCATGAGCTTCACTACACGCTGGCGCTGATGCTCGGCCAGCCCGAAGAGCGCCTGCGGGTGATCACGCCCGAAGTGGGCGGTGGCTTCGGTGCCAAGTTCATGATCTACCCGGAAGAGGTGGTCATTCCCGCTTTGGCGCGCAAGCTGGGCCGGCCGATCAAGTGGGTGGAAGACCGGCGTGAGCATTTCATTTCGGCAGTACAGGAGCGCGATCAATACTGGTCAGTGCAACTGGCGGCTGACCGAGAGGGCAAGATCCGCGGCCTGCGTGGCACCATGATCCACGACCACGGCGCCTACACGCCGCAGGGCACGAATGTGCCTTACAACGCGGCCTCGTCCATCACCGGGCCCTATATCGTTCCGTCCTATTCGCTCGATGTTTCGGTGGTGCACACCAACAAGGTGCCGGTGGCCACCATTCGTGGGGCCGGCTATCCCCAAGCCGCCTTTGTCATGGAGCGCTTGATCGATCGCCTGGCGCGCGAACTGGGCCTGGATCCGGCCGAATGCCGGCAGCGCAATCTGATCCCGGCGGAAAAGATTCCCTACGTTAAACCTCTGAAGTCCCGTGCTGGACTGCCGCTGACCATTGACTCCGGTGACTTTCCTGCCTTGCAGGCCCGGGCGGTCGAGGCGGCCGACCGCCCGGGTTTTGCGGCCCGGCGGCAGGCCTCCGAAAGTCGGGGACGCTTGCGCGGATGGGGTATGGCCCATTCGGTCAAGCCGACCGGTCGGGGGCCTTATGAATCGGTACGGCTGAAGATTCAGCCTTCGGGCAACGTGGCCATCTACACCGGTGCCTTGGCCATGGGACAGGGCCTGAAGACCACGCTTGCGCAACTCTGCGCGCCGCATTTTGGACTTGGGCCGCAGGCCATCGAGGTACTGGCCGGCGACACCGCCATGATCGGCTATGGCCATGGGGGTTTTGCCAGCCGTCAGGCCATCATGGCGGGCAATGCGGTCAGCCAGGCGGCCCGCCTTTTGCGCGACAAGGTACTCAAGGTGGCCGCGGCGGTCTTGACGGTCGATGTCAGCCTGCTGCGTCTGAGCCAGGGTGAGGCCCACACCCTTGATGGCTCGCACCGTATTTCGCTGGCCCGCTTGTCCATGCTGATGAAGGGAGTGCCCGGCTACGCGCTGCCCCTGGTGGACGACCCGGGTCTGGAAGAGACAGTGCACTTTCACTGTGACGCGCAGACCTATGCCGGCGCCTGCCATGTCTGCGAGGTCGAGGTTGACCCCGAGATTGGTCACATTGAGGTGCAGCGCTATCTGGCGGTGCAGGACAGCGGCAACATCATCAATCCGCAGCTGGCCGAGGGCCAGGTCGTCGGGGGTGTGGTGCATGGCTTGGGCAACGCCTTGTTCGAGCACATGGCCTATGACGAAAACGGCCAGCCCTTGAACACCACCTTCGGGGATTACCTGCTGCCCACCGCGCCTGAGGTGCCGCCGATCCAAGTGATTTTTGCGCCTTCGCCCTCGCCGCTCAACGAGCTGGGCGTTAAGGGCGTGGGGGAGTGCGCGACGATTGCGGTGCCCGCAGCCGTCCTCGGCGCTGTCGAAGATGCGCTGTGGTCACGGGGGGTGCGGATCCGTGAGTTTCCTCTGACGCCCATGCGGGTGGCTGAGCTGATCGGCTACGCCTGCGAAAAGAATTGACGAGGAAGTTCTGATGGAATTTACCAACCAGTTTCATGTGCCCTTGCCTCTGGCCGAGGCTTGGAAGCTCATGCTCGATGTGCCGCGCATTCTTCCCTGCTTGCCCGGCGCCCGTTTGCTTGAGGACATGGGTGATCACCGTTACAGGGGATCGGTAGCGGTCAAGCTTGGGCCGGTCAAGCTCTCCTTTGACGGCCAGGCTCAGTTGGTGCGGGTTGATGAGCAGGCCCATACGGCTTGGCTCAAGGGCTCGGGTATGGATGCCAAGGGTCGGGGCGGCGCGCAATCGGAATTTAGCTTCGTCCTCAAGGCCGCCGGTAGCGGCACCGATGTGACGGTGCACACCCAGTTGCAACTGACGGGTGCCATTGCCCAGTATGGCCGCGGCAGCGGCATGATCGTAGAGGTGGCCTCTCATCTGCTGGCGCAGTTTGAGCAGAACCTCAGCGAGATGCTGCTTGATGAGCGCTTGGATGCGCCAGTTGCCGGGGTCGCGGCAGCGGCTCGGCCTGCTGCACCGGCGACCGCGCTGGCCCCGCCCCAGGGATCTGCTGGCCTTCAAGTCAGCCACGAGGCGCAGGCCCCTGCACAGGCCGCCGGCGCGAGCCCTTCCAGCGAGGACCTTCAGGCCATGGTCTACCAGAGCCAGGCCTTGCTGGCGCAGTGTCAGTCTCTCCTGGCCACCACACAGCAGACCTTGGCCGAGGTGCGATCGATGGCCAGGCTGGCGCGCAGCTCGGGCAAGAGCAAGGAGCTCAATGGCTTTTCCCTGCTCTGGCGCGCCCTTCGGTCCAGTGTTTCGGGGCGGGACAGTTCGCAGGCGTCGGCGCCCAAGCGCTGAGGGCCCTGGCCCATCGGGGATCGATGGCGACGGTCAGTGTGGTGGGGCCGGTTGTGCGCTTATCGATCTTGATGTTAGATTGCGAGCATGAAGACTCTGTACCATGCCCTTCCCGTTGATTCAGCCGTGGCCGGCCGGCACAGGGCCGCAGGGTTGAGTCTGAGTTTTTCGGACCGAAGGTTCTTGAGGAGTGGCCATGGACCACGGTGATCGCCAAGTGGGAGGCGTCAAGGCGCAGGGCATAGGCGCGAGGGTGCCGCGCAAGGAAGATGCGCGGCATCTGGCCGGCAAGGGCAACTTTGTGGCCGATATGGTCATGCCTGGCCTGTGCGAGGTGGCTTTTCTGCGCAGCCCCCTGGCGCACGCCCGTATTGTCTCCACCCAGGTGCCTGATGACATTGCCCCGCAGATCGTGCTGCGAGAGACCATGCTCGATGCGCTGGATATCGTGGCACCGTCTACCCTGCCGTCCTACCAGGAATCGGCCCAGCCGCCCTTGGCCTCGGGCAAGGTGCGTTTTGTCGGGGAGCCGGTGGCCATGGCCTTTGCGGCTACGCGCGCCCAAGCCGAGGACCTGATCGAGCAGGTGCAGGTCGACTACGACGAACTGCCGGTCTATGCCGATGTCTGGTCGGCGCTGGAGCCTGCCGGCGAGCTGATGCATCCGCGCTGGAAGGACAACCGTTTTGTCACTCTGCGCGCTGACAAGGACTTCGAGGCCTTGGCCGCGCAGGCCGAGGTCAAGGTGCAGCGCCGGGTCGAGCTCTCGCGCCAGTGCATGGTGCCGATGGAGGGCAAGGCGGTGCTCGCCTACTGGGACTTCCAGCTTGACCAACTGGTGGTGTACAGCGCCACTCAGGTGCCTCATCTCATCCGCACCGCGCTGGCTCGCCTGCTCGATTTGCCTGAAGAGCGGGTGCGGGTGGTCTCGCCCGATGTAGGGGGCGCTTTTGGCTACAAGTGTGTGCTGCAGCAGGAAGAGTTGTGCGTGGCCTGGCTGGCCAAGACTTACCGCCGGCCTTTCCGCTTCTTGGAGGACCGCCGCGAGCATCTGATTGCCGGTGCCAATTCGCGGCAGCATCACTACGAGCTCACCGCCTATGCCGATCGGCAGGGCCGACTGCTGGCCCTTGATGCGGTGATCACCATTGATGGCGGCGCTTATTCGGTCTGGCCCTTCACTGTGGGCCTGGAGCCCGGACAGGCGGTGGGCAACCTGCCCGGCCCCTATGACTTCCGTGGCTACCGCTGCGAGACACGATGCGTGGCCACCAATAAGCCGGGCTTTGTGCCCTATCGCGGCGTGGCGCGCACCGGGGTGTGCTTTGCCATGGAACTCCTGATGGATGCGCTGGCGCGCGAAGTCGGCCGTGAACCTTGGCAGGTTCGTCTGGATAACTTGGTTAAGCCGCAACAGATGCCCTATATCAATGTGGCCAATAAGCATTTTGATGGCGGCGACTATCCGGCCAGCTTGCGTCGTGCGCTGGAGATGGTCGATCTGGCGGCGGTGCAGGAGCGTCAGCGCCGTGGCGAGCCCGATGGGCGCTTGATCGGTATCGGCACTGCCACCTACTGTGAACAGTCCGCGCATGGCACCTCGGTGTTTGCCACCTGGGGGACCGCCGTCATCCCCGGTTACGAC
Organism: Polaromonas sp.; assembly: GCA_040381515.1. GTDB lineage: Bacteria > Pseudomonadota > Gammaproteobacteria > Burkholderiales > Burkholderiaceae_C > Polaromonas. The sequence continues at coordinate 13,993 of JBEIHE010000005.1, forward strand.
CAGGCCATGATCCGCATGACCGCCGATGGGGGTCTGGAGATCCGGGTGGGCCTGCACTCGCACGGGCAGGGCATGGAAACCAGTTTTGCGCAGATTGCCCACGAGGTGCTGGGCGTGCCGATTGACCGTGTGCGCATGATTCATGGCGATACCGGGCAGACGCCTTATTCAAGCGGAACCTACGCCTCGCGGGGCATGGTCATGGCGGGGGGAGCGGTGGGTGTGGCCTGCAAGCAGCTGGCGCCGCGACTGCGTCATATTGCCGGTCACCTGATGGGCGTCGATCCGGCCACCGTGGTGCTTGCGCAAGGCCGTGCCTATTCGGGCGATCAGTCCGTCACCTTGGCCGACATCGGCAACGCCTGGTACATCAATCCGCAGAAGCTGCCGGCCGATGTCGATCGTGCCGGTCTGGAGGTGTCCACCGGCTACAAGCCCAAGGTGGATACCGGCGCCTTTAGCTATGCCAGCCATGCCGCTGTGGTCGCGGTCGATCCGGCCACCGGCGCGGTGGAGATCCTCGACTATGTCGTGGTGGAGGACTGTGGGGTGGTCATCAACCCGATGATCGTGGAAGGCCAGACCATCGGCGGCATTGCCCAGGGGATAGGCACCGCCCTTTATGAGGAGATGTGCTACGACGAACGTGCGCAGCCCCTGGCCTCGACCCTGGCCGACTACATGCTGCCGGGAGCTACCGAGATTCCCAGCATCCGCATCGATCATTTCGAGACGCCTTCACCTCACACCGAGTTCGGCGCCAAGGGCATGGGCGAGGGCGGTGCCATCGCCCCGCCCGCGGCGATCTTTAATGCCGTCAACAACGCGCTGCGCGACACGGGCGCTCCCGAGCTGCTGATGACGCCCTTGACCCCGCGCCGGCTGCTCAGCGCCCTGGCCCAAAGCCGCAAGGCGGTCAGCGCATGAAAGCCGCAGCCTTCGAACACCAGGGCGCTGCCGATGTGCAGGATGCAGTGCGCCTGCTCGCTGATGCGGGTGGCCGCGCCAAGCTGATCGCGGGCGGTCAATCCCTGGGGCCCATGCTCAATCTGCGTCTGACCCGACCGCAGCTGCTGGTGGATCTGGCGTCGCTGTCGGACCTGACATCGATTCAGGCGCTGGGCCAGGACCTGCTCATGGGTGCGCGGGTCACCCATGCGGCCATCGAGGATGGTCGGTATCCGGCCCTGGCCTCTCATCCGATGCGGCAGGTGGCCGCTGGCATTGCGTATCGGGCCATCCGCAACAAGGGCACGGTGGGTGGCAGCCTGGCGCATGCCGATCCGGCAGCCGATTGGGTGGTGACTTTGGTGGCCATGGGCGCGGTGCTGCGCTTGCAGTCGCCCCGGGGTGAGCGCGAGTTGGCGCTCGATGTCTTCATGCGGGCAGCCTACACCACCGACTTGGCCGACGACGAGATGATCACCTGGGTGCGGGTGCCTGCCATGTCGCAGGGCCGATGGGGCTATTACAAGTTCTGTCGAAAGCCTGGCGAGTTTGCCGATGCCAGCGCGGCGGTGTGCCAGCCTGCGCCCGGTGCACCCTGGCGGGCGGTGCTGGGGGCGCTCGATGGGCCGCCGATGCTGCTGACCGCGTTGTCGCGCGAACTCGATGAACCCGGCGCACAAGCGCCGACTCAGAGCCGACTGCGTGACGGGGTGGCGCAGGCGCTGCCCGAGCACGATCGGGTCGATCACCAGTTGCACGCGGTCTGCTTGGCGCGTGCGCTTGAGCAGGCCGGCTGGCCTGTACGAGCGGCCTGAGCCTGACAACGATTGAGCCATGAAAGCCATCACGATTGACATCAACGGCACGCGTGTGAGCGCGGAAGTGGAGCCGCGCACCCATCTGGGGGACTTTCTGCGCGACAGTGTTCGATTGACCGGCACGCATCTGGGCTGTGAGCACGGGGTTTGTGGTGCCTGCACCGTGCTGATGGACGGCGAACCGGTGCGCTCTTGCATCACCTTTGCAGTTAGTTGCCACGGACGGCATGTCACCACGGTGGAAGGTTACGACGCCGACGAGCTGATGCAGCGGCTGCGTGCCGCATTCAATCGTCACCATGCGCTGCAGTGCGGGTACTGCACACCGGGCATGCTGGCTACTGCCCGAGACATCGTCCTGCGTCTGCCCGAGGCCGATGAGGCCCGGGTGCGTCTGGAGCTGGCCGGCAATTTATGCCGCTGCACCGGTTATATGGGCATCGTGGCGGCCATCCTCGATGTGCTGGCGCAACTGCGCGCCGAGCCCGACCCGGAGATCGCCGCCTTGCGCGAACAAGTTCGCGCGGGACGGTTTGAGCCCCCGCCGCAGGCCGGTGTGGCCGGTGGCATCAAACCCATGCCGATGTTGCGGACCCCTGCCGTCAACCGCGCCATGACCTCTGCGCCTGCTGCGGCGGTGACAGCCGTGCCCGATACGCAGCCGCCTCAGCAGGAGGCGCATGAGGCCCAAGTGGGGGCCATCCGCGGCGGCACCCGCATTGAAGCGAGCTTTGAGCTGCCCTACGGTCGCGATGCGGTTTGGGCCTTTATGGGCGATTTGCCAGCCGTGGCCGCCTGTCTGCCCGGTGCATCGATCGAGTCGCAGGAGGGCGAGAAGGTCAAAGGCCGCATTGCGATCAAGTTCGGACCGATGGCAGCCGCCTTTGTCGGTGCCGCCAAGCTCGAGCGCCATGACCAGGACCAGCGCGCCGTCTTGCGCGGTGCCGGACAGGACAGCCTGAGCCGCTCGCGCGCTCAGGGCGATATCGCTTACCAACTGGTCGCCCTTGGCGCGCAGCGCACCCGGGTGGACGTGGACATGCTCTACACCTTGCAGGGCCCACTGGCGCAGTTTTCCAGATCGGGTCTGGTCAAGGATTTTGTGCGTCGTCTGGTGGCCGATTTCGGTCGTCAGGTGGAGGCCAGGATGGGCGGTTCCAAAGAGGCGTTGCCAACAGACTCGGCGGCCATCTCACCCCTGCGTGCCTTGCGGGCCGTGCTGTGGGATCGACTGCGGCGCTGGTTCACCGGGGGCCGCTGAAGGCGCTGCAGGCGCCTGTGCGAGTCGGCGCAGTCCGTGCGGATCGGCCCAGTAGGTTTCAAGCCTGCGATAGACGAGCCAACATGAAGGGAGCTTTCGTGCAAAGCGGTTCAACCGACTTTCCTTTCAGGGTCATGCGCTGCTTTTCTATCGTCGCCGCTTCAGGCGCCTTGCTGATCACCGGCTGCGCCTCGGTTCCCACCTCGCTGGGTTACCTGGCGCCGGTGCAGACCGAGGGTTCCGCGACCTACAGCGCCAAGCCTGGCTGGACCTACACGCGTCAGGCGGTCGCAGCGGCCAATCCGCTGGCCACTGATGCCGGGCTGCAGGTGCTGCGTGCAGGGGGCTCGGCGCTCGATGCCGCCATTGCGGTGCAGATGGTGCTCACTTTGGTCGAGCCGCAGTCCAGCGGTATTGGTGGCGGAGCCTTCCTGCTTCATCATGACGGACGCAAGGTTCAAGCCTGGGATGGTCGCGAAACCGCGCCTGCGTCGGCGCATGAGCGCATGTTTCTGTCTGAGGACGGCAAGCCCGTGTCTTTCATGGACGCGGTGCTCAGTCCGCGCTCAGTGGGCGTCCCTGGGGCGGTGCGCATGCTGGAGGCCGCTCACCAGCAGCACGGCCGGCTGCCCTGGGCGCTGTTGTTTGAACCGGCCATCACGCTGTCCGAGCAGGGGTTTCGGGTCAGTGCGCGTCTGCACGCGCAGCTCAAGGCCGAGCAGGCGCTCAAGCGTGACCCCGTGGCCTCGCGCTATTTCTACGATGCAAGCGGCCAGCCCTGGCCGGTCGGGCACCTGCTGCGCAACCCAGAGCTGGCCGCGGTACTGCGCCAGATCGCAGCGCAGGGTTCGCGGGCCTTGCACGAGGGACCTGTGGCGCAGGCCATCGTTGACGCGCTGCGTCCAGCAGCTGGCGCGGCCTCGGTCATGACCTTGCAGGACCTGGCCGCTTATCGGCCGGTGCGGCGCGAGGCGCTTTGCCATGGCTACTCAGCGCATGTGCCTTCGGGTGCAGCGCAGCCGGCAGCCGGACGCACCCTGCGGGTCTGTGGCTTCCCGCCCCCCAGTTCAGGTGCGGTGGCGGTCGGGCAAATCTTGGGAATCTTGTCCCACACGCCGGCGCACACCCTGAGCTTGGCGGAGGGGGTGGGCGGTGTGGTCGGTACACGCGCTGCCGCACCGGGCGCCGATTGGCTGCATCTCTACACCGAGGCAGCGCGGCTGGCTTTTGCGGATCGGGCCCAGTACCTGGCCGATCCGGCGTTTGTGCCCGCACCCGTGGGCGGGTGGCAAGCCTTGCTCCATCCTGCCTATCTTCGCTCGCGTGCGGCTTTGATTGGCCCGCAAAGCATGAAGACGGCGCAGCCTGGTGATCCGGCCGCGGTGCATGCAGGGGTCGCCCCGTCTTTGCGGGCCCGACGCATGGCCCCCATGCCCGATCAGCCGGAGTACGGTACCAGCCACATCAGCATCATCGATCGTCACGGCAATGCGCTGGCGATGACCACCACCATCGAGGCGGTGTTCGGCGCCAGGCGCATGGTGAGCACCGACGCATCGCGCCCTGGAGGCTTTTTGCTCAACAACGAGCTGACCGATTTCAGTTTTGCGCCTTCGGATGCGCAGGGCAGGCCGATTGCCAATCGGGTGCAGGCTGGCAAGCGCCCGCGCTCGTCGATGTCGCCCACGCTGGTCTTTGATGCCGACAGCGGCGAACTGATGATGAGCCTGGGCAGCCCGGGCGGCGCGCAGATCATTCATTTCACCGCCAAGACGCTCTACGGCATGCTGCATTGGGGCCTGACCCCACAGCAGGCCATCGACCTGCCCAACTTCAGCTCGCTCAACGGCCCCTCGCTGCTGGAGGCCGGACGCTTTGACCGGGCCACGGTCGATGCGCTGCGGGCCCGAGGGGCCGAGGTGCGCGAGATTGAACTGACCAGTGGGCTGCAGGCCCTGCGGCGTTCGTCGGGGGTCATACAGGGCGGTGCCGACCCGCGGCGGGAGGGTGTGGTGCTGGGCGATTGAGGTGTGAGGGTGGGGGCCGCAGACCCGCTTAAAGGGTTTTCCCGGTTGCTGCGATCGGCAGCCAATGAAACTATGAAAAAAGGCTCAACATAAAACACTTAAGGAGACGCTGATGAAACGCATTCCCTCCCATGACCGTCGTACCGTGCTCGGAGGACTGGCCGCCGCCGGTCTGGGCGCCCTCTTGCCAGCCGCAGCCCGTGCACAGGGTGCCTGGCCCAACCGTCCGGTGACTCTGGTCTGTCCCTGGGGGGCTGGTGGAGGTACGGATGCCACAGCGCGCATCGTGGCCGCCATCCTCGAGAAGAATCTGGGCCAGCCTTTCAATGTGGTCAATCGCACCGGTGGATCGGGTGTGGTCGGCCATTCGGCCATTGCGACTGCGCCTGCTGATGGCTACACCATCGGCATGATCACCGTCGAGATCACGATGATGCATCACCAGGGCCTGACCGATCTCAGGCCCACCAGCTACACACCGCTGGCGCTGATGAATGTTGATCCGCCCGGGGTGCAAGTCAATGCAGGCTCGCCTTACAAGACGATCAAGGCGCTGGCCGATGCCATCAAGGCGGCTCCGGCCGGCCGCTTCAAGGCCTCAGGCACCGGACAGGGCGGTATCTGGCACCTGGGATTGATCGGTTGGTTGCAGGCCATGGGCCTGCCGCCCAATCATGTGCAGTGGGTGCCGTCCAATGGGGCAGCGCCAGCCATGCAGGACCTGGCGGCCGGCGGCATTGACATCGTCACCTGCTCGGTGCCGGAGGCCAAGGCCATGATCGATGCTGGCAAGGCGGTCAGTCTGGCCGTGATGGCGCCGCAGCGCAACCCGGCCTTCAAGGATGTACCCACCCTCAATGAGACGCTGGGTATCAATTACTCGGTGGGCGCTTGGCGCGGCATCGCCGCTCCAAGGAATTTGCCAGAGGCCATTACCGCCCGACTGACGACGGAATTGAAGAAAGCCTATGACTCGGCCGAATTCCAGGACTTCATGCGCAACCGCGGCTTTGGCACCACCTGGGCCGACCCCGCAGGATTCGCCAAGTTCATGGCGGACGGTGACCGGGCCATGGGCGTGGCCATGACCGCAGCGGGCTTGGCCAAAAAGAGCTGATCGGGGCTGGCCAGCCCCCGCGGCTAACTCATGCGCTTGCACGATACCTTGCTCGGTGCCCTGCTGGTGGCACTGGCATCGGCGTTCTTTGCCTACACCTTCACCTTTCCGGATATGCCGGGCCAGCGATATGGCCCGGCCCTTTTCCCGAGGTTGATCGCGCTGGGCATCATCGCCTGCGGCTTGGTGATTGCAGTGCGGGGCAGGCGGTCGGCGGGTTCTTGGTTGGTTTTCAGTGAACCCTTGCAGCGCCTGAAGGGGTGGCTGTCTTTTCTGGCCATGCCGCTGGCGATCGTGTTTTATCTGCTGCTTGCAGAGTGGCTGGGCTTTCTGCCTACGGCAGCGATCCTGGTCGGCGGCTTGTGTGCATGGCTTGGCGTACGGCTGTGGGCTGCCTTGCTCACTGGCGTGCTCGCTGCGCTGGTGGTGCAGTGGTTCTTCGGCTCCTTGATGCGGGTGCCTTTGCCGCGTGGCTGGTTCATGCAACTGGTGGCCGGGGGCTGAGCGTGGGGTGCGGTGCAGTCTTTGAGTCGGTGAGTTACGGCCGACAGGTGCCGGCCCTCACAAGAAGGAAGCCGCTACGGGCGCGGCTCTTGGCGCCGACGTTCTTTTGGGTCTGTAGGAGCGCCGCCCTCGGCGCGATTCGGGCTGTCATGACCCTCTCTCCTTCAAGGTCGCGGCTGTGAGTGCAATTGCCGCTGCTGCCGCGCTGGTTTTTGATCCGTATGTGATCACGGTGGTGATCGGCTCGGCGATTTTTGGACTTTTTGTGGGCGCGATCCCGGGGTTGACCGCGACCATGGCGACCGCTTTGCTGGTGCCCATCACCTTCTTTATGCCGCCGGTGCCCGCCCTGGGGGCTATCGTGACGGCCAGCGCCATGGCGATATTTGCGGGCGATATCCCAGGGGCCATGCTGCGCATGCCGGGAACGCCGGCCTCGGCCGCTTATACCGACGAGAGTTACGCCATGGCGCGCAAAGGCCAGCTTGAACTCAATCTCGGGGCCAATCTGGTCTTCTCGGTGGCGGGGGGACTGGTGGGCGTGATGTTCCTGATCCTTGCCGCGCCCTGGCTGGCCGAGGCGGCGCTCAATTTTTCCTCCTTTGAGTATTTCTGGCTGGCTTTTCTGGGCCTGAGCTGCGCCACCTTGATCACTGCCAGCGGCCGGACCCGTGCGATTTTGTCGCTGCTGATCGGCCTGGCCATCGGCTGCGTGGGCATAGATCCTGTTGCCGGCCATCCTCGTTTTACCTTTGGCAGCGTGGACTTGATGTCGGGGATCAGCTTGATCCCGACCATGATCGGTGCGTTTGCGCTCAGTGAGCTCTTGCGGGGGTCCATCTCCACAGAGGCCAAGGGCGTCATGGTGCAGGAAAAGGTGGGTGCCCTCTTCAAAGGCCTAGGAGAGGTGACCCGTCGTTATTGGCGCAATTTCGTGCGCGGCTCCGTTGTGGGCACGGCCATTGGAGCCTTGCCCGGCGCCGGCGCTGATATTGCCGCCTGGATTTCGTACGCCATGGCCAAGCGCTTTTCGAAGGAGCCCGAGAAGTTCGGCACTGGCCACGTCGAAGGCGTGGTGGAGTCGACCTCGTCGAACAATTCGGCCCTCGGGGGCGCCTGGATTCCGGCTTTGGTCTTTGGTATCCCGGGCGATTCGATCACCGCCATCGTTATCGGTGTGCTCTACATGAAGGGTATGAATCCAGGGCCCACCGTATTTCTGCAGAACCCGCAGTTCATCTATGCAGTCTTCATGATTTTTATTGCGGCCAATCTGCTGATGCTGCCCTTGGGCTGGGCGGCCATCAAGGGGGCGGGACGCCTGTTGCGCGCGCCCAGAAATATCCTCCTGCCGATCATCTTGTTGTTCTGTATCGTCGGCTCTTTTGCCATCACCAACAGTCCCTACGGCATTCTGGTGATGCTCGTTTTTGGTCTGATCGGTTGGCTGATGGAGGAAAACGGTATCCCGGTGGCCCCTCTGATTCTGGGCGTTGTCTTAGGTGAACTGCTCGAGCAGAGTTTCCTGACTTCAATGATCAAGGCCGATGGTGACCCGACGGCCTTCTTCACGCGACCGATTGCCGGCACGCTGGGTGTGTTGACTCTCCTGATCTGGGCGTTGATCGCCTGGCGGGTCATGCGTGGATCGCTCAAGACCCAGTCCTGAGCAGCCTGCCGCTATCATGCCCCCGCAAGGAGCTGATATGCATGTGTCTGCGCAAGCCATGACCGACATCCTCTCACGGGTGCCGGTCATGCCCATCATCTGGATTCACGAAGCCGATCGCGCCGTGGCGGTCGCCCGCGCCCTGGTCGAGGGGGGCATCACGGTTTTCGAGGTCTTGTTGCGTACGCCTGCTGCGCTACAGGCCATTGCCGCCATGCGTCGACAGGTCCCCGAGGCCACCGTGGGCGCGGGCACCCTGCTGCGCGCCAGCGATGTGCAAAGTGCGCTTGATGCCGGAGCTCAGTTCGGTGTCTCGCCTGGCCTGGTCCCCGAATTGGCCCAAGCGGCGATGCAGAAGAACCTGCCTTTGCTGCCTGGTGTCTGGACTGCCAGTGAGGTCATGCAGGCCTTGTCCTGGGGCTTTCAGGCGCTCAAGTTGTTTCCGGCCAATGGTCTCGATGGAGCCCGGCAGATCGAGCATCTTCAGGGCGTCTTTCCCCAGGCCCGCTTTTGCCCGACCGGCGGCATCAAGCCCGAGCATATTCCGAGCTACCTTGCGCTGAGGGCCTGTCCGACTGTGGGGGGCAGCTGGGTCACGCCGCAGCCCCTGGTGGCGGCCGGTGACTACAAGGCCATCACGGCACTGGCTCGACAGGCGCAGGCCTTTGCTTCCTTGCGATCGGCATGAACGCAACTGCGCGCCCTCGCCGCGCCATTGCCATCGGTGGGGTTTGTGTCACCCGCATCTATCAGGTGGATCGGGTCTTGCCTTCGCCGGCCAAGATCCTCGCACGACGGATGGTGGAGGTGGTCGATGGCATGGCCTTGTCAGCGCTTTACGCGTTCACCCGCTTGGGCGGGCAGGGGGCTCTTTGGGCGCGTTGTGGCGATGACGATCAGGGCCGGGCCGCGCGTGCGTCCTTGCAGGCAGAAGGCTTGGATGTGTCCGGTCTACGTGCATTGCCTGCAACGGCTTCCTCGCAAGCGGCGGTGATTGTCGACGGCCTGGGCGAGCGACTGGTGATTCCTTTCCATGATCCGGCAGTAGATCCGTCCGCCGATTGGCTGCCCTTGCAGGCGCTCGAAGGGGTGGACATGCTGCTGTGCGATGTGCGCTGGCCCGAGGGGGCCGAGGCGGCGATGCAGGCCGCGCGGCGCATGGGTGTGCCTTGTATGCTCGATGGCGAGGTGGCGGCACCCGGCGTGCTCGAGCGTCTGTTTCCCTTGGCCAGTCATGCGGTGTTTTCGGATGCGGGTTTGCTGGCCTTTACCGGGGTGAGCTCAGTCGAGGCGGCGCTGCTTGAACTGGCCGCCGTGCATCCGGGGCACCTGGGGGCCACCTGTGGAGCGGCCGGCTACGCCTGGGTGCACGAGGGTGTGGTCAAGCGAGTCGCCGCACCGGCCGTCTCGGTGGTCGATACCCTGGCGGCCGGCGATGTGTTTCACGGGGCGTTTGCGATGGCGCTGATGGAGGGGCAGGATGTCGAGGACGCCGCCCGATTCGCCTGCCATGCCGCTTCCATCAAATGCACGCGCTTTGGTGGCCGCCTGGGTTGTCCGAGCCGGCACGAGGTCCTCGCGAGCCTGGAGGCGGCCGCCTAGCCTCACCGCGGCGGGTTCATCACGGTGGACGCGAGGTAGGGGTCCGGGCACAATCGACGGGCTTTTTCACAGCCCGCTGTCTCAGTCATGTACACACCTAAGCATTTCAGCGTTTGCGAATCGGCGTCGTTGTTTCGCATGATCGAGGCGTACCCCTTGGGTGTGCTTGTGACCTCGCACGAGGGGCAGCTCGATGCCAATCACATTCCCTTTGAACTCGATCGGTCCGCAGGGCCTTTCGGGCAGCTCAGCGCCCATGTGGCGCGTGCCAATCCGGTCTGGCAGCAGTGCATGGGCGGGGCCGATGTGCTGGTCATCTTTCGTGGGCAGGAGAGTTATGTTTCTCCGAATTGGTATCCGAGCAAGCATGAGACCCACCGACAGGTGCCCACTTGGAACTATGAAGTGGTGCACGCCCATGGTCGCCTCACCGTTCGGGATGACGAGCGTTTTCTTCGGGGTGTATTGGCCCGCCTGACTCGGGTGCATGAGGCCGATGAACCCAGGCCCTGGAAAATGGGCGATTCCGCGCCCGAGTACATCGACATGATGATCAAGGCGGTGGTGGGGATTGAAATTGCCATCACTCGCCTTGAGGGCAAGTCCAAGCTCAGCCAGAACCGCGAGCCGCGCGACATTCAAAATGCCGCCCAAATGCTGCGTGGCCGCGGCAAGCTTGAGTTGGCCGGGGCGATGGAAAACCCCCCGACAAAAAGCGCCTGAACCGGCGAGGCGCTTTTCGCCGCGAGGGCAAGGCTCCTACAAGTTCAAAGTCGGCCTGTGACAGGCGGGAGCGCCGCCCTCGGCGCGAAGCCGCTTTGCGCGCGCTCCCTCTCCAGACCGAATCAGCCCTGCAGTTTCGCGCCGGGCAGCGCGAATTCGCGAGGATGGACCACGATCCAGCGGCCGTTTTGAATCTGCTTGATGCGGTTGGCATCGTCGCCGTAGTTGTTGGGGCCGTCAAAACGCAGTCGACCTACGATGGTGTCCACGCGGTTCTTGCGCAGCCAGTCTGCGATGCGCTTGTCATCGAGACTGTTGGTGCCCTTGACGCCAGCCTCCAGCACTTGCCAGCCCGCAAATGCATTAGCCGCTTGCAATTCAAAGGCCGTGTCGGGCAGGTTGGCCTTGGCTGCACGGTCGTTGAAGGTTTTGAACACATCGGCATAAGCCGGGTTGCTGGTAAAGGGCGGGTGCTGTTCGAAGGTGGTGAAGGACAGCGCACCGGCCGCCAGTGGCGACTGGGCCATCGGGCCCGGTGTGGGATAGAGATGAAAGTGCAGCTTGGGCCGATAGTCGATCTTGGCCAGGGCCTCGAGCAACTGGATACTCTCCGGGCCGATGGAGCCGACCCAGAGGAAATCAGGGTTGGTGTCCTTGATGCGCGAGGCGATAGAGCCGTAGTCGCGGTTACCGAATTCCCATTCCAGCCACAACACCTCGCGCAGGCCACGCTTCTTGAAGACCTCGCGTGCACCGGCTGACATGAACTGCACCGAAGGGAATTTGCTGGTCACCAGCGCTACCGTCTGCGGTTTGAGTCCCGCGGCCTGAAAGGAGTCCATCAGGGTGGTCGGCGACGTGGTGCCGGGCTCGTGCCCCATCGCGTAGGCCGGGAAGTGCATGTCGTATTTGGCCAGCGACGGGATGCCAAATGAATTGGTGATGATGAACTTGCCATAGCGTTGGGCCACACCCATGGCAGCCAGCGAGTTGGCCGTGGCGTAGGGCCCCATGATCAGGTCGACCTTGTCGACGGTGATCAGCTGTTCATATTGCGTGCGGGCCAGATCTGGCCTGGACTGGTCGTCCTTCATGACCCATTCGACTTGCCTGCCCAGCAGACCGCCCCTGCGGTTCAGACCTTCGAGGAAGATCTCGGCCGAGATTTTGTGGAGCATTGCCGTTGCGGCCAAGGGGCCCGTCATCGACATCGTGCTGCCCACCCGTATGGGCTGTCCCTGGGCCCTGGCCAGCGAGGGCAGGGCAGCCAGAGCCACGGTAGAACCCAGGGCCTTGAGGAAGGGGCGCTTTTGCATATCGGTCTCCTGCGTGAAGCAATCAAGGATCAAACAAAGGAAGAAAGGCCAATTCAGGATAGCCGGATCGGCTTGGGCCTACTGGCCGGCGGATTATTCGGTGACCCGAGCACCCGCCGATCAGGGCTATCCCCTAGAACCTCAGTATCTGTGCGGTCTTTCCCGCGGGTCAGCCCGTATACGCCAGGACAGAAAGCCGCTACATTTCTGTGGATGCCACGCGGGATGAGAATCGCTCCGTCTAGCGCGCATTCCCACTTATTTGCTCATCAGGAGGACCCGATATGAATGCACCCACCGAAAGCGGACTGCAGAGCCGCTATGACGCCACCGACCTGATCACCCAGGAGGTGCTCAAGCGATACGAGAGCACTCCCGACCCGCGGCTGCGCGAAATCATGTTGTCGTTCATTCGCCACCTGCACTCCTTTGCCAAGGAGGTCAAGCTCACCTCCAAGGAGTGGGCTTACGCGATGAATCTGCTGGAGGAAACCGGCAAGTGGTGCGGCCCTGGGCGCAATGAGTTCATCATCTTCTCCGACGCCATGGGCTTGTCCATGTTGACCGTCACTCAAGACTATCCGCGCCCGCCCCACACCACGGAGCCGACGCTGGTGGGTCCCTTCCTGCTGGAGAACGCTCCCGAATTCCCGCTGGGTGCGGACATCAGCGCCGGGGCCCAGGGCACCCCTCTGTTTGCCCGCGGCACGGTGCGTGACGTCGATGGCAAGCCGCTGCCCCATGCAAAGCTCGACATCTGGCACTCCGATGACCGGGGCCTCTACGATGTGCAGCAGGATCTGGAGACCAATGGCCCGTGGGCCCGTGCCTTGCTGACGGCAGATGCTCAGGGTCAGTACAACTTTTGGTCGATCATGCCGGTGGATTACCCGGTCCCGCAGGAGGGTACGGCCATCATCATGCTGAGCAACACCACCGGCCGCAGCTGGCGTCCGGCTCACCTGCATTTCCGTGTGCGGGCTGAGGGTCAGCGTCCATTGATCACGCACATCTTCGACCGCAACAGCAAGAACCTTGATGCCGATGCAGTCTTTGGTGTGCGGCCTTCCCTAATTGCCGACTTTGTCCACCACAAGGGCGGTACCGCGCCGGATGGCAAGGTAATGGATCGCGACTTCTACACCCTCGATTACGACTTCATCATGGTGCCGGCCTGATTGGCCGGCTGAGCCCCTGCTTAGACCAGCTGGGCTCTGACGGCTCCGCCGCCTTCGAGCTCAAACGCCACTTCGCAGGGCGCTTTCGGAAACTGGGTCTTGACCAAGCTGCCGGTGGTCACGATATCCCCGGCCTGCAGTTGCAGGCCGCGGGACTGCAAGTGGTTGGCCAGCCAGGCCAGGGCGTCGAGGGGATGGCCCAGCACGTCGCGGCCATGACCCCGCCCCTGCTCTCGTCCGGCCACCAGCGCCACGCCCTCGATTTGATCCAGGTCCTCTAGCGACCAGTCGCTCAGGGCCGGACCCAGCACCAGCCCTGCGTTCCAGGCGTTGTCGGCCACCAGGGTCAGGATGTGCTGAGGCAGTGCCGCATAGTCGGCGTTGCGGTCATCGACCAATTCCAATGCGGGATGGGCGCGCAGCACAAAGTTGGCGATCTCGCGTCCCCAGCCGGCCTGGCGCATGGGCAGGTTCTGCCGCATGACGAAGGCGATCTCAAATTCGATGGCCAGTCGCCCGTGGAGCTCGGCCGCGATGCGTGCCCCATCGGCGTAGACCACGTCGCCCAGTAGCCGGCCACTGATGCTGTCGGCATAGCCCACCAGCTCTCGCATGGCCGGGGTGGTCAGTGCGATCTTGTAGCCGGTCGCTTGGGTCCCTCTGAGCTGGCATTGATGCGCCACATAAGCCTGCTGAACTGCATAGGCGGTGGTGCGATCGGGGATGGGACACGGCTCGCAGAGACCGTCGAACCGATCGCCCCGGTGGTGTTGACGGATCAGGGCGCTGGCGGCCTGATCGATCTGCTCAGCAGTCCAGTGCATGGGGCGGGCTCAAGAGCAGAACCTGTGCTTTAAGACCGGTGCTCATGTCGGGGGTGTTGCCACTTTGAGCAAGGCCTGCTCAAAGACCTCGGCGGGCTGGCCGCCCGAGACAAGGTGGCGCTGGTTGATGATGACCGCCGGTACCGATTGAATTCCTGCCTCGCGGTAGTAGGCTTGGCTTTGGCGAACCTGCTCTGCGCAGGCGGTGCTGCTCAGCACCTGCTGCGCTGTTTGCACTGGCAGTTCAGCGGCTTTTGCGGCCTTCAGGAGGACGGCATGATCGTCCATGGCTTCGCGATCTCGATGACAGGCTTGCAGCAGAGCGATCTTGAGCGCCAGCTGAGCCGCTGGACTGATCGTGGCAGCCCAGTTGAGCAAGCGGTGGGCATCGAAGGTGTTGTAGATGCGCCCGCGTCCATCCGGATGGAATTCGAAGCCCACCTGGGCACCGCGCTGACGGATCTGCTCGCGTATGAGCGCTTGCTGCTGTGGGCTCGATCCGTATTTTTCAGTCAGGTGCTCGCCCAGATCTTGACCTCCGGGGCCCATGTGTGGATTGAGTTCGAAGGGATGGAAGTGCAGATCTGCCGTGATTTGCGGTGCCAGCCGGCGCAGGGCCTGTTGCAGAGCGCCCAGACCTACGGCACACCAGGGGCAAGAGACATCCGAAACGAAGTCGATGGTCAGGTGTGTCATCGGGCCGATGGTAGCGCTTTGTCGGCCTGCCTGACAGGCCGGTCTTGATCGTTTGAGGTTCTCATGGAGGTGGAGCTGGCGCAAGCTTGAGTCCTCAGGGAGGACCGGATATGCCCAGACGATGGCTGCTGTTGGTGGTGTTCGCGTTACCGCTCGCCCAGGCCGAGACGAGTTATTACCGCCTCGCGCAGTTGCCCGAGCCGCTCAAAATGGTGTGGCAGCGCACCCTGCCCGAGATGAATCCTGCCAGCCGTTGTGCCGCGGCCTTTGATGCCGGTGAAGGCCAGAAGATGACCTTGCAGTGCTCGGTTTACATCCGCATGGCGGCCGAGGGCGAGCGGCGGGCGCTGCGTTTGTGCGAAGACAAGCGGCGCGAACTGGGCATACAGTCGGCCTGTCGTTTGGTGCAGCCCTAGGGCTGCTGCGGTCGGCGATTAAACTGAAGTTTTTTTCCAGAAGGCGGGTCGGCTTGTTGCTGGCAGCCGGATCAAAAGGAGTGTGCAGATGTCGATCAAGCGGGTGGGGGTCGTGGGCGCAGGCACCATGGGCAATGGGATTGCGCAGGTGTGTGCGGCCGCCGGTTTGTCGGTGGTGATGGTGGATGTATCCGAGGCAGCGGTGGAGCGGGGTCTTAAGACCATTTCTGGCAGTCTCGACAGGCTGGTCCGCAAGGGCACGCTCGATGAATTGGGCAAACAGGCCGTTCTGGCTCGCATCGCTGGCACCACCGGCTATGACGATCTGCAGGGGGCCGACCTTGTCATCGAGGCGGCCACCGAAAGACGCGACCTGAAGCTGACCATCCTCAAGCAGCTGGAGGCGATCGTGGCGCCCGAGGTGGTGATTGCGACCAATACCTCTTCGATCTCCATTACCGAATTGGCCGCGGCACTGGCCAAGCCTGAGCGATTCATTGGTACCCATTTCTTCAATCCGGTGCCGGTGATGGGGCTGCTTGAACTGATTCGCGGTTTGCAAACCTCCGATGCGACCCACCAGGCCATGCTCGACTTTGCCAGCCACGTAGGCAAGACTGCGGTGACCGCCCGCAATTCGCCGGGTTTTGTGGTCAACCGTATTTTGGTGCCGATGATCAACGAGGCGATCTTTGTGCTGCAGGAAGGGCTGGCCTCGGCGCAAGACATTGATGCGGGCATGAAGCTCGGATGCAATCATCCGATTGGCCCTCTGGCTTTGGCCGACATGATTGGGCTGGACACCCTCCTGGCGGTGATGGATGTGTTCTACGAGGGCTTTAATGATTCCAAATACCGTCCCGCCCCCTTGCTCAAGGAAATGGTGGCTGCCGGTTGGCTGGGGCGAAAGACGGGCCGCGGTTTCTATCAGTACTGAGGGAGTACTCAGAGCATTTGGCAGCCCGCAATGGACTGATCCTTCGACTCTAAAATAGCGTGACCGCCCGCAGCGCTGTCCCGGCGCCGGGCGGTCTTCTTTGTCCGGGACCATGTAGAGGAACACCATGTATAAAAACCTCCTGGCCGCGCTGGCGGCTTTTTCTTTGCTCGTCGGCGCGCGGGCCCAGACCCCTTCTCCCGGTGGACCTCCTCTCAAAGTGGCGGTGGTGCATGTGGCGCCCGTGACAGAGGCCGGGTGGGTGCGGCAACATGAAGACGCGCGCCTGGCCCTTGAAAAGAACCTGGGCCGCCGTGTACAGACCACCGCTGTTGAAAACGTGGCTGAAGGGGCCGATGCCGAGAGGGTGATTCGAGATTTGGCGCAACAAGGGTACGGACTGATCTTTACCCCAAGTTTTGGCTACATGGAGCCCACTATGCGAGTGGCACAGGACTACCCGCAGGTGCGCTTTGAATCGATCACCGGTTATAAGACCGCCGCCAATGTCGCTGTGGCCAACGCGCGTTACTACGAGGGTCGTTACCTGGCTGGCATAGCAGCGGGCCGAGTCAGCCGCACGGGGGTTGCCGGTTACGTGGCCGGCTTTCCGATCCCCGAAGTGCTGCAGGGGCTCAATGCCTTTGCGCTGGGTATGCGGTCGGTGCGGCCAGATGCAACGGTGCGTGTGATCTGGCTACAGAGTTGGTTTGACCCTGCCCGTGAGCGGGAGGCGGCCATCACCCTCATGAACCAGGACGCTGACGTGCTGGCTTTCCATACGGCCTCCACCGCGGTGATGCGGGCCGCGCAGGAGCGTGGCAAGTGGGCCATTGCTTATCACTCGGACATGCGCCATGTGGCCCCCGACGCGCAGTTGTTGGCCGTCACGCATCATTGGCAGGCGTACTACACCGAGCGGGCCCGGGCCGTGCTGGAGGGGCGATGGCAGAGCCAGTCGGTCTGGGGTGGTGTGCGGCAGGGCATGGTCCGGGTGGGTGAGTTTGGGCCGCGAGTGCCCGAGCCGGTGCGACGCGAGGTCCTGGCCCGTCAGCAAGATCTGGCCGCCGGTCGGCTGCAGCCATTTGCGGCCCTGGAAAAGCCGGTTCTCGATGTGTCGGGTGCGATTGTGATTCCTGCGGGCACCGCTTTGACCGATGCGCAGATTCTGGTCATGAATGTGCTGGTGCAGGGCGTGCAAGGTGGCTTGCCGCGTTGAGCGGCCCAGGATCAGGATAAGCTCTGGCCATGTTGGCTTACAGATCTGCGCTCCTTTATTTTCGACCCGATGACTCGCTGGTCTATGAGACCGATGGCCTGTTGTTGACCCAGCCCGATGCGCAGGGCGTTCAGCGGGTCCACCATGTGGGGCCCTGGTCGGCCGAGAGGGCGCAGGGGATCCCATTGCAACACTGGCCTGGCCGGATCATCGCGCCCGGTTTTATCGATCTGCATATTCACTATCCCCAGGTCGATGTGATCGGCTCGCCGGCCGAAGGTTTGTTGCCTTGGTTGGAGCGCTACACCTTCGTGCAGGAATCGCGCTTTGCCGATCCACATCATGCCAAGGAGGTGGCCACCTTTTTCTTCGATGAGATGCAGCGCCATGGCGTGACCACCGCACTGACCTTTTGCACCTCGCACGCCGGCTCGGTTGATGCCTTGATGACGCAGGCTCAGGCGCGGGGTTTGCGGTGGATCGCCGGCCGTTGCCTGATGGATCGACATGCGCCCGACGGTGTGCGCGATCAGACGCAGCGCAGCCTCTTGGAGACCCAGCAGCTGATTGAGCGCTGGCATGGCCGGGACCGGCTGGGCTATGCCATCACGCCGCGTTTCGTGCCCAGTTGCAGCGATGCGCAGCTGGCCGGCGCTGGAGAGCTGGCTGCGGCGCATCCGCAGGTCTGGATTCAGTCGCACGTGGCAGAGAACCTCGATGAGATTGAGTGGGTGCGCCAGCTGCACCCGCAGGCACGCAGTTACCTGGGGGTCTATGAGCAGTTTGGCTTGCTGCGGCCGCGCAGCGTGTATGCCCATTGCATCCACTTCGATGATGCAGATCGGCAGCTCATGCGTGAGACAGGCGCGGCAGCGGCAGTCTGCCCAACCAGTAATCTCTTTTTAGGCAGTGGCTTTTTTGATAGCGTGGCCGCTGATCGGGTCGGGATGGCCTACGGCCTGGCCAGCGATGTCGGTGGTGGAACCAGTTTTTCTCCCTTTCACACCATGATGGCTGCCTACTATGTCGGCCGCGAGGGCGGCAGGGGAAAGACCGGCCAGAGCCTGTCGCCGCAGGCCTTGTGGTTTTCTCATACCGCCGGCGCGGCCCGAGCCTTGGGCTTGCAAGGCGTGGTCGGCAATTTATGGCCTGGCTGCGAAGCGGATTTTGTCCTGCTCAATCCAAGGGCCACTCCCTTGCTGGCGCGTCGCTCTGACCAAGCCCAGAGCGTTCAAGAGCTGCTGTTCGCCCTGATCGTCCTCGGCGATGACCGAGTGGTCGAGCGCACTGTGTGCGCCGGCGTTGGCCAGGCTCGATAAGCAGTCGCGCCCACCCGCCTGTCGGGCAGGCTGCAGGCCCTGCCTACAATGGCCTATTCCCGAAGGACGCGCGATGAGCATCAAGAGCGACAAATGGATCCGCCGCATGGCCGAGCAGCACGGCATGATCGAACCTTTCGAGCCCGCCCAGGTGCGGCAGACCGAAAGTGGGCAGCGCATCATCAGCTATGGCACCAGCAGCTACGGCTATGACATCCGATGTGCGCCGGAATTCAAGGTGTTCACCAATATTCATTCCACCGTGGTCGATCCCAAGGACTTCGATGAAAAGAGCTTCGTCGATTTTCATGGAGACAGCTGCATCATCCCGCCAAACAGCTTCGCCTTGGCGCGTACCCTGGAGTACTTTCGCATCCCCCGCAATGTGCTGACCATCTGCTTGGGAAAGAGTACCTATGCCCGATGCGGCATCATCGTCAACGTCACGCCCTTTGAGCCCGAGTGGGAAGGCTTCGTGACCCTGGAATTTTCAAATACCACCCCGTTGCCGGCGCGCATTTATGCCGGAGAGGGCTGTGCGCAGGTGCTGTTTTTCGAAAGCGATGAAGTCTGCGAGACCTCCTACAAGGACCGGGGGGGCAAGTACCAGGGCCAGGTGGGCGTGACCCTGCCCAAGGCCTGAGCGGCCCTTCCACCTGATCAGCGTGGGGGGTTTTTGGCCCTGCTCAGAAAGGCCCGCATTAAAATCGAGGCCCTTCCTGCAGCGCATCAAGCCGCAAGGGCCTGTCTTGAACGATCCCAAGATCCACTGGCATCACGCCGATCCATCGCTTCCACAGCATGTGGCCATCATCATGGATGGCAATGGCCGCTGGGCGCGGCAGCGTGGTCTGCCGCGCAGCCTCGGCCATGACAGCGGCGCCCGCGTGGTGCGCTCTGTTGTTGAGCATTGTGCAGCGCAAGGCATTGGGCACCTGACCCTGTTTGCCTTCAGTTCGGAGAACTGGAAGCGGCCCGATGAAGAGGTCTCCAAACTGATGAGCTTGTTTACCTACTACCTGGAAAAGGAAGTCAGGGAAATGGAGAGCAGCGGGGTGCGGCTGAAGGTCATTGGCGATCGATCCCGCCTGGCCCCACGTCTGCAGCAGCTCATCGATGAAGCCGAGCGGGCAACGGCCCACAACAGTCGCATCGTGCTTCATGTGGCGGCCAATTATGGTGGGCGCTGGGACATGCTGGAGGCGGTCCGACGCTGGCAGCAGGCCCACCCAGGCCAGACGGTCGATTCGCTGACCGAACAGCAACTGGCCCCTTTTCTGAGTCTGGCCGATGCACCCGAGCCGGATCTGCTCATACGAACCGGTGGTGAATCGCGCATCAGCAATTTCCTGCTCTGGCAGGCTGCGTACGCCGAGCTGTACTTTTCAGAGGTGTTGTGGCCCGACTTTTCCCCGCGCGAACTCGACCGTGCGCTGGCTTGGTTTGCCGGCAAGGACAGGCGGTTCGGAGCGGTTTCTGAGCGAGTGGCCGGTTAAGAGGCGGCCGGGTGCGCGGCAGGGCCTCTGGTTCAGACCCATCCCTGTAGTCGGGCCAGATGGCCCGCTTGCGAGCGGCTTTTGACGTCCAAGCGGCGAAACAGTCGCCACAGATGCACCTTGACGGTGTGTTCACTGATCCCGAGTTCGACGGCAATATCGCGATTGCTCATGCCTCGATCGATCATGATCAGCAGCTGCTTCTGGCGTTTGGATAGCTTCTGAGGGGGCTGGCTCGGCTCCTCATCTGAGGGGCTTAGCAGGGCGCGCACCTGGTTGATGATTTGCGTGGCCCCTGCCGTCTTGGGCAGATAACTTTGGGCACCCGCCTCGATGGACAGATCTGCATAGTCCTCTGCTGAAAAGGCCGACAGGACCATCACCGCTGTATCGGGCATCTGGGATTTGAGTTCGCGCACGCCCGACACCCCGTGCGCGTCAGGCAGCTTGAGATCCAGACAAATCAGGTCGGGCTTGCCGTGCAGCGAGAGCGCGGGGGCGACGGCCGCGATCCGGTCGAGCTCAATCACCTGGACTTGACTGCCGATGCGACGGATCAACATGACCAGCGCCTCTCTCCATAGAGGATGGTCATCGATCACGAAGATGATGGCTTTTTGATTCATGGCCTGCCGCTCGTTAGAAGAATTTTTCTTATTTTAACGATGATTGACGATTTGAGCGGATCGCGCTTAGGCCATGAGGGCCCCGTCCAGCTGTCCTGGCGCGCCTGTCAGGCTCGCTTCGTGGGCTCAGTGGCCGGCGGTCTCTGAGGCCTGGCGCAGAAGCAGCAGGGCCTGGGCAAGTTTTTGGGCGTCAAGGGGCGGCTCGAAGCGGTCGGCATAACGCTCCAGAATCGTCGAGTCGCCTTGCTTGAGATGGGCCACCAGCTCGCCGGCCTGGCGCGGGGAGTCAAAGGCCAAACTCTGCAAAAGCAGCTGGCCGTCGCTGTCGATCAGCTTGAAGTAGAACTTGCCGTCATCATGGCGGTACTGCTTGAGTGCCGGCAAGCCGGCTTTGGATGCAGTGGCCCTTCGATCGGCCTGTGCGGGCCCTTGGCTGAGGCTGCGCAGTCCGACCGCCTGCCGCAGTTCCCGCATAAAGGGGGTGGCAATTTGACGGGCCTTGTCGGCGCCAGCGCGCAGGATCTCTTCGATCCGAGCGGGATCGCCCATCAAGCGCTCATAGCTTTGGCGCATCGGGGCGATTTCTTGCTCGATCCGCTCGAACAGCATCTGCTTGGCATCGCCCCAAGCGATGCCTTGGACATAGGCTTTTTCCATCGCCTGCGTTTCCTCTGCGCTGGCAAAGGCTCGGTAGATTTCATACAGCGCCGAGCCGGCAGTGGATTTGGGCTCGCCTGGTTTGCGCGAATCGGTCACCAAAGATGCAATTTGCTTGCGCAGCTCTGGTGCCGGCGCAAACAGGGCGATGGTGTTGTCATAGCTCTTGCTCATCTTGCGTCCGTCAAGTCCGGGCAAGGTGGCCACTTGCTCTTCAATGGCGGCCTCGGGTAGCACCAGGTGCGGCCCGTACAGATGGTTGAAGCTGGCCGCCATGTCGCGCGCCATTTCAATATGCTGGATTTGATCGCGACCCACCGGTACCTGGTGGGCCTTGAACATCAGGATGTCGGCGGCCATCAGCACCGGGTACATGAAAAGACCGGCGCTGACTTCGTTGTCCGGGTCAGCCCCCGCCGCCAGATTCTTGTCAACCTGGGCTTTGTAGGCGTGGGCGCGGTTGAGCAGACCCTTGCCGGCCATACAGGTCAGGAACCAGGTCAGCTCGGGAATCTCAGGAATATCAGACTGGCGATAGAAGGTGACGGTCTCGGGATCGAGTCCGGCAGCCAGCCAGGTGGCCGCTATTTCCAGGGTTGAGCGTTGTATGCGTTCGGGCTCGCCCACCTTGATCAAGGCGTGGTAGTCGGCCAAGAAGTAAAAGCTCTGCACTTCCGGGCGCAGGCTGGCCTGCACTGAGGGCCTGATGGCGCCTACATAGTTGCCCAGGTGGGGCGTGCCCGAAGTGGTGATGCCGGTGAGTACTCGCAAAGGCTTCATGAGGGATCGAGGTGGGGGTCAGGGGCCGAGCAGCAGGCGCAAGGGTTTGAGCATCAGGCCCAGAGCGTCATAGCTCAGACCCATGATCGGACGCATCCAGAGGTTGCTGACAATGCCCGTCAATACGAGGGCCAGCACGATGAAAAAGCCCCAGGGCTCCACGCGCGAGAGCAGCACCGCAGCGCGCCAGGGCAGCAGTCCGACCAGAATGCGCCCTCCATCAAGCGGTGGCAGTGGAAACAGGTTGAAGGCAAACATGACCAGGTTGACCAGTACGCCGGCCTTGCACATCTCGATAAAGAAGGGTTCGCTCACGCCGCCGGCACTGAGCAGATGAAAGGCAATTCCCCAAAGCAGCGCCTGTATGAAATTGGCCCCCGGGCCGGCCAATGCAACCCAAATCATGTGCTGCTTGGGTTTGCGCAGCCGTCCGAAATCCACCGGCACTGGCTTGGCGTAGCCAAAAAGAAATTGGCCCGCGGTGGCAAAGTAGAGCAGGACCGGCATCAGCACGGTGCCGATGAGATCGATATGGCTCATCGGGTTGAGAGTGACACGACCCAGCTGCCAGGCGGTGGGATCGCCAAAATGTCGCGCGGCATAGCCATGCGCTGCCTCATGCACGGTGATGGCAAACAGCACCGGCAGGGCGTAGAGCGTCACCTTCTGGATCAGATCGGCCAAGTCCATCTGACGATTGTCTCAGAGGCGCGTGTTCGGTCCCGCGGCGACCCCACCGCGTTCAGGACAGACCGATGGCCTGCAGGCTGCCTTGCCCAAGCCGAATCACTTCGGCAGCTCGGCCGCTGCCCATGGGCACCAGATCGATGACCGTGGTGGGCTCGCGCGTGCAAACCCCCGCGTCGATCACGGCGGCCAGCTCGTGCTCGAGTCCTTGCCGAATCTCATCGGCCTCCACCAGCGCCTCGGTCTGGCCTGGCGCAATCAAGCTGGTGGCCAGCAGTGGAGCGCCGTGCTGTGCCAGCAACTCCTGCAGCGTGCGATGGGCCGGCAGCCGCAGGCCTATGGTCTTGCGCGAGGGGTGACTCAGGCGCCGCGGCACTTCCTTGCTGGCCTCCAGGATGAAGGTGTAGGGACCGGGAGTGGCCAGCTTGAGCAGGCGGAACTGTCGGTTGTCCACCCGTGCATAGCTGGCCAGTTCACTCAGGTCACGGCACAGCAGGGTCAGGTGGTGTCTCTCGTCCACGCCGCGGATACGCCGCAGCCGGTCGGCTGCCGCTTTGTCGTCCAGGTGGCACACCAGGGCGTAACCGGAGTCGGTGGGTACAGCCAGCACACCGCCGGTCTGTAGCAACTCACAGGCGCGTTTGAGCAGTCGGGGCTGGGGGTTGTCGGGGTGGATTTCAAAGAGCTGGGCCATGGGCGGTCAGCTCGGCTGGACCGGCTGCGACAGTGCATCGCGCGCGGTGCGCGCCTGACGCATCGTCAGCCAGGCGCCGCTGACACCGCAAGCGGCAATCACGCACATGCCTATCAGCGACCAGCGGTCAGGGGCGTGGGAAAACACCAGCCAGCCACCGAGAACGGCAAATGCAATCTGCGCGTACATATAAGGGGCCATCGTGGCCACTGCGGTGCGCTCGTAGGCCAGAATCAGCATGAAGTGTCCGACGGTGGCCGTCAGTCCCATGATCAGCATCAGGCCCCACTGCCCAGGGCTCAGGGCGGTCCAGACCCAGGGCAGGGCCACAGAAGCCAGGAGGGCGCCGGTCCAGCCGGTGTAGAGCTGCATGGTCAGGGGATCCTCGGTCCGCACCATGCGGCTGGTCAGGAGCTGGAACAGGCAGTTACCCAGCAGCACCAGGAACGGCAGCAGCAGCGTGATCGAAAACTCAGCACTACCGGGCTTGATGATGAGCAAAGCGCCCGAGAAACCGCCGATGACCAGCAGCCAGCGCAGACCCGATACCCGCTCCGAGAAAAAAAGTGCAGCGACCACGGTGATGAGCAGGGGGTTCAGAGACACGATGGCGGTAAATTCGGAAACCGACACATGTCTCAGTGCCTCAAAGGCCGCCAGGCTGCTGCCGATCAGCAGCAGGCCGCGCAGCACCTGCAGGCCTGGTCGTTGGGTGCGCCAGATGCGCCAGCCCTTGCGCGGCACCATGACCAGGGTGCTGGCAACTGCTTGGAAAAAATAGCGAAACCAGATCGCCATCAGCAAAGGCACGGTACCAACGATGACCTTGGTGGTGGTATCCAGAGCCGCAAACATGGCCACCGCCCCTAGGGTGAGCGCGATGCCAATCAGGGCCGATGGCGATGATCCGGGGGCCTTCACCGGATCCGGGCTTCCAGCAACTCCCAAACCGGGGTCAGCTCGCCAGGCAGGTAGGGCAGGGTGCCCAGATCGGTATGGCTCTCGTCTGGGCTGTGAAAGTCACTGCCGCGCGAGGCCGCCAGATTGAACTCGACAGCCATCTCGCCGTACTTGATGGCCTCCTGCGTGCTGTGGCTGCCCGTGATCACCTCGACCGCCTGGCCGCCATGGAGCTTGAATTCGGTGAACAGCGCGTATTCCTCATTCGGGGTGAATTTGTAGCGAGCCGGGTGAGCGATCACGGCCACGCCGCCCGCCTCTGTGATCCATTGGACGGCATTTTTCAGCGTGGCCCACCGGTGTGGCACAAAACCAGGCTTGCCCTCGGTGAGGAATTTGCGGAACACTTCATTGGTGTCCTTGCAGATCCCGGTGTCGACCAGGAAGCGTGCGAAATGCGTGCGTGAAATCAGGTCTGGATTGCCGACGAATTGCAGGGCGCCCTCATAGGCCCCCGCGATGCCTACTTGTGCCAGTCCTTCGGCCATTTCATGGGCGCGCTGGGCGCGCCCGCCGCGCGTGGCTCGCAGACCCTCGCGCAGGCGCTCATCATCGGCGTCGAATCCCAGGCCGACGATATGCACCGTCTCGCCGGCAAAGGTGACCGAAATTTCGGTGCCGGTGAGATAGCCCATGCCCTGCTCTCGGGCTGCAGCGGCTGCGCGGTGCTGACCGCCCACTTCATCGTGATCGGTCAGGGCCCACAGTTGAACGCCACCGCGGCGAGCCCGATCGGCCAGCGCTTCGGGGGTCAGCGTGCCATCGGAGATGACTGAGTGGCAATGCAGGTCGGCATTGAGAATGTTACGAGCGTTCACAGCCTGATTTTACGGGCCGGGAGCGATCGGGGGCCTGGGCTGGCGTCGCGGTTGGGACGGCCCGGTTTCAGGCCTCGGCGGCCTCGATGACAAAACGTACGCGGCGCTGGCCCTGCCACTCATCCAGGTCGAGCCTGTAGACCAGCTTGGCCGTCTCTGGCAGGGGCTCGGTGCGACCGAACCAGATGCCGTCGACATCCTGACCCTGATGCTTGAGTTTGAGAGAAAGATGCCCTTGGCCCACCAGCCGTTGCGAAACCACCTGCATCGGTTCGCAGAAGGTCGGCGCCGCGAAACCCTGGCCCCATACCTGCTGCTGCAGCGACTCCACGACATCGGCGCGTCGGTACTGCGCGGGCAGTGCACCGTCGGTCTGCAGTTGCCGCGTCAGAGTGGCCGCATCGAGCCATTCACGGGCAACTTGCTCCAGCGCGACCCTGAAAGTCTCGATGTGGGCTGCATCGATGGTGCAGCCCGCAGCCATCGCATGGCCACCAAAACGCAGCAGCACTCCGGGGTGTCGCTTGGCCACCAGGTCGAGGGCGTCACGCAAGTGAAAGCCGGATATGGATCGGCCCGAGCCCTTGAGCTCGTGGGCCTTGCCTTCAGCGGCGCTAGCGGCAAAAACAAAGCACGGCCGATGCAGGCGGTCCTTGATGCGTGAGGCCACGATACCCACCACTCCCTCGTGGAACTGTGGGTCGAACAAGACCACGGCGGCCGGGCTCTGATCGGCTTGTGCACTCATTTCATCGGCCGCCCGTATGGCCTGCTCTCGCATATGCCCCTCAATGTCGCGCCGCTGACGATTGATCCGGTCGAGCTCACTGGCCAGGTCCTGCGCCCTGGCTGGATCATCGGTCAGCAGGCACTCGATGCCCAGGGTCATGTCCGACAGGCGGCCGGCGGCGTTGATTCGAGGCCCCAGCGCAAAGCCAAAGTCCATGCTGCTGGCCGTCTTCGCCTTGCGTCCGGCCACCTGCATCAGTGCATTGACGCCGGCGGGCATCTGTCCGGCTCGAATGCGGCGCAGTCCCTGGGCGACCAGACGGCGGTTGTTGGCATCGAGTCGCACCACATCGGCCACAGTTCCCAAGGCCACCAAAGGCAGCAAGCTGTCAAGTCTGGGCTGGTCTGCGCTGGCGTACAGGCCTCGCTCGCGCAATTGGGCGCGCAGGGCCAGCAGCACGTAAAACATGACACCGACTCCGGCGATCGCCTTGCTCGGGAAGGGGCAGCCGGGCTGGTTGGGATTGACGATGACATCGGCATCGGGCAATACGATGCGGCCCTCTTGCTGTGCGGGCAGGTGGTGGTCGGTGATCAGTACTTGCAGGCCCAGCTCGCGTGCCCGCGCCACCCCTTCCAGGCTTGCGATGCCGTTGTCCACTGTGATCAGCACGTCGGCACCACGGGCCTTGACCCGTTCGGCAATCACCGGGGTCAGGCCGTAGCCGTCGTGGACCCGGTCAGGCACCAGGTAGCTGATGGTCCTTTGTTTGAGGGGATGGCCAAGCAGGTGCAGGCCCCGGATGGCCACGGCGCAAGCGGTTGCACCATCGCAGTCATAGTCGGCCACGATGCACAGATGTCGCTGATTCATCAGGGCATCGGCCAGCAGATGCGCTGCGGGCTGGATTTGGAGCATCTGCGCCGGATCAATCAGGCGCTTGAGGTCATCGTCCAGGTCGGCAGCGCTGTCGATGCCGCGTGCAGCAAACAGCCGGGCCAGGAGCGGATGCACCCCCGCTTGCTCAAGCGCCCATGCGCTTCGGGGGGGCACATCGCGCACAGTAATGTTCACAAGTTCTCCTTGAGCAGAGCAGGCCATGTGGGTCCGGTCCAACGCTGTACCAGTCGACGCAGCCCTCGGCCTGAGACGCTTTGCAGCCGCAGCCACCCGCGTTCACCGCAAAGCGTAAGCTCTACCGTTTGCCCCTGGCTCTGTCGCCGCAGCAAAGGAGCGAAGAAGGCCTCATCGAGCCGGGCCCAGGCCTGCGCATACGCAGGCGCATCGGCAGTCAAAGCGGCTGAGGCCAGTTGCCGCGTCAGGTGTATGCCCGATGGTTCGCTGTGACTCTCGGGCAGTCGTCCACTGCCGCTGAACCACAGCGAGTTGATGGGCAGCTGGCCGCGTTCACTTCGTGACTGATTGACCGGATGGGTATAGAGCAGCATCTGCATTTCGTTTTGCAGGCGACGCAGCAGCCGGGCTTCGGGTCCTGCCGGCAACCAAGGGTCTACATTGCGTGCCAGTACCCGGTCGAGCGAGGCGCTTGGCTGGCTGAAGATCTCGCCCTTGCCCAACCAGTGACCCGGGCGCGCCGGATGCAGTTGTATTCCTTCGGACTCAAAGTAGGGTCTGATGTCTTGCCATAAAGCTTGCGATTCATCTGGGCTGATGTCAAGAGATTGCGGATCGCTGAGGCTGGCATGCTCGCGCCCGACATCCCAGTGGCACAGGCTGACCCAAGCCCAGGCGTGGGATCCGGCCTGCGGCGCGCAGCGCGCCGCCCAGGGCAGCAGTCCGTCGGGGAGAGGGTCCCAACCGAGTTGCTTGCCCCATGCCCGCTCATGAGGCGGGTTCAGGCTTTCGGCCGTGCCCTCATATCGCTCGCAGAGGCGCATGCCTCGCAGCAGCTCCCGCAGATGGCCGGTGGACGATGCCGGCAAGGCCTCCAGCGCTTGCACGGCCTCCGGTCCGCTGCCCAGGGCCCAGGCCACGATCAGATGGGTTGTTTGATCGGCCTGTGCTTGATGGAGCCCCAGCAGCTCCGAGAGTTGAACGGACATCTGCCTATTGTCCCGAATTGGCGCCGGTCACGTTGGATACCGCGCAGGGGCGATGCCACAATTGCGCCATGTCCTTGCCTTATGAGCTGTCCCTGGGATGGCGTTACACCCGCGCCGGTCGAGCGTCCCGGCGCAATGGCTTTATTTCCTTTATCTCTGGTGTGTCGATGCTGGGCATTGCCCTGGGGGTGGCGGCGCTCATTATTGTGCTTAGCGTGATGAACGGTTTCCAGAAGGAAGTGCGCGATCGCATGCTGAGCGTGATCTCGCATATCGAGGTCTATGCCGCCGATGGCGGAGCCCTCATGGATCTGGAGGGTACGCTGGGGCAGCTGCGTCAGCATCCTGCCGTGGTGGGAGCGGCGCCCTTTATTGCCTCTCAGGCTCTGCTGGCTCGGGGCGAAGACATGAAAGGGGCCATCTTGCGCGGCATCGATCCAGCGCTGGAAGGACAGGTCAGCGATTTGGCGGCGCAGCAGCGATCGGCCATTGAGGCTTTGCGCCCGGGAGAGTTTGGTCTGGTGCTCGGCGCCGAGCTGGCCCGTTCGCTCGGCGTGCGGGTGGGCGAGCCCTTGACTCTGATCGTGCCGGGCGGGCAGGTCACACCTGCCGGTGTAGTGCCCAGGCTCAAGCAGATGACGGTGGTGGGTTTCTTCGATTCCGGCCACTTCGAATACGACGCGGGCATGGCCCTGATGCATCAGGCCGACGCTCAACGCCTGTTTCGCCTCGAAGGGCCGAGCGGGGTTCGCGTCAAGCTGCGCGATCTGCATCAGGCGCGTGAAGTCGCGCAGGACCTCATTGGCCTTTTGCCCGCCGGCCTGATGGTGCGCGACTGGACGCGCCAGAACCGCACCTGGTTTGCGGCGGTCCAGCTTGAAAAGCGGATGATGTTCATCATCCTCACGCTCATCGTTGCGGTGGCCGCTTTCAATCTGGTCAGCACGCTTGTCATGACTGTCACGGACAAGCGCGCCGATATCGCGATCCTGCGGACGCTAGGAGCCAGCCCGGCCAGCATCATGGGCGTGTTCATGGTTCAGGGCGCGATGGTGGGTCTGGTGGGCACAGGCGCAGGGCTGCTGCTGGGTTTGCTGGTGGCCTTCAATATTGACGTCATTGTTCCGACGCTGGAAAAGCTCTTTAGCGCCAGTTTTCTGCCGCGCGACATTTACCTGATCAGCCGTATGCCCAGTGACCCGCAGGCAGCCGATATCGTGCCCGTGGCCCTGATCGCACTGGTGCTCGCCTTCATTGCCACCCTGTATCCGAGTTGGAGAGCCAGCCGGGTCAAACCGGCGCAGGCCTTGCGTTATGAGTAGCACGGTCCCTCATCACCCGCTTTCTGCGATGCCCAGGGCGCCTGTGCTCGAAGCCCGCGGCCTGTCCCGCCGCTTCATCGAAGGCGCCCTGGATGTACAGGTGCTCAGCGGAGTCGATCTGCAGGTCTTGGCTGGCGAGACCTTGGCCATCGTCGGCGCTTCGGGCTCGGGCAAGAGTACTTTGCTGCATTTGCTTGGGGGGCTCGATGTGCCAAGCAGTGGCCGGGTGCTGCTGAAGGGTCAGGATTTCTCGGGTCTGTCCGCAACGGCGCAGGGCCGCCTGCGCAATGAGCATTTGGGTTTCGTCTATCAATTTCATCATCTGTTACCCGAGCTCAGTGCGGTGGAGAACGTGGCCATGCCCTTGCTCATTCGCAGGCAGGACCGTCATCTGGCCCTGAAGACTGCTGCTGCGGCGCTTGGTGAGGTGGGCTTGGCCGAACGCTTGCAGCACCGTCCGGCCGAGCTGTCTGGCGGTGAGCGTCAGCGGGTGGCGATGGCCCGCGCACTGGTCACCCGGCCTGCCTGCGTCTTGGCCGACGAGCCAACCGGCAATCTGGATCGAGCCTCGGCCTCCAAGGTCTTCGACCTGATGCTGGAGCGAGCCCGTGAGCTGGGCATGGCCTTCGTGCTGGTGACCCATGATGAATCCCTGGCTCGCCGCTGTGACCGCTGCTTGCGCTTGGTGCAGGGGCGCTTACAGCTGGTTTAGTGGGGCCAGATGGGTCGCGTCGGGTCCTGGGGCCTTCAGAGTATCCGGTTGAACCAAAGCAGGGACAAGCCTGCTGACAGCAAGGCCAGGGCAGCTCCCAGCAGGGCCAGCAGTCCTGAGACTTCGGTTTCTTTCTTCTGCATCGTCAGTTTGGAGCTCAGGGTGGAGTAGACCTTTTGGAGATCCTGCGCGGTGCCCGCGTAGAAATACTCGGCCTGGGTCTTGGCAGCGATGGCCTTGAGGGTGTCTTCATCGAGTCGGACCCGCATCGACCAGCCCTCAAAGCCGATGGTCTCGCCGGTGACCGTGCCAATGCCCACCGTGTAGACCCGCACCCCATAGTCGGCTGCCAACTTGGCTGCCTCCATCGGATCCACGCCCGTGGTCCTCTGCCCGTCTGTGAGCAGGATGATGGCGGCCGATCCATTGGAGCCTGGCGCCACCGGCTCGTAGACCTTCTTGCCCGACTTGCCCTTGTCGTCCAGGCTGCTGCCTTGAGGGCGGCTGCCGTATTGCATCCTGGCCAGATCAATGTCGGCGTCCGGAAAAAGCTCAGCCAAAGACATCACGATTCCGTTGCCAATCGCGGTGCCTCGCTGCATCTGAAACTTGTCGATCGCCGTCACCAGGTCCTCGCGGTTGACCGTGGCCGGCTGAACGACTGAAGCCGTCCCGGCAAAGGCCACAATCCCGACCTTTACATGACGCGGCAGCTCGCTCAGGAAGGCCTTGGCCGCGTTTTGCGCCGCGACCAGTCGATTGGGTTCGACGTCGGTGGCGCGCATGCTGCCCGAGACATCCATGGCCAGCATAATGGTCTCCTGTTGTGAGGGCAGGCGGATGGTGGCAAAGGGCCGGGCCGAGGCCAGCAGCAAGCTGGTGATGGCCAGCAAGAACAGCAGCGCCGGTAGGTGTCTGCGCCAAGAGGAGGAGCCGCCCATGGCCTGGCGCACCATGGCCAGGCTCGCGTAGCGCACCGCCAGTTTTTTTCGGCGGCGCATCAGCCACAGGTACAACAAGATCAGGGCCGGCAGCACCAGCATCGACCACAGGAGTTCGGGCCAGAGGAAGGTCATGGGCTGATGGGTATGGGGGTGGGGGGGTCAGGCCGCGGCCTTTGGACTGCCGGCGCGGCCGCGCAGCCGCTGTTGGCGCAGGCGGCAAAAGCGCACCAGCGATTCCATCAGGTCATCGTCGGTGCGCAGCTCCAGGGCATCGACTCCGCTGCGCTCCAGGGTCTGTCGCAGAGACTGTTCTCTCTGTTCGGACAGCTGGGCAAAGCGCTGGCGAAACCGCCTGTCGTGGGTGTCGACCAGCAGGTAGTCGCCGGTTTCGGCATCGCGCATGGGCAGCAGGCCCAGGTCAGGCAGTTGCTGCTCCAGAGGATCAAACAGCCGCACCACCACGACATCGTGTCGTTGCGCCAGCAGTCCCAGTGTGCGCTCCCAGCCCGGCTCACTGATGAAGTCTGAGACCACAAACAAGGTGGATCGGCGCCGGATGGTCTGGGCTCCAGCCTGCAGCAGATGATTCAGGCGCGTGGCATGGCTCTGCTGGGCCGGTGGGCGTCGCGCTTGCAGATGATGGAGCAACTGCAGCACCTGCCGGCGTCCGCTGCGGGCCGGCAGTACCGTGTCGACCTGGCTGCCATAAAGGAGAGCGCCAATGCGGTTGCCCTCGCGGGTCAGCATCCGCGCCAGTGACACAACGAAATCGCGGGCGAGATCGCTTTTGCGCTGCTGCCCTGAACCAAAGTCCACCGAGGCGCTGAGATCGAGCAGGAACCAGGCGGTCATCTCGCGGTCTTCGGTGTACACCCGCACGTGCGGCAGGTCCATGCGGGCAGTCAGGTTCCAGTCGATGTGCCGCACATCGTCGTGGTGCTGGTATTCGCGCAGATCGGCCAGATCCAGGCCATTGCCCCTCATCAGCGTTCTGTGGTGACCCTGCAGCAGTCCATCGAGTCGACGCAGCACCGTCCATTCGAGCCGCTTGAGCACCTCCTCGGCACGGTCGCTGATGGGCCTGGCCTCCAGCGGGACCGATACCGGCGCCTGCCGGCCCCACAAGTTACGCAGCCAGTTTTTCATGTGCAAGCGGCTTGGACGGCGCGCTGACGCGGGCCATGATGCGTTCTATGACCGCATCGCTGCTCATGCCTTCGGACAGCGCTTCGTAGGACAGCACCAGTCGGTGGCGCAGTACATCGGGCACTAGGTCGCTCATGTCCTCGGGTAGCACGTAACTGCGGCCGCGCAGCAGCGCTAGCGCACGGGCGCCTTCTGTCAGAGCGATGGTGGCGCGCGGACTGGCCCCGAAGGTGATCATGGGCTTCAAGTCAGCCAGGTCGTGGCGCTCGGGGTGGCGCGTGGCCGAGACCAGACGAACCGCATAGTGCATCAAGGAGGGATCGACATACACCTGCCGGCACTGGCGCTGCAGGTCGGCAATCTGGTCCATGCTGGCCACTGCAGTCACATCCACTTTGGGGCCGATCATGCGTTCGACGATGACATATTCTTCCTCGTCCGTGGGGTAGTCCACCACCACCTTCATCATGAAGCGGTCGACCTGCGCCTCGGGCAGCGGGTAGGTGCCTTCGGTTTCGATCGGGTTTTGCGTGGCCATGACCAGGAAGGGGCGTGGCACGGGATGGCTGTGGCCGGCGATCGTCACCTGACGCTCCTGCATCACCTCCAGAAGGGCGCTTTGAACCTTGGCCGGCGCCCGGTTGATTTCATCGGCCAGCAGCAGGTTGGTGAACACGGGTCCGAGCGAGGTGCTGAAGTCGCCGCTCTTCTGGTTGTAGATCCGGGTGCCCACCAGATCGGCAGGCACCAGATCGGGCGTGAACTGGATGCGCTTGAACTGGCCGCGCAGGGTCTCTGCCAGGGTCTTGACGGTCAGCGTCTTGGCCAAGCCCGGCACGCCCTCGACGAGCAAGTGTCCCTGGGCCAGGGTGGCGATCATCACCCGTTCAAGGAAGCGGTCCTGACCGACCACCACGCGCTTGACTTCATACAGGATGCGCTCCATTAACTGCGCGGTTTCAGGGCTGACTTCTTGCGTGGTGTTCATGATAAATCCTGCGTTCGGGATGAATCTCAGAAGGGGGGGATGCCGACGGCCGAAGCGGCGCTCTCAATAGGAACTGCAAAGCCGATGCCGATAAAGGTGCGCTGCTGGGAAGGGTTGTAGATGGCCGTCACGATGCCCACTACCTGACCGTCCATGGTGACCAGCGGGCCGCCGGAATTGCCCGGGTTGGCTGCTGCATCAAACTGGATCAGGTTGCGCATTTCCTGTTGTCCCTCGGGCGAGCGAAAGGAGCGGCCCAGCCCCGAGATCACGCCAGCCGAGGCCGATGGTCCGATGCCAAAGGGAAAGCCCACCGCCACTACCTCGTCTCCGGGCATCAGGTCGGCAGTCGAGCGCAGGGTGGCTGCGTTCAGGTCATCGGGGATCTTGTGCGCCTGCAGCACCGCCAGATCGTTTTCGGGCTGGGCCCCGGTGACGGTGGCGGTGGTCTCCAGGCCATCGCTAAATTCAATACGGATGACGCTGGCACCCTGCACCACATGCAGGTTGGTCAGGATGATGCCCTTGTCGACGATCACCACGCCAGTGCCCACGCTGCGTTGCACCAATTCCCCTGTTTTCTTGTCGGTGTCATAGCCGGTGACCCGCACCACCGAGGGCGCGATCGCCTCAAAGGCCTTGGCCGCCTTTGAAGGCAAGGGCACCGTCTCCAGGGTCTTGAGCACCGCACCATCGATATCTTTTTGAGTCAGTTGGCGCGGCAGCTGTTGAAACAGGGCGAACAAACTGCCTGCCGTGACCAGGGCGAAGGAGCCAATCACGCCCCAGAGCAGGCGTGGGTCCGTCCAGGCCGGACCGGCCAGCCAGCGCCTGAACCGGCCTGCCCGCCCGGGGCTGGGCAGCACGGGCGGCTCGACCTCGAGTGATTTCTGCTGAGCCTGCGAACTGCTGTAGACAACCGACCTGCGCATGGGACACCTCGGTGGGAGAACGGATCGAGTGCGCATGATCCGTTGGGAGGAAGTCTCAGACGGTATCACGTTCGGCCCCGATTTGCATTGGGGCCTGCCGGTCAGTGCGCACGCTGCCTGCGGCTGCAGGCATGATGCAAGAATCGGGGGCGGCGCCATCGCTCAGGATTGAACGGGCTCATGGTTGCAGGCTTGCTTTCGTGACGAACCTTCCATGCGATGGATTGACACCCACTGCCATCTTGATGCGGCTGAGTTTGCTGGCGACGCCTCGGCTGTTCGAGCGCGGGCCCGCGCGGCCGGCGTTGACCATTGCGTCATTCCCGCAGTGACGCCGGCCTGTTTTTCCGCGGGGCGCGAACTGGCCCACCGCTGGGGCGACAGCTATGCCCTGGGCCTGCACCCGCTGCACGCGGCCCGGACGACGCAGGCGGATATGGCCGTGCTTGAGCAGGCTCTCATGGCGCACCGCGACGACCCACTGCTGCTGGCGCTCGGTGAGATCGGACTTGATTTTTTTGTGCCAGAGTTGTCCACGCCCGCTTTACGGGCGCATCAGGAGTCGATCTACAGGACCCAGCTGCAGCTGGCGCGGCGCCTGCAGCTGCCAGTGATCGTGCATGTGCGTCGTTCCGCGGATCGGCTGCTCAAGCATCTGCGCGAGCTGGCGCCGGCCGGCGGATGGCGCGGCATCGCTCACGCCTTCAATGGCAGTGAGCAGCAGGCGATGGGCTTTATCGAGCTGGGCCTGAAACTCGGCTTTGGCGGCGCCCTGACTTTTCCGCGTGCCCATCAGTTGCAGCGCCTGGCCACCCATTTGCCCTTGCAGGCCCTGGTTCTAGAGACAGACGCTCCGGATATCGCCCCTCAGTGGATTTACCGAACGGCTCAGGACCGAAGCCAGGGTACGCCTCAGGCGCGTAACGAACCTGCCGAGCTTCCGCGCATTGGGGCGTATCTGGCTGCGCTAAGGGGTATGGCGGTCGATGAGCTGGCCGAGCAGCTGCGCCACAATGCTCAGCAGGCCTTGCCTGGGCTTGCGAGTCTGCTGGCATCCCCGCATTGATTTTTTGGGCGGATTTATGGTTTTGCGAGCTTCATCCAGAAGCCGGCCCGCCCCAGGGCCGGAGGTGAATTTTTCTGAAGACGGTCGGGTGCGCCATCTTCACCTGGGCACACCGTGGATTCAGGGGTCCATGCAGATGGAGGACCCCTTCGCGATCGAGCTCGAATATGTGCAGCGCATGATGGCCTGGCTGCTCTTTCACGAGCCGCCCGGCGTGCCCGCTTTACAGGCCATGCAATTGGGTCTGGGGGCGGCGTCCCTGACCAAATTCTGCGCTCGGCGTCTGCGCATGCGTACCACCGCAATCGAGATCAATGAGCGGGTGATTCAGGCCTGCCGGCTCTGGTTCAAGTTGCCGCCGCCATCGGCGCGACTGCGCATCGTGCAGGCCGATGCCGCTCTGGAAATTCAGCAGGTGGCTTACTTGGGAACGGTTGATGCCCTGCAGGTCGACCTGTATGACCATGAGGCCGCAGCCCCTGTTCTGGACAGCGCCGATTTCTACCGGGATTGCCGCCGTCTGTTGACCGATCAGGGCATCATGACCGTCAATCTTTTCGGCCGTGATGCCCGATTTGAGCTCTCGGTGGCCCGAATGTCGCAAGCCTTCGGGGAGTCCTGCCTGTGGTGCTTCAGTCCCACCCGGGAGGGCAACACCATCGTGCTGGCCCAGCGCGAGCCGCAGCGCCCGCCTCGCTCCGTATTGGTGCAGAGGGCGCACCTGATCGAGTCGCGCTGGGGACTGCCGGCCGGCAAATGGTTGCGATTGCTTCGGCCCCTGGTTTCTTAGGGGCCGCGGGCTCGATCGCGCCGAGGGCGGCGCTCCCACAAAAACCATCGCGCCGAGGGCGGCGCTCCTACTCCCCCCAAATCACAGCCTCCCTCAGGTCGTGTAGCAAATGCGTCCTTCGATGCCATGGCCCCTGCTTTGGCGGAGCCGACTGGGCGATTCCCCCGGCTTTTGATCCGGTGGGCGTCTAGGTGAAAGCCACATCATGACAAGCCGCGCAATCGGTGCAAAATCGGCCAGTTTTGGTTTTTTGAGGAGTTGTTCGTGGGTATCAAAAGTCAAAAAGACTTTGCGTCTGGGCTGATGTTCATGGTGGTCGGAGCGGCTTTCGCCTGGGGCGCCACCAAATACAGCATAGGCACAGCCGCCCGAATGGGGCCGGGCTACTTTCCCCTGATGCTCGGCGTGTTGCTGGCCATCCTGGGTGCGGTGGTCACCTTCAATGCTCTGGTCATCGAGAAGGCGGGTGGCGACAAGATTGGCAAATGGGCCTGGAAACCCTTGTGTTACATCATTGGCGCCAACCTGATTTTTGGTGTCTGCCTTGGTGGAATTCCCCCGATCGGTCTCAAGCCTCTGGGCCTGATCGTGGGCATCTATGCCCTGACCTTCGTGGCCAGCATGGCCGAGGCGGGTTGGAAAACTCTCAATACGCTTGTTCTGGCCTCAGCCCTTGCTGTGATCAGCTATCTGGCCTTCATCAAACTGCTCAACCTGCAGTTTCCGGTCTGGCCGGCCTATTTCACTGCTTGACCCCTAGCAAGGACGCAAGACCATGGATCTCTTTGCCAATCTCGCCCTCGGTTTCGATGTGGCGTTTACGCCTATCAACCTGCTCTATGCCTTTATCGGCTGTGTCTTGGGCACGCTCATTGGGGTGCTGCCCGGCATAGGCCCGGTGGCCACCATTGCCATGCTGCTGCCGGCCACTTATGCGCTGCCCCCTGTCTCGGCTCTCATCATGTTGGCCGGTATCTACTATGGCGCTCAGTACGGCGGTTCCACCACGGCGGTGCTGGTCAACCTGCCCGGTGAATCGTCTTCGGTGGTCACCTGTATTGATGGGTACCAGATGGCGCGTAAGGGGCGCGCCGGGCCGGCCCTGGCCTCTGCGGGTATCGGCTCGTTTTTCGCAGGCTCGGTCGGCACCTTGATTCTGGCTGCATTTGCGCCCCCGCTGACCGAGGTGGCCTTCAAATTCGGCCCGGCCGAGTACTTTGCCTTGATGGTGTTGGGCCTGATTGGTGCAGTGGTGCTGGCTTCGGGCTCATTGCTCAAGGCCATTGCCATGATCTTGCTGGGCCTGCTTCTGGGTTTGGTCGGTACCGACGTGAACTCGGGCGTGGCGCGCTTCTCGTTTGATGTGCCGGAGCTGACCGATGGCATTGGCTTCGTCGTGCTGGCCATGGGTATTTTTGGTTACGGCGAAATCATCGCCAACTTGTCTCAGCCTGAGCACAGCCGAGAGATTTTTGCTTCGAAGGTCACGGGCCTGATGCCCACCAAGGAAGACTTCAAACGCATCACGCCGGCGGTTTTGCGCGGGACCACCTTGGGTTCTTTCCTGGGTATTCTGCCCGGCGGTGGGGCCTTGTTGGCTGCCTTTGCCGCCTATGCCCTGGAGAAGAAGATAGGGACCAAGCCCGGGGAAGTCCCGTTCGGTCAGGGCAACATCCGCGGTGTGGCCGCTCCAGAGTCTGCGAACAACGCGGGTGCGCAGACCTCCTTCATCCCACTGCTGACTTTGGGCATTCCGCCTAATGCGGTGATGGCTCTGATGGTCGGCGCCATGACTATTCACAACATCCAGCCGGGGCCGCAGGTGATGACCAGCAATCCGCAGCTGTTCTGGGGCCTGATTGCTTCGATGTGGCTCGGTAATGCGATGTTGGTGATCCTGAATTTGCCGCTGATTGGCATCTGGATCAAGTTGCTCACCGTGCCTTATCGTTACTTGTTTCCGGCCATCGTGCTGTTTTGTGCGATCGGCGTGTACTCCACCAACAACAACACCTGGGACGTCTGGATGGTCGCGCTCTTTGGGGTGATTGGCTATACCTTCATCAAGCTCGGTTGCGAGCCGGCGCCTTTGCTGCTGGGCTTTATTCTGGGGCCGATGATGGAGGAAAACCTCAGGCGGGCCCTGCTGCTCTCGCGTGGAGACTGGTCGGTCTTTGTCACCCGGCCGCTGTCGGCCACCCTGCTGGCCATGGCGGTGCTGATGCTGGTCATTGTGCTCTTGCCCTCGGTGAAGAAAAAGCGAGAGGAAACCTTCGTCGAGGATTGACCTCCTGGGCGCAAATTGATGGCGGCTCCTTCGGGGGCCGTTTTCATTTCGCACGGGCGCGCTCGGGGATGCGGCCTCGGTCTCGCGCGGGCTGGCTGGCTCTGACAAAATTGAGGGCATGAAAAAACGCAAATTTCTGGCCCTGGCCACGGCCTCCTCGCTGACCGCGTTTGCAAGCTCCTTTGCCAGCGCGCAAACCTATCCGGGCAAGCCCATTCGTCTGGTCGTTCCGTTTCCTCCGGGCGGCGCCACCGATCTGTTTGCCCGCACCGTCTCGCAAAAGCTCTCGGATCGATTGGGTCAGCCGGTGGTGGTCGACAACAAGCCCGGGGCTGGCGGTACGCTCGGCTCTGACATCGTGGCCAAGGCGCCGGCCGATGGGTATACGCTTTTGCTGTCGACCAGCAGCACCCATTCCATAGGTCCCAATCTCAATCCCAAGATTCCCTACGACGCCGTGCGTGACTTCACGCCGATTTCGCACTTGGGCAATGCACCGAGCATCATGCTGGTGCCCAATAGCTCGCCGGCCAAGACCGTCAAGGAGTGGATAGACCACGCCCGCAAGAATCCCGGCCGGCTCAATTACGCCTCCAGCGGCAACGGCACCATCGTGCATCTGACGGCCGAGCTGTTCAAGTCGCAGGCCAATCTGTTCGTCCTGCATATTCCGTACAGGGGGACCGCCTTGGCCATTCCCGATCTGGTCAGCGGCAAGATCGATGTGCTCTTTGATTCCCTGCCCACCGGCTTGCCGCATGTCAAGGATGGACGATTGCGCGCCCTGGGCGTGACCTCTGCCAAGCGCACGCCGCTCGCGCCTGATCTGCCGCCCATCTCCGATGTCCTGCCCGGTTACGAGTCGGTCACCTGGTTCGGACTCTTCGGTCCCAGGGGCTTGCCGGCCGAAATCGTCCAGCGCCTCAACGTAGCGGCCAGCCAGGTGCTCGGCGATCCTGATGCGATCGACCGGCTGACCCGGCTGGGCATAGAGCCTGCGGGCGGGTCGCCCGACCAGTTCACCCGCATGCTGGCCCTTGAGTCGGCCAAGTGGAGGAAGATCATTCAGGAGCGCAAGATCACGCTCGAATGAATGCCATGAATTTCGACTTTCATAACCTTTACGCGAGTACCCGTCTGCCGCTCTTTGCGCGCAATGTGGTGTCGACCTCGCATCCTCTGGCCGCACAGGCGGGCCTGCGCATGCTGCTCAAGGGAGGCAATGCGGTGGATGCAGCGATTGCGGCGGCGGCAGCCCTCACTATCACGGAGCCGGTCAGCAATGGCCTGGGCTCTGATGCGTTTTGCATCCTTTGGGATGGGAAGCGGCTGCACGGCCTGAATGCCTCCGGTCCGGCTCCGGACTCTTGGACCCCTGCTTACTTTGAGCGCAAGTACGGTGTGCAGGCGGCACCTCCCAAGCGCGGCTGGGATTCGGTCACTGTGCCCGGTGCAGTGGCCGCCTGGGTGGCTTTGTCCGACCGTTTTGGCAAGTTGCCCTTTGCGGATTTGCTGGAGCCGGCGATTGAAGTGGCCGAGCGCGGCTACCTCATTCCGGTGGTGGTGCAGCAAAAATGGGCGGCTGCCACACCCGAGCTGCAGTCGCAGCCCGGCTTTGCCCAGAGCTTTTTGCCCTGGGGCCGCGCGCCGCAGGTGGGGGAGCTGTTCCGTTTCCCTGCTGCTGCGCGAGGCCTGCGTGCGATTGCGCAGTCCAAGGGAAGGGCCTTCTACGAAGGCGAAATCGCCCAGGCGCTCGAGAAGTTCTCTGCCGACCATGGGGGCAGCCTCTCCGTGCGGGACCTGGCCGGCTACCAGCCCGAGTGGGTCGAGCCTATCGCCAAGAGCTATCGCGGCTACACCGTGCATGAGATCCCACCCAACGGCCAGGGCATTGCGGCCTTGATGGCGCTGGGTATCCTCTCGCACTTTGATTTGGCCAGCCTGCCCGTCGACGGCGTGGCCTCGCAGCATCTGCAGATTGAGGCCATGAAGCTCGCTTTTGCTGACGTGTACCGTTATGTGGCCGATCCGCGCAGCATGGAGATCTCGCCTGATCAGATGCTCGATGAGGCCTATCTGGCCAGCCGAGCCCGTCTGATTGATGTCCGTCGGGCCCAGCGGTTTGCAGCCGGCAATCCAGTCAAGGGGGGCACCATCTATCTGACAGCTGCCGATGAAAGCGGCATGATGGTGAGCTTTATTCAAAGCAATTACATGGGATTCGGTTCGGGCGTGGTGGAACCCACTTATGGCGTCAGCTTGCAGAACCGTGGCCACGGCTTCAGCACCGACCCGGCTGCCTTGAATGCGGCCAACCGGGTGGCGCCTGGCCGGCGGCCTTTCCACACCATCATCCCCGCCTTTCTCACCCGACAGGGGCAGCCGGTGATGAGTTTTGGTGTGATGGGCGGCAATATGCAGCCCCAGGGTCATATGCAAACCCTGGTGCGCATGATTGATTACGGGCAAAACCCGCAAGCCGCTTGCGATGCGCCACGTTGGCGATTCAACCAGGGGCTCAACATCAATGCCGAAGCCGGTCTCAATCCTCAGACCATCGGCGGTTTGCAGGCCTTGGGACATGAACTCGATGTGATCAACGATTCCTATCAGGACTTCGGCGCTGGTCAATTCATCTGGCGGGCGGGTGATCCGTCGGTCGAGGGCTATGTGGTGGCCAGTGACGGCCGGCGTGATGGTCAGGCCGTGGGCTTTTGAGCGGGTGTGGTGACTTCTCCCGCAAGCGCTTCCTCGCTCGCGCCGTCCCCCAGGCTTGGTACGGGGCT
Source organism: Polaromonas sp. (assembly GCA_040381515.1). Lineage (GTDB taxonomy): Bacteria > Pseudomonadota > Gammaproteobacteria > Burkholderiales > Burkholderiaceae_C > Polaromonas. Next base: position 55,051 of record JBEIHE010000005.1, read on the forward strand.
GGCCCTGGCCGCCGCTGGAGCGGTCGGCTTTAGCGGCAAGGCCATCATCGTCAAGCTGGGCTACCGGTATGGGGTGGATCCGGTCACACTCATCATGTATCGCATGCTCTTTGCCTTGCCGATTTTTGTGGCGATGGCATGGTGGGCGGGCCGAGGCAAGGCCCCTCTGGATGGACGTCAGTGGCGGGGCGTTTTGTTTCTTGGATTCACCGGCTATTACTTCTCCAGCTTTCTGGATTTTTTGGGGCTGCAGTACATCACCGCATCGCTGGAGCGACTCATTCTGTATCTCAACCCGACCCTGGTGTTGCTGATTTCGCTGGTCCTGTATCGGCATCGGGTCGGTCTGCATCAGGTGGCGGGCCTGTTGATCAGTTACGCCGGTATTGCCGTGGTTTTTGGTCAGGAGCTGGGCTCGCAGGGGCCGGAGGTGGTCCTGGGCAGCGCGCTGGTTTTTGGCAGCGCCCTGAGCTACGCCATTTATCTGGTCTACAGCGGTGAGCTGGTCAAGCGTCTGGGTTCCTTGCGGCTGGTCGGACTGGCCTCGACGGTCGCTTGTGTGTGTTGCATCTTGCAGTTCCTCATTCTCAAACCCTTGTCGGCCGCTGACGTGCCCGTCGAGGTGATTGGCCTGTCGGTGCTCAATGCGGTGGCTTGCACCGTGGCGCCCATCTTGCTCATGATGATGGCTGTGGAGCGCATCGGGCCGGCCTTGAGTTCCCAGGTCGGGATGTTCGGGCCGATGTTGACCCTGGGTTTAGGGGCCTGGGTCCTGGACGAAGCGATAACGGGTTGGGTGTTGCTGGGGACAAGCTTGGTTTTGGCGGGCGTGTACGCGGTCACTCGCCAGCCTCAGAGCCCAC